>NZ_JAHUWF010000011.1:0-252272 GCF_019219205.1 Pseudomonas sp. PDM27 | reverse complement strand
GGACTCTCGATTCCAGGGCATGGTCAGGCACCTCCTGACCGTATTTCATACCTGTAAACGATGTCTCCGGTTTAAAACGTAAAGGATGTCTCCGGTTTCTACCCGAGCAAGCCCGCTCCCACAGGGGATTTGTGGTGCATATAGATCCAGTGTGGGAGCGGGCTTGCTCGCGAAGGGCGCCCCACAATGTCCAGACAGGCACCCATAAAAAACCCGGCCAACAATGGGCCGGGTCAAGAAGACGGTGGCTATATCACTCTTGTTCGGCAGGCTTGACCAATCGCTTTTCCAGTTCGCTGCAAGCTTTCTGGATCATTTCTTCAGTGATCGGTACTTCGCGGCCTTGCTCGTCGATAATCGAGCAGCCCAGAGACTGGTCTGGTTGCGTGCGGATCACTTGAATCTTGTCATCGCTGCTGTGTTGCAAGGACATGGCCTGTCTCCTCATCAGGTAGTGTGCTTACTGTAGAACCGCCAGGTGACCGGGCTATGACAACTCCCTGCGATCTTTCCGGGGGGACAGAACCAGTGCAGCAGAAATGCCTTCGCGTGGCTACCCGAACTTTAGACCAATAGCGTCTAGCCTCTAGTGTTGGTGGACATAATTAACCTGACTCATTGTGATTTGCAGCGAGCCACCCCATTGAGCGGTGTAGGCTGACCCTAATGATTGTCTTGTCCCGGAAGTTTGCGATGCTCTCTGCCCGTCACCGCCGTGCTGTTCGCCTGGCCAGTCGATTCATTGCGCCGTATCGCTGGCAGGCCTTCGGCGCCTTGCTGGCGTTGATCGTCACCGCTGGTATCACCTTGTCCATGGGGCAGGGCATCCGCCTGCTGGTGGACAAGGGGTTCATGACCCAGTCGCCACACCTGCTCAATCAGTCCATTGGCCTGTTCATGTTGCTGGTCATGGGGCTGGCGATCGGAACCTTTGCCCGGTTTTACCTGGTGTCGTGGATCGGCGAGCGCTGCGTCGCCGATATCCGGCGTGATGTGTTCAATCATCTGATTTACCTGCACCCGGGTTTCTACGAAGACAATCGCAGCTCCGAAATCCAGTCCCGCCTGACCGCCGACACCACGCTGCTGCAATCGGTCATCGGGTCTTCGTTGTCGTTGTTCCTGCGCAATCTGTTGATGGTGATCGGCGGGATCGTCCTGTTGTTCATCACCAACCCCAAGCTCACCAGTATCGTGGTGGTGGCCTTGCCCCTGGTGATCGCGCCGATCCTGATCTTCGGTCGCCGGGTGCGTAACCTCTCGCGCCTGAGCCAGGACCGGATTGCCGACATCGGCAGCTATGTTTCCGAAACCCTGGGGCAGATCAAGACCGTGCAGGCCTACAACCATCAGGTCCAGGACGAGCAACGGTTTGCCGTGACCGTGGAGGAGGCGTTCAACACCGCACGCAAGCGCATCTTCCAGCGGGCGTGGCTGATAACCCTGGTGATCGTGCTGGTCCTGGGCGCGGTCGGGGTGATGCTCTGGGTTGGCGGGATGGACGTCATCGCCGGGCGAATTTCCGCCGGCGAGCTGGCGGCGTTCGTGTTCTACAGCCTGATCGTCGGCAGTGCGTTCGGCACCTTGAGCGAGGTGATCGGGGAATTGCAGCGGGCGGCCGGCGCAGCCGAACGGATTGCCGAGTTGCTGCGTTCGGAAAACATCATCCTGCCACCGGTCGCAGGCGCGGTGACGCTGCCGGAACGGGTCGACGGCCACCTGCAGCTGCAAAATGTGCGTTTTTCCTACCCGTCGCGGCCGGAAAGTTACGCTGTCGACGGCTTGAGCCTGACAGTCAATGCCGGTGAGACGCTGGCGCTGGTGGGGCCCTCCGGGGCCGGCAAGTCGACGGTGTATGACTTGCTGCTGCGTTTCTACGACCCGGCCGAGGGGCGCATCCTGCTCGATGGCGTGCCGTTGACTCAGCTCGATCCGCTGGATTTGCGCCGCTGCTTCGCCTTGGTGTCACAGACCCCGGCGCTGTTTTTCGGCAGCATTGAAGACAATATTCGCTACGGCAATCCGCAGGCGACGCTGGCCGAGGTACAGGAAGCGGCAAAGATCGCTTACGCCCATGACTTTATCGAAGCCATGCCCAGCGGTTACCAGACTCATCTGGGGGATGGCGGTCTCGGCCTTTCCGGCGGCCAGCGCCAACGCCTGGCCATCGCCCGCGCGTTGCTGGTGGACGCCCCGATTCTGCTCCTCGACGAAGCCACCAGCGCCCTCGATGCCCAGAGTGAGCATTTGATCCAGCAGGCGCTGCCGAGCCTGATGAAGAATCGAACCACTCTGGTGATCGCCCATCGCCTGGCCACGGTTAAAAACGCCGACCGGATCGCGGTGATGGATCAGGGGAAACTGGTGGCGGTAGGGACGCATCAGGAACTGATTGCCAGCAATGCCTTGTATGCACGCCTGGCGGCCTTGCAGTTCAGTGACGGCAAGGCTACCGCCGAACTGTAGGAGCTGCCGCAGGCTGCGATCTTTTGATCTTCAAGACCCCTGACAAAAAAATGCCCGCATCAAACGATGCGGGCATTTTTTAGAGCAGGATCAAAAGATCGCAGCCTGCGGCAGCTCCTACATTACCGTTCATTGATCGTCGAAATACCGCTCATGCCAATCCACGATCGGCTGTGGCGAGTTGAGCTTCTGGCCGTAGATCACCGAGTACGACAGCACGTTTTGCACGTACTGGCGGGTTTCGTCGAACGGGATGCTTTCCACCCACACATCGAAACTCAGGTGGTCGGCACCGCGCAACCATTGGCGCACGCGACCCGGGCCGGCGTTGTAGGCGGCGGAGGCGAGGACGCGGTTGCCGTTGAACTGGCTGTGGACCTGGCTCAGGTAAGCGGCGCCGAGCTGGATGTTCTTGTCCGGATCGAACAGTTGCTGTGGCGAGCTATAGGGAATGCTGAACTTGCGTGCGGTTTCCTTGGCAGTGGCGGGCATCAGTTGCATCAGGCCCGAGGCGCCGACCCCTGAGCGGGCATCTTCCATGAAGGCGCTTTCCTGGCGAGTGATGGCAAACGCCCAGCTCGGATGCAGGCCGCGATTCTTCGCTTCACGCACCAGCGTATTGCGGTGGGCCATCGGGAAACGGATATCCAGATCGTCCCAATACTGCGCCTGGCTGATGGTGCGAATGGCCGGGAAGTACCATTTCAGGTCGTAGGCCAGTTTGGCCTGGGCAACCATCTCGTCACGGCTGAAGTGACGGCTGACGTGGTACCACTCGCGGCGACCGTCGACGATTTGCCCGCGAGCGTGGAACTCCAGGGCGCGACGTATGCCGGGGGTATTGCGCACTTTGTTGATCAGCGCCTGGCTCATCACCAGCGGCTTGTTGTTCAGCGAATAGGGCGACTGCGAGCGATCGGCGGCGAGGAAACCATAGAAATCGCGTTCGCGGGCCAGGTTCTTGTAGAGCGTCTGCACTTCCGGATTCTGCGGTTGCGCCAGTTCCAGGCTGCGGGCCTGCCAGTAGCGCCAGCGGTTGGTGGTGGCCAGGTCCTGGGGCAGCCGACGGGTCAACTGGTAGGCATCGTCCCAGCGCGCCAGGCGCAGGAGCAGGCGCAGGCGCCATTCGGAAACCGTGTTGTCGCGCAGCTCCGGATCGTATTTGGTCATGACGTCCAGGGCTCGGCCGTCGAAACGTTTGGCGAGGGTCAACCCGATTTCCCGGGCGATTGCGACTTTTTCGTCCCGGGAGAAGTGCATGCTGCTGGCGTAGCCATCGAGCAGGTTCATGGCCCTGTCCGGGTCCTGGCGAGCCAGGCGGCGCAGGCCGAGGCTGACCACGTCGGACATGGCTTCATCGGCCGGGGTGAAGCGCGACGGCTGGTTGAGCAGTTCCGGTTTCTGCGCGACGTCCACCAGCAAGCGACCGCGCGGGGCGAGGGTGGTCAAGCCGTTGACCAGGCTGTTGGCCAGCGGGTAGTTGCGCGCCTGGGCGGCGAGTTTCGCGCGTTCCCAGCGTTTTTGCTCGGTCAGCTGGCCATCGGCGGCCCACATGCCGAACAGGGCATCGCAGGCTTCGGGCTGGGATTTGCCGGTCAGCCAGAGCTTTTCGGTGTTGGCGTAACCTTCGGCCTTGAGGTTGTGACTGATCTGGTACTGCGCATTCAGGCAGTCCAGTTCGGTGAAGTTCATTTTCGGGTCGTAATACTTGACGAAGGTCGCCCAGTCGCCCCGGTCCGCCAGCCAGCGCAACCAGCGCAGTTTCATCCAGTTGGCCTGGGGCAGGTCGCCGTGTTCGGCGAGGAACTTCTCGATTTCGGCGTTGCTCGCGGTTTTCAGGCGCGCGGTCAGTTCGTCATAGGCCAGGTACGGTTCCAGCGGATAATCGGCGAGGGCCTGGCTGTAACGGAAATACGGGCCGGTATCACCCTTGGCCAGGGCGCGCTTGGCCTCATCGTAATATTGGCGTTGGGTGGACAGGTCCACCGCCTGGGCGGATTGAAACGCTGCGGCTGAAAGTAAAAAACACGACAAAAGATTGAAAAGGCGACTGCGCATGAGACGTCCAGGCAGAGAAAACATGGCAAGTGCGGGTCAGGCCCGCACTGAATTGTCTGTAGCTTAGCCTTTTGCCAGCAGCGGGCGAAAGCTTTGCGGGTCTTCCCGCATCAGTTCGCAACATTTGTCGTTCAGAGTGCTACGAGAGTGAAATTGCCGGCCTTCTGAAGCCTCAAGTCAGGTAGAATGCGCGCCCGGTTTTTGGAGAAGCTCATGACCCTGCTCAAATTCAGCGATGTGTCCCTTGCTTTCGGCGCTATGCCGTTGTTGGACAAGGTGTCCTGGCAGATCGCCCGTGGTGAGCGGGTGTGCATCATCGGCCGCAACGGCACTGGCAAGTCCAGCATGATGAAGCTCGTCAAGGGCGACCAGAAGCCCGATGACGGCTCCGTTTGGCGCGCACCCGGTCTCAAGATCGGCGAATTGCCGCAAGAATTGCCGGTGGCCGACGAGCGGACAGTGTTCGACGTGGTGGCCGAAGGCCTGGACGGCGTCGGTGCGTTGCTCGCCGAGTATCACCACCTGAGCCAGAACATCGTCACCGATGCCGACCTGGACAAGCTGATGCACGTCCAGCACGACCTCGAAGCCCGCGATGGCTGGCGCTTGCAGACCCTCGTCGACAGCACCCTGAGTCGCCTGCAACTGCCGGCCGACAAGACCCTCGCCGAATTGTCCGGCGGCTGGCGTCGTCGCGTCCTGCTGGCCCAGGCCCTGGTGTCCGAGCCGGACCTGCTGCTGCTCGACGAACCGACCAACCACCTGGACATCGGTGCCATCGCCTGGCTTGAAGAAGCACTGAAGGATTTCCAGGGCGCCGTGCTGTTCATCACGCACGACCGTTCTTTCCTGCAGAACCTGGCAACCCGCATCCTCGAACTGGATCGCGGCGGCCTGATCGACTGGAACGGCGACTACGCCAGTTTCCTCGTGCACAAGGAAGCCGCACTGGCGGCCGAAGAAACCGCCAACGCGCTGTTTGACAAGCGCCTGGCCCAGGAAGAAGTGTGGATTCGCCAGGGCATCAAGGCCCGTCGTACCCGTAACGAAGGCCGCGTACGCGCGCTGAAAGCCTTGCGCGTCGAGCGCAGCGAACGTCGCGAGCGGACGGGCAAGGCCAACATCCAGCTGGAAACCGCCGACAAGTCCGGCAAACAGGTCATGGTCCTTGATAACGTGAGCTTTGCTCACCCGGACGGTCCGTTCCTGATCAAGGACTTCTCCATGGTGCTGCAGCGCGGCGACCGTATCGGTCTGTTGGGTGCCAACGGTACTGGCAAGACCACGCTGCTGAAGCTGATGCTTAGCGGCTTGCAGCCAACCAGCGGCAAGGTGGAAGAGGGCACCAGGATCGATGTGGCCTACTTCGACCAGTTGCGCCATCAGCTGGATCTGGAAAAGACCGTGATCGACAACGTCGCCGAAGGTCGCGACTTCATCGATATCGACGGCCAGAGCCGCCACGTGCTGAGCTACCTCGGCGACTTCCTGTTCAGCCCGCAGCGTGCGCGCACGCCGGTCAAGGCGCTGTCCGGCGGTGAACGTGCCCGTCTGTTGCTGGCCAAGCTGTTCAGCAAGCCGGCGAACCTGCTGGTACTCGACGAACCGACCAACGACCTCGATGTCGAGACCCTCGAATTGCTCGAAGAGGTCTTGCTGACCTTCAACGGCACCGTACTGATGGTCAGCCACGACCGGGCATTCCTCGACAACGTGGTCACCAGCACCCTGGTCTTCGAAGGTGAAGGCAAGGTTCGCGAGTACGTCGGTGGCTATCAGGACTGGCTGCGCCAGGGCGGCTCGCCGCGCCTGCTGGGCGTGACCGAGAGCAAGTCCGGCAAGGCCGACCTGAACTCCGCCGTGGTGAAGGCCGAGCCGGCACCGGTTGCGGCGGCAGTCGAAGCGCCAGTGGCGAAGAAGAAGCTCAGCTACAAGCTGCAGCGTGAGCTGGAAGCGTTGCCCGGCGAGATCGAAGCCATGGAGCAGCAGATCGCTGCCGTTGAAGCGCAGATGGCCGACGCGGGTTTCTACCTGCGCCCGGCTGCCGAGACGGCTGCAGTGATTGCTCAACTGGCGCAGTTGCAGGCTGAACTCGACGTGATGGTCGAGCGCTGGGCCGAACTGGATGCCTGATTGATCCTGCAATAAAAAAGCCCGGCTTCACACACGTGAACGCCGGGCTTTTCATATGAAACGCAATCTGCGGGCTGTTGCAGATCCATTGTGGGAGCGGGCTTGCTCGCGAAAGCGGTTCAACATTCAACGAATATGTCGACTGTCACACCTCATTCGCGAGCAAGCCCGCTCCCACAGGGAATGTGTAGCGTCAGGATTTGGTTTGCAGGCGCACCGCAAGCACATCGCAAGGCGCGCCATGCAGCACGTCATTGGCGGTGGAGCCGAGCAGCAGTGCCAGGCCGTGCCGGCCATGGCTGCCCACCACGATCAGGTCGCAGGTTTGCTCCTTGGCCAGGTGGTGGATTTCCTGGCGTGGCTGGCCATAGGTCAGGTGGCTGTATTCCTTGGAGAGCTCCGGGTATTTGAGGATCAAGCGGTCAAGGCGCTCCTTGGCCTGATCGAACTGCTGCTGTTGCAGTTGTGACAGGTCCATCGGTACGTCGCCACCGAAGGCCATCGCCATCGGCTCGACAATGTGCACCAGTGACAATTTCGCGCCGTTGCTCACCGACAGCTCGCGAGCGCGGTGGATCACAGGGTCGCACTCTTCGGTCAGATCTACAGCGACCAGAATATGGTTGTAGGGCATGAGGTGCTCCTCCTGAGGATTGCAATATTGGTAAGTATGGCTGGTTTCAAGCGCATTGGTTCCAAAGTGACACAATGGGCTCATCAAGAATCGGGAGTACAGATATGACGGTGTGGATAGTGGTGTCAATCCTGTTGGTGGTACTCAGCCCACTGGCATGGTTGCGCCCGTCGCGTGCCCAGAGTGGGCGCATCGCCCTGCGCATGGAGGCTCGGCGCATTGGATTGGCCATGCAGCTGGCACCCCAGGAATGGCCACACTGGCTGAGCCAGGAGCCGCCGAGCCCGTGCGCCCAGTACCATCGTCCGCGGCGTGGCAGTCAGCCGGCGTGCTGGAGTTACTGGCAAAAATCACCGGGTGTCTGGGTCAATCAGTGGCAGGAAACCTGTGAAGATCAGGCGCTGCTCAATCATTTCGAAAAGTTGCCGGGTAATGTCTACAAGGTCGAGGCCGACAAGCAAATGATTGCCTTGTACTGGGGTGAGAAGGGTGAGGCCGAGGTGTTGCAGCACATCGATGCCACCCTCAAGGCGCTCGCCTGAAGCTGTGTTCCGGATCCCCTGTAGGAGCTGCCGCAGGCTGCGATCTTTTGATCTTGTTTTTTTAAATCAAAGTCAAAAGATCGCAGCCTGCGGCAGCTCCTACAGGGGGCGCAGGCAATAAAAAGCCCGACAAAATCATCGGGCGGGTTGGCCAGGCAGGCCGGTAAATCGGTGTTGGCTGATCTTACGCTGGGCATTCGCCAAAAGCGTTCACAATTTCCCCTTGGTTCCGCCAGCGTAGCTTGTTAAACACGGGCTGCAGCGAATTAGGGCGCATTTTCTAACAATTGATTCTATGAATGACCCTGCATGCTCAGGCGTGTTTAAGGTCTTCGCAGTACGGATATGACCGGAAAGTCGCGTTTCAACCCGTGTTTCGGGCGATTGACAATTGTCGGAAATTCCGTGAAGGTGACGTACCCAAATCAAACGGGCGTATGAATTGAGCGTTTGTATTTCAGACCGCTCCTACAGAATCCCGACTATCGCGTTGGCGGGTGTGCCGGGGGAATGGGCGTAGCATCGACGATTAACGTCCCTGCCAAGCCATTCGCCTGCGTCCGACGTGTACTGTTCAGCTTCCATATCGTGGAGATCAGTTGATGATTTACGAAGGTAAAGCCATCACGGTTAAGGCTCTTGAAAGTGGCATCGTCGAACTGAAGTTCGACCTCAAGGGTGAGTCCGTCAACAAGTTCAACCGTCTAACCCTGAACGAACTGCGTCAGGCCGTAGACACCATCAAGGCAGATGCTTCGATCAAGGGCGTGATCGTCAGCAGTGGCAAGGACGTGTTCATCGTCGGCGCCGACATCACCGAATTTGTCGACAACTTCAAGCTGCCGGATGCAGAGCTTGTTGCTGGCAACCTCGAAGCCAACAAGATTTTCAGCGATTTCGAAGACCTCAACGTTCCGACCGTTGTTGCGATCAATGGCATCGCGCTGGGTGGCGGTCTGGAAATGTGCCTGGCGGCGGACTACCGTGTCATGTCCACCAAGGCCAAGATCGGCCTGCCGGAAGTCAAGCTGGGCATCTACCCGGGCTTCGGCGGTACCGTTCGTCTGCCGCGTCTGATCGGTGCCGACAACGCCATCGAGTGGATTGCCGCCGGCAAGGAAAACCGTCCTGAAGACGCGCTGAAAGTTGGCGCTGTCGATGCAGTGGTTGCTCCAGAGAAGCTGCAAGAGGCCGCGCTGGAACTGATCAAGCGCGCCATCTCCGGCGAGTTCGACTACAAGGCCAAGCGCCAGCCGAAGCTGGAAAAGCTGAAGCTGAACGCCATCGAGCAAATGATGGCTTTCGAAACCGCCAAGGGTTTCGTGGCCGGTCAAGCTGGCCCGAACTACCCGGCGCCGGTTGAAGCGATCAAGACCATCCAGAAAGCCGCGAACTTCGGTCGCGACAAGGCCCTGGAAATTGAAGCCGCAGGTTTCGCCAAGCTGGCCAAGACTTCGGCCGCACAGAGCCTGGTCGGTCTGTTCCTGAACGACCAGGAACTGAAGAAAAAGGCCAAGGCCTACGACGAAATCGCCAAGGACGTGAAGCAGGCCGCCGTACTGGGCGCCGGTATCATGGGTGGCGGTATCGCCTATCAGTCGGCTTCCAAAGGTACGCCGATCCTGATGAAGGACATCAACGAGCACGGCATCGAACAGGGTCTGGCCGAAGCCGCCAAACTGCTGGTTGGCCGCGTTGATAAAGGTCGCATGACCGCTGCGAAAATGGCTGAAGTGCTCAACGGCATTCGTCCGACCTTGTCCTACGGTGATTTCGGTCACGTGGACCTGGTGGTGGAAGCCGTCGTCGAGAACCCGAAGGTCAAGCAGGCCGTACTGGCTGAAGTTGAAGACCAGGTCAAAGAGGACACCATCCTCGCGTCCAACACCTCGACCATTTCCATCACCTTGCTGGCCAAGGCCCTCAAGCGTCCGGAAAACTTCGTCGGCATGCACTTCTTCAACCCGGTGCACATGATGCCGCTGGTGGAAGTGATCCGTGGCGAGAAGTCCAGCGAGCTGGCTGTTGCCACCACCGTTGCCTACGCCAAGAAAATGGGCAAGAACCCGATCGTCGTCAACGACTGCCCGGGCTTCCTGGTCAACCGCGTGCTGTTCCCGTACTTCGGCGGTTTCGCCAAGCTGGTCAGCGCCGGTGTGGACTTCGTCCGTATCGACAAGATCATGGAAAAATTCGGCTGGCCAATGGGCCCGGCCTACCTGATGGACGTGGTCGGCATCGACACCGGCCACCACGGCCGTGACGTGATGGCTGACGGCTTCCCGGACCGCATGAAGGACGACCGTCGCTCGGCCGTCGACGTGCTCTACGAAGCCAAGCGCCTGGGCCAGAAGAACGGCAAGGGCTTCTACGCCTACGAGACCGACAAGAAGGGCAAGCAGAAGAAAGTCGCCGATCCTTCGGTACTGGAAGTGCTCAAGCCGATCGTTTACGAGCAGCGCGAAGTCACTGACGAAGACATCATCAACTGGATGATGATCCCGCTGTGCCTGGAAACCGTGCGTTGCCTGGAAGACGGCATCGTCGAAACCGCTGCCGAAGCCGACATGGGTCTGGTCTACGGCATTGGTTTCCCTCCATTCCGTGGCGGTGCGCTGCGTTACATCGATTCGATCGGTGTGGCAGAGTTCGTTGCCCTGGCTGACCAGTACGCTGATTTGGGCGCGCTGTACCACCCGACCGCGAAGCTGCGCGAAATGGCCAAGAACGGCCAGAGCTTCTTCGGTTAAGCGCCCCCAACTAGAGTGAGAGTGAACTTATGAGCTTGAATCCTAGAGACGTCGTGATTGTCGACTTCGGTCGTACTCCGATGGGCCGCTCCAAGGGCGGCATGCACCGCAACACCCGCGCCGAAGACATGTCGGCGCACCTGATCAGCAAACTGCTGGAACGCAACGTCAAGGTCGACCCGAGCGAAGTCGAAGACGTGATCTGGGGCTGTGTGAACCAGACCCTGGAGCAGGGCTGGAACATCGCGCGCATGGCGTCGCTGATGACCCAGATCCCGCACACCTCGGCCGGCCAGACCGTCAGCCGTCTGTGTGGCTCGTCCATGAGCGCTTTGCACACTGCTGCGCAAGCGATCATGACCGGCAACGGTGACGTGTTCGTCGTTGGTGGCGTCGAGCATATGGGCCATGTGAGCATGATGCACGGTGTCGATCCGAACCCGCACATGTCGCTGTACGCGGCGAAAGCCTCGGGCATGATGGGCCTGACCGCGGAAATGCTGGGCAAAATGCACGGCATTACCCGCGAACAACAGGACGCTTTCGGCGTGCGCTCCCACCAACTCGCCCACAAGGCGACCGTGGAAGGCAAGTTCAAAGACGAAATCATCCCGATGCAGGGCTACGACGAGAACGGTTTCCTGAAAACCTTCGACTACGACGAAACCATTCGTCCGGAAACCACCCTGGAAAGCCTGGCGGCTCTCAAGCCGGCGTTCAATCCGAAGGGCGGCACCGTGACAGCGGGTACTTCGTCGCAGATCACCGATGGTGCTTCGTGCATGATCGTGATGTCGGCGCAGCGCGCACAGGACCTGGGCATCCAGCCTATGGCGGTGATTCGTTCGATGGCAGTGGCAGGTGTGGATCCGGCAATCATGGGCTATGGTCCAGTACCGGCCACACAAAAAGCACTGAAGCGCGCGGGTCTTGGCATCTCCGACATCGACTTCTTCGAGCTCAACGAAGCTTTCGCCGCACAGGCCCTGCCAGTGCTGAAAGATCTGAAAGTGCTCGACAAGATGAACGAGAAGGTTAACCTGCACGGCGGCGCGATCGCCCTGGGCCACCCGTTCGGTTGCTCCGGTGCGCGTATCTCCGGCACTTTGCTCAATGTGATGAAGCAGAATGGCGGTACCTTCGGGGTAGCCACCATGTGCATTGGTCTCGGCCAAGGCATCTCCACCGTCTTCGAACGCGTTTAAGCGTCTCGTTGATGGAAGCCGGGGCCAAGTGCCCCGGTTTTTGTTTTTCCGGATTTATTTTGTTTTTATTTTGAAAAAATTTGAGTGAGGGCCAAAGCATGCCGATACAACCTGGGCTCTACCAACATTACAAAGGTCCGCAGTACCGCGTGTTCAGTGTTGCGCGGCATTCGGAAACCGAAGAAGAAGTGGTCTTCTATCAAGCCCTGTATGGCGATTACGGCTTTTGGGTGCGTCCCTTGAGCATGTTCCTGGAGTCCGTCGAAGTTGACGGCGAACAGGTGCCACGCTTTGCTTTGGTGCAGGCCGAAGAAAGCCTTTTTACCAAGCCATAAGCTGAGTTCGCGCAATACCCTGCGCTTGACCTCACCTTGTAGCCACTATATATAGCGGTGCCGCGTCAGGCGCCAATCGCCTTTCACTTCTCGAATTCAGGAATTTTCTGATCCATGGGCAAATCGCTGGTCATTGTGGAATCCCCGGCTAAGGCCAAGACCATCAACAAGTATTTGGGCAACGAATACGTGGTGAAGTCGAGTATCGGCCATATCCGAGACCTGCCCACCAGCGGTTCGGCTAGCGCCAGCAAAGAGCCAGCCGCCAAGCGCGGCAAGGCTGCTGCAGGTGAAGCGCCGGCACTGTCGCCTAAAGAAAAAGCGCGCAAGCAGCTGGTCGCGCGCATGGGTGTCGATCCGGATCATGGCTGGAAAGCCAAGTACGAGATCCTCCCGGGCAAGGAAAAAGTCATCGAAGAGCTGCGCCGGCTCGCCAAGGATGCTGACACCATCTATCTCGCAACCGACTTGGACCGCGAGGGGGAAGCCATTGCCTGGCACCTGCGCGAAGCCATCGGTGGTGACGACAGCCGCTACAAGCGCGTGGTGTTCAACGAAATCACCAAGAAGGCGATCCAGGAAGCCTTCTCCCAGCCGGGCGAGCTGGATATCGACCGCGTCAACGCCCAGCAGGCCCGTCGCTTCCTCGACCGCGTCGTGGGCTACATGGTTTCGCCGCTGCTGTGGGCCAAGATCGCTCGTGGTCTGTCCGCCGGTCGTGTGCAATCGGTTGCCGTGAAGCTGGTGGTTGAGCGCGAGCGAGAAATCCGCGCGTTCATCCCGGAAGAGTACTGGGAAGTGCACGCCGACCTCGGCACCGCAAAAGGCGCGACCGTGCGTTTCGACGTGGCCCGCGAGAAAGGCGAAGCCTTCAAGCCGCTCAACGAAGCCCAGGCCATGGCCGCGCTGGAGAAGCTCAAGGCTTCCAGCTACAGCATCGTCAAGCGCGAAGACAAACCGACCAGCAGCAAGCCGTCGGCGCCGTTCATCACCTCCACCCTGCAACAGGCCGCGAGCAACCGCCTGGGCTTCGGGGTGAAGAAAACCATGATGATGGCCCAGCGTCTGTACGAAGCTGGCTACATCACTTACATGCGTACCGACTCGACCAACCTCTCGGTTGATGCCGTGGCGATGGCGCGTACTTATATCGAAGGCGAGTTCGGCAAGAAGTACCTGCCGGAAACCCCGAATGTCTACAGCAGCAAGGAAGGCGCACAAGAGGCTCACGAAGCGATTCGTCCCTCCGACGCCAATACCGAGCCAAGCAAGCTGTCGGGCATGGAGCGTGACGCTGAGCGCCTCTACGAGCTGATCTGGCGCCAGTTCCTGGCTTGCCAGATGCTGCCGGCGCAATACCTGTCGACGACCGTCACTGTGGGCGCTGGCGACTTCGAGCTGCGTGCCAAGGGACGCATCCTGAAGTTCGACGGTTACACCCGCGTCATGCCGCAAATCGCCAAGCCAGGCGACGACGATGTGCTGCCGGACATGGCCCAGGGCGATGCGATGAAGCTGATCAAGCTTGATCCGACCCAGCATTTCACCAAGCCGCCGGCGCGTTACTCGGAAGCCAGCCTGGTCAAGGAAATGGAAAAACGCGGCATCGGTCGTCCTTCGACCTACGCGGCGATCATTTCGACCATTCAGGACCGTGGTTACGTGGCGTTGCACAACCGTCGCTTCTACTCGGAAAAGATGGGCGACATCGTCACCGAGCGCCTGGCCGAGAGCTTCTCGAACCTGATGGACTACGGTTTCACCGCCGGCATGGAAGAGCATCTCGATGACGTGGCCCAGGGCGAACGCGACTGGAAAAACGTGCTCGACGAGTTCTACGGCGACTTCAAGAAGAAGCTCGAAGTAGCCGAAAGCCCGGAAAACGGCATGCGTGCCAACCAGCCGGTGATGACTGACATTCCGTGCACGACCTGCGGTCGTCCGATGCAGATTCGCACCGCATCGACCGGTGTGTTCCTTGGTTGCTCGGGCTACAGCCTGCCGCCGAAAGAGCGCTGCAAGGCCACCGTCAACCTGGTGCCGGGCGACGAAATCGCCGCGGACGACGAAGGTGAGTCGGAGTCGCTGGTATTGCGTGGCAAGCATCGCTGCCCGATCTGCAGCACGGCGATGGATGCCTACCTGCTGGACGAGAAGCGCAAGCTGCACATCTGCGGTAACAACCCGGATTGCGACGGCTACGAAATCGAAGAGGGCACCTATCGCATCAAGGGCTATGAAGGTCCGAGCCTGGAATGCGACAAGTGCGGCAGCGAGATGCAGCTCAAGACCGGCCGTTTCGGCAAGTTCTTCGGTTGCACCAATGCCACCTGCAAGAACACTCGCAAGCTGCTGAAGAGCGGTGATGCGGCGCCGCCGAAGATGGACCCGGTGAAGATGCCTGAGCTGAAATGCGAAAAGGTCAACGACACCTATATCCTGCGCGACGGTGCATCCGGGCTGTTCCTGGCGGCCAGCCAGTTCCCGAAAAACCGTGAGACGCGTGCTCCGCTGGTTATCGAGATCGTGCCGCACAAGGATGAGATCGATCCGAAGTATCACTTCCTCTGCGAAGCGCCGAAGAAAGATCCCGATGGCCTCCCGGCTGTGATTCGTTACAGTCGCAAGACCAAGGAGCAGTACGTGCAGACCGAAGTTGACGGTAAGCCGACTGGCTGGAAAGCGTTCTACGACGGCGGCAAGTGGACGGTTGAAGACAAGCGCCCGGCTGCGAAGGCGTAGAATCGCAAGACCCCTGTGGGAGCGAGCTTGCTCGCGATGGTCGTCAACGATGACGCGGGCCTTCAGGATGCCCGCGTTGCTCTCAGGTCCATCGTCGGAACGCCGCCCGGAGCAAGCTCGCTCCTACAAAAGGCGCATGGGAACTGCGAAGGCGTAGAATCGCAAGACCCCTGTAGGAGCGAGCCTGCTCGCGATGAACCTGAGACCGCCGCGGGGTGCCAGGTTTCCCGCGTCATCGTTGACGTCCATCGCGAGCAGGCTCGCTCCTACACAGGACCTGCGTGAAGCAATTATTTCGTTGTGGAGGCTGCCGTCATGGCCCACGAACTTTATACCCGCACCAATCAGAAGATTTATTTCGCCGGCTTGTCGCTGGAAGCACTGGCGCGCACTGAAGAGGGTCGGGCGATGAATTCGCTGGCGCTGATCCAGGCCGGACGTGAATCTGCGTTGTTTCACCTGTACGGCGCGCTGTTGGGCCTGTGTCATGAAATCGCCGGCTTCTATCGCCTGCCTCAGGCCAATGCACCCCGTGCGGAGCTGCTGCTGACTCGCGAAGTGCTGGAAACCATCGCCATTCCGGAAATGGCCGAGCTGGTCGAACTGGCCAATAACCCGGAGACCTGGCTGGCCAAGTTATTGGCTGCCCATGCTGCGTTGTTTCAGCCGCCGCGCGCGCCCCACAAGCCAAAAGGGGACGTGACCCAGCCACTGATTCAGGCTGTCAATCTGGATGAAGAGGAGGCACCGCAAGAGCTGAGTCGGGAAGAGCTGGAGAGCTGGCGCCAGAATCTGAAAGGATTGGCAATCCGCTTTCGCGAAGGCCTGAACGAGTGCTGACAGAAACAGTTTTGGGATGGCATCTGGTCAAGATCCCGAGCGAAGCCCGGCCGATGCCTATATAATCCCCGCCTTTCGTGGAGAACAGTCCTTTATGCCAACGTCCTTTCTAGAAATTGTCGAGTTACCAGACGGCCGTATCGAGCTGCGCAGGGCCGAGGACGAGGGTTCTCTGGTTACTTTGGATTTCTCCGAGGACGCCAAAGCGTTCCTGCAAGGGCAACACGTGGAAGTCGCCAAGGCGATGTTGAGCGTGGGAGTCCAGATGGCAGGTCGCCTGGTTGAAGGCGAATTCGACAAGGACGAGGGGCCACGGGTTCTTCATTGATCCCCGTCCGTCGGTTTTCCTGATGTCGCTACACATCGGCTTCTCTCTCCCTGGAGAAGCCTCGCGCGGTTAAGCTAGCGCCCCGGCTGTCAGTTATCCCAAACGAATGTTCAGGCTCTGAGCGTCCCCGGTCCGGGCGGCGCTGATCAGCTGTTGCCGGGATTGGCTGCTCAGCGGATTGAGCCAGCTGACAACCGTATGGCTGCGTCCAAGACGCAGGGCTTCGCAGGTCAGTTGCTGAGCACTTTGGGTGCCCCGGGGGTGAAGCAACAGAATGCGCTCGCGGTTGAGGCCGGCATCTCGCAACCAGGCTTGAGTCAGGCTGGCGGGCGGCGCGATCAGTGTCAGCCAGCGTGCGTCCTGGTCCTGGCTCAATTCCCTGAGGATCGGTGCCAGAAGGCTCAGGCAGTTCCCGGCTGCACCACGCAGTGACAGCTCGCTGAAAACGTCAGGTTCGGCGCTCCAGGGGGACTCGACTACGTCTTTCAGGATCGGCGCCAATGGCTGTGCCATGAACGCTTCGAACAACGGCAGTTGGGTTTGCTGTGGTGATGGCTGTGGGAACTGCATGGAGCCTCCTTTAGCGGCGAATCACGCCGACACTCAAGCCTTCGATCACCAGTTCCTGATCTTGAAGGTTCACTTCGATAGGGGCGAACTCGGGGTTCTCTGCGATCAGCCAGACTTTGCTGCCGTCACGCTTGAAGCGCTTGACGGTCACTTCGTCGCCGATTCGTGCAACCACGATCTGGCCGTTACGGGCTTCGCGGGTGGTGTGGACGGCCAGCAGGTCGCCGTCGAAAATCCCGACATCCTTCATGCTCATCCCGTGGACGCGCAGCAGGTAATCGGCGCGCGGATGGAAGAAGGCAGGATTGATGTTGCAGGACTCTTCGATGTGTTGCTGCGCAAGAATCGGGGCGCCGGCTGCGACCCGGCCAATGATCGGCAGGGTGGAGTCGTCGGCCTTGGCTTCGAAGCCGGGGATGCGAATGCCACGGGAGGCGCCAGGCGTCATCTCGATGGCACCCTTGCGGGCCAGCGCCTTGAGGTGCTCTTCCGCCGCATTGGGTGACTTGAAACCCAGTTCCTGAGCGATTTCCGCACGGGTGGGAGGGTATCCGTTGTCTTCCAGGCAGCGTTTGATGAAAGCCAGAATCTCTGCTTGTCGTGGCGTCAGCTTTAGCATATTGATCGCTCTGTTTTTTTATACAGTGACTGGGATTATATACAGTAAGTCGGTCTTGGCAATGCTCCATTTTTCAGTCGCCGCCAGACGGTCAATCAGTCAGTGGATTGAAGCTTCGCCGTTGTGTGGTTAAATGTCTGACCGACCATTCCCGAAACGAACTGCCAGACTTGACAAGGCACAGGCTGAAACGTATGTTTCAAACAAGTGTTTGTCAGGCGGAGTAGCCATGGCCCAGTCGGAAACCGTTGAACGCATTCTTGATGCAGCCGAGCAGTTGTTTGCGGAAAAAGGTTTCGCTGAAACCTCGTTGCGCCTGATCACCAGCAAGGCCGGTGTCAACCTGGCGGCGGTGAACTATCACTTCGGTTCAAAGAAGGCGTTGATCCAGGCGGTTTTCTCGCGGTTCCTCGGGCCGTTCTGCGTCAGCCTCGATAAAGAGCTGGAGCGGCGTCAGGCCAAGCCTGAAATCAAGCCGACCCTCGAAGAGTTGCTGGAAATCCTCGTCGAGCAGGCCCTGGTGGTGCAGCCGCGCAGCGGCAACGACCTGTCTATTTTCATGCGTTTGCTGGGGCTGGCGTTCAGTCAGAGCCAGGGGCACTTGCGTCGTTATCTGGAAGACATGTACGGCAAGGTGTTCCGCCGCTACATGATGCTGGTCAACGAAGCGGCGCCGCGTATTCCGCCCATCGAACTGTTCTGGCGGGTGCACTTCATGCTGGGTGCGGCAGCGTTCAGCATGTCCGGTATCAAGGCCTTGCGCGCGATTGCTGAAACCGACTTCGGCGTGAACACCTCGATCGAGCAGGTCATGCGCCTGATGGTGCCGTTCCTGGCCGCCGGCATGCGTGCCGAATCCGGTGTGACCGATACCGCCATGGCCACTGCCCAATTGCGTCCGCGCAGCAAATCGACACCGGTTGCCGCCAAGGTTTAACCGCGCACGGGTGGGCGCGGCAGCTGACATCCGCTAAGCTAGCCGCCCATGCCGACTCTCGTTCTGAACCCGTTTCCCATCGAACTCGCCAATCTGCCGGGCTTTGTGCCTGGTGGCGAATTCGTGTGGGCCGGGTTTTCTGTTATCAAGGAATTTTTATGACTGCTGGCTTGCAAGGCTCGTTGATGGTGGACGTCGCCGGTACCTGGCTGACGGCTGAAGATCGCCAATTGTTGCGCCAGCCCGAAGTGGGCGGCTTGATCATCTTTGCCCGTAACATCGAGCATCCGCGTCAAGTGCGCGAGCTGAGTGCAGCGATTCGCGTCATTCGCCCCGATCTGCTGTTGGCGGTGGATCAGGAGGGCGGCCGCGTGCAGCGCCTGCGCCAGGGTTTCGTGCGCCTGCCCGCCATGCGCGCCATTGCCGACAACCCGAACGCCGAATACCTGGCCGAGCAGTGCGGCTGGATCATGGCGACCGAAGTGCTGGCCGTTGGCCTGGACCTGAGTTTCGCGCCGGTGCTCGACCTCGATTACCAGCGCAGCGCCGTTGTCGGCACCCGTTCGTTCGAAGGTGATCCCGAGCGCGCTGCCTTGCTCGCGGGTGCATTCATCCGTGGCATGAACAGCGCCGGGATGGCCGCTACCGGCAAACACTTCCCGGGTCACGGCTGGGCCGAGGCTGATTCCCACGTCGCGATCCCGAATGATGAGCGCAGTCTCGATGAGATCCGCGCCAACGACCTGGTGCCGTTTGCCAAATTGAGCAAGCAACTGGCCGCGATCATGCCGGCCCACGTCATTTATCCACAGGTCGACTCCCAGCCCGCAGGTTTCTCCCGCCGCTGGTTGCAGGACATCCTGCGCGGCGAGTTGCAGTTCGATGGCGTGATCTTCAGTGACGACCTGTCCATGGCAGGCGCCCACGTGGTCGGCGATGCCGCCAGCCGTATCGAAGCGGCGCTGACGGCCGGTTGCGACATGGGCCTGGTGTGCAACGATCGCGCTGCCGCCGAACTGGCCCTGAGCGCTGCGCAACGCCTGAAGGTCAAGCCTTCCGAGCGCATTGCGCGGATGCGCGGCCAGTCGTTCGCCAATACCGAATACCGTCAAGACCCGCGCTGGCTGGCCGCTGTCGGCGCGCTCAAAGAAGCTCAATTGATTGATTAAGGACTGTTCGTTATGACGGTTTACGCGATTATCGGTGGCACTGGCCTGACTCAACTCGAAGGCCTGAGCATTCGCCAGTCACTGGCAGTGGACACGCCTTATGGCGCGCCTTCGGCCGACGTTCAGATCGGCGAGTATGCCGGCAAGGAAGTGCTGTTCCTAGCGCGTCACGGCCATCCCCATCGTTTTCCGCCGCACCAGGTCAACTACCGCGCCAACCTCTGGGCGCTGAAACAGGCCGGTGCCGAAGCCATTCTGGCCGTGAACGCCGTGGGCGGCATCCATGCCGCCATGGGCACCGGGCATTTCTGCGTGCCCCATCAGTTGATCGACTACACCAGCGGTCGCGAGCACACCTACTTTGCCGATGACCTGGAACACGTCACCCATATCGACTTCAGCTACCCCTATAGCGAGCCGTTGCGTCAGCAATTGATCGCGGCGCTGGCGGCGGAAGGTGTGGGCTACAGCAGTCATGGCGTGTATGCCTGCACTCAGGGGCCGCGCCTGGAGACGGTGGCTGAAATCGCCCGGCTGGAACGCGATGGCTGCGACATCGTTGGCATGACCGGTATGCCGGAAGCGGCCCTGGCCCGCGAGCTGGAACTGGAATACGCCTGTCTGGCACTGGTGGTGAACCCGGCTGCGGGCAAGTCGACGGCGGTGATTACCATGGCCGAGATCGAGCAGGCGTTGCATGACGGCATGGGCAAGGTGAAATCGACGTTGGCGCGGGTGCTCAAGGGCTGAGCTCCGCTTGATATCGAGTTGACTTCATCGCGAGCAAGCTCGCTCCCACAGGTTTAGTGGCGTTCGTAGAGTTTGTGTTCGACGCGGCCACTGTGGGAGCGAGCTTGCTCGCGATGGCGGACTAAAAAGCACCGCAAATCTCAGCGCTTTCCGAGATTTTCCGGCAACGGCGCAAACAACGCCTCGATATCGTCGCTCTGCAGTTTCCAGTCCCCGGCCTTGCGCCCATCCAGCACGCCGGCCGCGAGGTCGGATTTTTCCTTCTGCAGGTGCTGGATCTTCTCTTCCACCGTGCCGCGCGCAATCAGTTTGTAAACGAACACGGGCTTCTCCTGACCAATGCGATACGCCCGGTCGGTCGCCTGGTTTTCCGTCGCCGGGTTCCACCACGGATCGTAATGAATCACCGTGTCCGCCTCGGTCAGGTTCAGGCCAACGCCGCCTGCCTTCAGGCTGATCAGAAATATCTGACGCTTGCCGCTCTGGAATTCCTTCACCGGTGTGCGGCGGTCGCGGGTCTGGCCGGTCAGCAGGGCGTAGGCGATTCCACGCTTGTTCAGCTCATCCTCAATCAGCGACAACATTGAAGTGAACTGCGAGAACAGCAGGATCCGCCGACCTTCCTCGAACAATTCCTCGAGCATTTCCATCAGGCTGTCGAGTTTGCCCGAGGTGCTGCCACGGCTTGGCAGGGTCGCCTCGTTGACCAGGCGCAAGTCGCAGCACACCTGACGCAGTTTCAGCAGCGCTTCGAGAATGATGATCTGGCTGCGGGCCACGCCTTTGCGGGTGATTTCGTCGCGGACTTTCTTGTCCATGGCCAGGCGCATGGTTTCGTAAACGTCACGCTGGGCCTCGTTGAGTTCGACCCAGTGGATGATCTCGGTTTTCGGCGGCAACTCGGTGGCCACCTGTTCCTTGGTGCGGCGCAGCAGGAAAGGCTTGATCCGGCCGTTGAGGTGCTGAAGCCTGACCTCGCTGGTGCGTTTTTCGATCGGCACGCGGTAATCGCGGTTGAAGCTTTTGACGTCGCCCAGCCAGCCGGGCAAGAGGAAGTGAAACAGCGACCAGAGTTCGCCGAGGTGGTTTTCCAGCGGTGTGCCGCTCAGGCACAGGCGCTGCCGGGCATTGAGTTCGCGGGCAGCCTGGGCGGCCTTGCTGGTCGGATTCTTGATGTATTGCGCTTCATCCAGCACCAGAATGTGCAAGGGCTGCGCCGCCAGGCGCTCGACATCCTTGGGCAGCAGCGCATAGGTGGTCAGGATCAGGTCGTAGTCAGCCAGCTTGTCGAAATGCTTTTTGCGGCTGGCACCGTACAGCGCCAGAACCTTGAGCTGCGGCGTAAAGTGCGCCGCTTCGTCAAGCCAGTTGGGGATCAGGCTGGTCGGCATCACCACCATGCACGGCCGATCGAGGCGGCCGGCGTTTTTCTCGCTCAGCACGTGCGCCAGTGTCTGCAGGGTTTTGCCCAGGCCCATGTCGTCCGCGAGAATGCCACCCACTTCCAGCTGCCGCAGCGATTGCATCCAGCTCAAGCCCTCAAGCTGATACGGGCGCAGCGTCGCATTCAAACCTTCCGGGGCGACGGCCGTGTGGTCCTTGATGTCACGCAGGCGCTGGGCAAAGGTGCGGATCTGGTCGCCGCCCTCCCAAAGCAGTGGCATGTCTTCCAGCGGATTCAGGCGCGTGGCATCGGCCTTGCTCAGGCGCAGCGTGGTGTCACCGGGTTCCTGAAGGTAGAACTCGCCGAGGGTGGCCAGCACCGGTTTCAGGCGGCCGAAGGGCAGGGCGACTTGCAGCGGGCCGTGCTCGGAGTTCGGGCGATGAGGGATGTTGACCAGGATCAACTCGTCGTCGCGGCGTCGGGCAAGGCGCTCCGGGTTGAGGATTTCGGTGTGGGAGCGCATCAGGTTGAGCAGGATCGGCAACAGGCTCAGGCGTTCGCCGTTGACGATGATCCCCAGTTCCAGGTCGAACCAGTCGCGCTCCGGAGCCTGTTCGACCGTGGCGTACCAGTCGTCTACCGCTGTCAGGTCGAAACCGAAGTCCTCGTCGATCTGCAATTCCCAGCCCTGGGTGCGCAACTTCGGCAGTTCATTGAGGGTAAAGGTCAGCCAGGCGCTGTCATTGACCATTTCGAACAGCTCACCGGCACTTTCCGGCAAGGCCTTGCTTTGTCGGGTGGCGACTTTGAAACCGAGGATTCGCAGCTGTTCCCGGTAGGACTGTTCCACGTCCGGGTGGCGTTTTATCCGCAGCGTCTGGGTTTCCTGGCGAATCAGGATGTCGGTGTTCTTCTGCCCGGAAACGTATTCGTCCAGATAGCTGAAGGACAGCGCCGCACGATGCTGGATGTAACGCTGCATTCGACCGTTGCGCGGTTCGAAGGCGCTGAACTCGATGCTGGCCAGCCACAGGCGCGGTACCGGCTGCACATTGTCCACCAGCACTTGCGGCGGGGCTTTCGGGCTGCGGTTTTCCAGGACGGCCTGGAGTTTTTCCAGGAGTTCGGCGTCTTTGGCGGCAGCGGGGTAGTCGAGGGTTTCCTGCACTTGCAGGAGCACCGCTGCGCAATGTTTGCAGTTGTTGTGGACCGGGCAGGAGCAGATGGCATCGACCATCAGCAGCGTGCCTTTGGCTGACTCGCGCAGGCGAATGGTCTGACGGTAAACGTTACCGCCCGAGCCTTCGCACGCGGCGACGATGGTTGCGTCGCCGGCCTCGACGATCCTGACACGATTCTCCAGCGCGTAACGGCGACCGCGCTCCAGGCTCTGTTCCTTGAATCGGCTGACCCAGGATGGTGCCAGGGGTTTGCTCAGGGTCGCGGACATGGGGAATCAGTCCGGAATTTCTTCGGGAGCTGCTCGGGGTGCGGGGGCGGTCAGCGAAGTGATCTTGATCAGCAGGCCGAGGTGGCCGTTGTCGAGGAAGTTCAACTGGCCGTTCTTGGTGTGGCTTTCCTGTTTCAAGCGCTCGCTGGCTGTCACCATGCCATTGGCATCGATCTGATTGACCCAGAAGTCGGCGTCGACGTCGGTAAAGCGTCCCAGTTTCATGCTCAGCGTGCCCTCGATCGGGAACTGACCATATTGTTCCTTGCCGTCGCTGATCGCCACTTTGCTGGCGTTTTCGCCGAGCGTCTGTTGCCAGGCCTTGTGCAGCAACACCGTGTAGTCGGCGCTGCTGGTGAGTTTTTCCACCTCGCCATTCAGGCTTGGCGTACGCAGGCTGTCGGGGCTGACGGGTTGAGCGCCAGCGGCCCAGTCTTCCGGTGCGGCGCGGCTGACAATCGCCGGCACGGCGTTTTGCCGGACCAGAATCATTTCGACCTGATACAGGTCATCGGCAGATGCCGTGGGGGCGACCAGCGCTGGCATCAAAAGGGTCAGCAGGGTCAGTGAGCGGAACAGGCGCATGCGGCGTCCTTCAAGCAGTTTTCGGAACGAGGCGCTCGAACAGCGCCTCTACAGTATTAAAGCGCTCTTCCGGGCGCTCCATCGGAACCATGAACTTGAACATCGTGGCCCCTTCGAATTTGTAGCGTTTTGGCTGGCTCTGGATCAGCTTGATCAGGGTCAGCGGGTCGACCGGCGTCTGCGCAGCGAACTCGACGCGACCGCCTTGCGGGCCGCCATCGACTTTCTTGATGCCCAGTTGCTCAGCCTGCAGCTTCAATGCAGTGATGCGGATCAGGTTCTTGGTCGGTTCCGGCAACAGGCCGAAACGATCGATCATCTCCACCTGCAAATCCTTGAGGCCGTCCTCATCGGTGGCCGAGGCAATGCGCTTGTAGAGGATCAGGCGGGCGTGGACATCCGGCAGGTAGTCTTCCGGAATCAGCGCCGGTACCCGCAGGTTGACTTCAGGACCACCGCCGAGCGGTTGATCGAGGTTCGGCTGCTCGCCCTTGCGGATCGACTTCACCGCGCGCTCGAGCATTTCCATGTACAGCGTGAAGCCGACCGCCTGGATCTGCCCGCTCTGACCGTCACCGAGCAGCTCGCCGGCACCACGGATTTCCAGGTCGTTGGTGGCGAGCACGAAGCCCGCGCCGAGGTCCTGGGTGTTGGCGATCGCTTCCAGGCGCTTTTCCGCGTCCGGCGTGATTTGCTGGCGCGGTGGCGTCAGCAGGTAGGCATAGGCCTGGTGGTGACTGCGTCCGACCCGGCCGCGCAGCTGGTGCAACTGGGCCAGGCCGAACTTGTCGGCACGCTCGATGATGATGGTGTTGGCGCTCGGTACGTCGATGCCGGTCTCGATGATGGTCGAGGCGATCAGCACGTTGAAGCGCTTGTGGTAGAAGTCGCTCATCACCTGTTCGAGTTCGCGCTCGCGCATCTGCCCGTGACCGATACCGATCCGTGCTTCCGGTACCAGCTCGGCGAGGTCGGCGGCGCATTTCTCGATGGTCTTCACGTCGTTGTGCAGGTAATAGACCTGGCCGCCACGCAGCAACTCACGCAGCAAGGCCTCTTTGACCGTGCTCTTGTTCTGCTCCATGACGAAGGTGCGTACCGACAGGCGGCGGGCTGGCGGGGTGGCGATGATCGACAGGTCGCGCATGCCCGACACCGCCATGTTCAGCGTGCGCGGAATCGGCGTGGCGGTCAGGGTCAGGATGTCGACTTCGCTGCGCAGGGCCTTGAGCTGTTCTTTCTGGCGCACGCCGAAACGGTGTTCTTCGTCGATGATCACAAGGCCGAGGTTTTTGATCTTCACGTCGTCCTGCAGCAGCTTGTGCGTGCCGATGACGATGTCGATCTTGCCTTCGGCCAGATCGGCGACGGCGGCATTCACTTCCTTGGCCGACTTGAAGCGGCTCATCACTTCCACGGTCACCGGCCAGTCGGCGAAACGGTCGCGGAAGCTGTTGTAGTGCTGCTGGGCGAGCAGGGTGGTCGGCACCAGGATCGCCACCTGGCGACCTCCGTGCACCGCGATGAACGCGGCGCGCATCGCCACTTCGGTCTTGCCGAAGCCAACGTCGCCGCACACCAGGCGATCCATGGGCTTGGGCGCGAGCATGTCTTCGCGCACCGCCTCGATGGTGGTCTGCTGGTCCGGGGTTTCTTCGAACGGGAAACCGGCGCTGAAGGTGGCGTAGTCGGCTTTCGGATCGGCGAAAGCGTAGCCTTCGCGAGCGGCGCGGCGTGCATAGATGTCGAGCAACTCGGCGGCCACGTCGCGCACCTGTTCGGCGGCTTTGCGCTTGGCTTTCTGCCAGGTCTCGGAACCGAGGCGGTGCAGCGGGGTCAGGGCATCGTCGCTGCCGGTGTAGCGGGCGATCAGGTGCAGGTTGGCCACCGGTACGTAAAGCTTCGCGCCTTCGGCGTACTCCAGGGCAAGGAATTCGGCGGTCTGGTTGTCGATTTCCAGGGTTGCCAGGCCCAGGTAACGGCCGACACCGTGGTCGATGTGCACCACCGGCGCACCTTCGCGCAGCTCGGTGAGGTTCTTGATGACGGCATCGTTGTTGGCATCGGCGCGCTTTTCGCGGCGACGGCGCTGCATCACGCGCTGGCCGAACAACGGGCTTTCGGCTACCAGAGCCAGGGCTGGATCGTCCAGCACCAGGCCTTCATCCAGCGGCGCGATGGTGATCGCCAGGCGGTCTTTGCCAGCGACGAAATCCGGCCAGCTGTCGACGGTTTTCGGTCGCAGCTTCAGGCGTTCCAGCAGTTCCAGCAGCACCTCGCGACGGCCTGCGGATTCGGCGGTAAACAGCACGCGCCCGGGAAATTCGTCGAGGAAACCGGCCAACGCCGCCAGCGGCTGGGTGGCCTTGGCTTCGATGGCCAGGTTCGGCAGTTCCCGCGCGGGGAAGCGTTCGCGGCCGACGCCGGGCTCCACGTCCTGCTGGCTGGCGACCACCCGTGGCCAGCTTTTCAGGCGGGCAAAGCAATCCTCTACCGGCAGGAACAGTTCGGCGGGCGGCAATAAAGGACGGGACGGGTCGACGCGGCGTTCTTCATAGCGATTGCGCACGTCGTTCCAGAAGTTTTCTGCGGCTTGCTCGATGCCCGGCAGGGAAAACACTTGCGTGTCCTGGGGCAAATAATCGAACAGCGTCGAGGTTTCTTCGAAGAACAGCGGCAGGTAGTACTCGATGCCGGCCGGGGTAATCCCGCTGCTCAGGTCCTGGAAGATCGGGCAGCGGCGGAAGTCGACGTCAAAACGCTCACGGAAGCGCGCCTTGAAACGGGTGACCGCTTCTTTCTGTAGCGGGAACTCCTTGGCCGGCAACAGCTTGACCGAGTCGACTTTGTCGATGGAGCGCTGGTTCTCCGGGTCGAAGGTGCGCAGGGTTTCGATTTCGTCGTCGAACAGGTCGATGCGATACGGCAGCTTGCTGCCCATCGGGAACAGATCGATCAACGAGCCGCGAACGGTGAACTCGCCGTGTTCATACACCGTGTCGACGTAGCGATAACCCGTGGCCTCAAGCCGGGTGCGCATCTGCTCGACGTCGAGTTTCTGGCCGATGTCCAGCACCAGGCTGCTGCCGAGCAGGAATTTGGTCGGTGCCAGGCGATGCAGGGCGGTCGTGATCGGCACCACCAGTACGCCATGACTCAGCTCCGGCAACCGGTACAGGCTGGCGATGCGCTGGGAAATGATGTCCTGGTGCGGCGAGAACAGGTCGTAGGGCAGGGTTTCCCAGTCGGGAAAGTGCAGTACGGGCAAATCCGGGGCGAAGAAACCCAGCTCCTGCTCCAGCCGTTCGGCACTTTGGCTGTCGGCGGTCAGCAGCAGGGTAAAGCGCTTGGCAGCGCTGGCGGCCTCGGCGATGGCCAGGCTCAGGGCGGCACCGGGCAGATTGCCCCAGTGCTGTTTACCTGCCGCGGCAGGGAGAAGCGGTAGACGCAGAACGGGCACGGAAGGTTGAGCTCCAAGCGTTGCGACAAAGTCGGTAATTGTAGCGGCCTACGATGCCGCCTGTCAGTTGCTGACTGCGTCTAAAGCACGGGTTTGGTGAAATGTAGTGGTAAAGACAAAATTCGGCGTTTTTTTGCCGAAAATTATTGAATATGTAGTGGCAAATACAACGAGTGTTACGGAGGGTTACGGATAAGGTAGCGCGACCTCCAAAAAATTGACTGCGCTGAAAGCCCCGGTTTTATTGGGTTTGCGCGAGGCGCAATTTTTTTGAACGACGAATTGTTACGTAAAGCACGACGGGCGCGCATTGCTACGGCTGTCACTCGGCGGCATAATGTAGCCCCTTTTTTCTGCCCCTACATGTGGAAGGTTCCCGTGACTCAGAAGCCCGACCAGTGTCTTGGTGAATGGATCGACCGTGAAGCACTCGCAGAAGCGATGATTCCGCTTATCGGTCAGCTCTACCGCAATAACAACGTGGTGAGCTCGATCTATGGCCGCAGCCTGATCAATCGTTCAGTCATTGCGATTCTCAAAGCTCACCGCTTTGCTCGTCACCGTCAGTCCGACGAAAGCGAGCTGTCCGTCCACGAAACATTCCCGCTGATCAAGGCGATGAGCGAACTCAAGCTCGGCGCCGCCTCGGTGGACCTGGGCAAGCTGGCGGCCAAATTCAAGGCCGAAGGCAATGGCCGTACTGCCGAGCAGTTCGTCCGTGAAGAACTGGCCGACGTGGTTGGCCAGCAAAACGCATCGGCCCGCAAAGGCACCGACGTTGTCCTCTACGGCTTCGGTCGTATCGGCCGTCTGCTGGCGCGCATCCTGATCGAGAAAACCGGTGGCGGCGATGGCCTGCGCCTGCGTGCCATCGTTGTCCGCAAGGGCGCCGAGAACGACCTGGTCAAGCGCGCCAGCCTGCTGCGTCGTGACTCGGTGCATGGTCCGTTCGATGGCACCATCACCATCGATGAAGCCAACAACACCATCACCGCCAACGGCAACCTGATCCAGGTTATCTACGCCAAGAGCCCGACCGAAGTCGACTACACCCAGTACGGCATCGAAAACGCTCTGATCGTCGACAACACCGGTGTATGGCGTGACGCCGACGGTCTGGGCCAGCACCTGGCCTGCCCGGGCGCTGCCCGCGTGATCCTCACCGCACCTGGCAAGGGCGCGCTGAAGAACATCGTGCACGGCATCAACCACGGCGACATCACCCCTGACGACAAGATCATCTCGGCGGCTTCCTGCACCACCAACGCCATCGTGCCGGTGCTCAAGGCAGTCAACGACAAGTACGGCATCGTCAACGGCCACGTCGAAACCGTTCACTCGTTCACCAACGACCAGAACCTGATCGACAACTTCCACAAGGGCAGCCGTCGTGGCCGCGCCGCGCCGCTGAACATGGTGATCACCGAGACCGGTGCCGCCACCGCAGCCGCCAAGGCGCTGCCAGTGCTCAAGGGCAAGCTGACCGGCAACGCGATTCGCGTTCCTACGCCGAACGTGTCGATGGCCATCCTGAACCTGAACCTGGAAAAGGCCACCACTCGCGAAGAGATCAACGAGTACCTGCGCCAGATGGCCATGCACTCGGACCTGCACAAGCAGATCGACTACGTGAGCTCCCAGGAAGTGGTTTCCACCGACTTCGTTGGCTCGCGCCACGCAGGCGTAGTGGACGCTGAAGCGACCATCACCCAGGATAACCGCGTTGTTCTGTACGTCTGGTACGACAACGAGTTCGGTTACAGCTGCCAGGTGGTTCGCGTGATGGAAGACATGGCCGGTGTAAACCCGCCAGCATTCCCGCGCTAAGCCTTAGCCGCACATGAAAACGCCCCGACTCTGGTCGGGGCGTTTTTGTTTGTGTGAATCAACATCAAAAGATCGCAGCCTTCGGCAGCTCCTACAGGATTGAATATGAATGTACCTTTGTAGGAGCTGCCGAAGGCTGCGATCTTTTATCAGGACATCAAAAAAGGTGAGATTGTTCTTGAGCGGATGGAAGGTTTTCTTTCTGGCGCTGATGGGTATGTTGTCTGCCTGCGGCAGCGGCGACTCCCTGGAAAGCTTCAGCGGCCCGACCATGGGCAGCACTTATTCGATCAAGTACGTACGCCATGCCGGCCTTCCGGCGCCGGACGAAGTCCGTGTCCAGGTCGAGCAAATCCTCGCTGATGTGGACCTGCGCATGTCGACCTACCGCAGCGACTCGGACATCGAGCGCTTCAATGCATTACCGGCCAACCGCTGTCAGGCAATGCCGGCGTCGATCCTCGAGCTGGTCCGCGTGGGCGAGCAACTGTCCGTGCAAAGCGACGGTTCCTACGATCTGACGGTGGAGCCGTTGCTGAACCTCTGGGGATTTGGTCCGCAGGCCCGGGAGGAGAAGGTCCCGACCGCCGAGGCGCTCGCTGAAGCCCGCCAGCGCGTCGGTCACCAGCACTTGCGCATCGATGGCGACACGTTGTGCAAGGACGCCGCCGTCGAGGTCGATTTCAACAGCATCGCCGCCGGTTATACGGTGGACACGATTGCCTCAAGGCTCGAGGCGATGGGCATCCACGACTACCTCGCGGAGGCGACAGGCGAGCTCAAGGCGGCCGGCAAGAAACCCGACGGCTCGCCATGGCGCATTGCCCTGGAAGAGCCGCGGGATGATCGGCAGGTGGCCGAGCGCGTCATTGTGGTCGACGGTTATGGCCTTTCAACTTCCGGCGACTACCGGAATTATTTCGAGCAGGGCGGGCAACGTTTTTCCCACACCTTCGATGCCCGCACCGGTGCGCCGGTCTCACACGCCCTGGCGTCCGTCACGGTGATTCATCCTTCAGCGCTGATGGCCGATGGCTTATCGACGCTGTTGCTGATTCTCGGCCCGGAGCGCGGTTGGGACTTCGCGGAAAAACACGATATCGGCGCATTTTTTGTGATTCGTGCCGATACAGGTTTCGTCACACGCAGCAGTCACGCTTTTGAGCGCCTCAATGGCCAAAAAACCGAATGATTTCGGCGATTTGAGCATTGAAAACTGGCGTTGTAGCGCAGGCAAAAGTAGCCTACGACGCGACCAAGGGTTAATGTGCCCGGCGTTGACGCTTCTATAGACTGTGTCCGGGTTCTGCACTGGCCCCAAATTGTTCCTTCATGCCACAGATTGGCGTGATTTAGCCGCAGGTGCCGAGGGTGCCGCGGCCTGTTCTGAGGAGTACGCATGGCTGTCTACAACTACGACGTGGTGGTGTTGGGTTCCGGCCCGGCGGGGGAAGGCGCGGCAATGAACGCCGCCAAGGCAGGGCGCAAGGTGGCGATGGTCGATAGCCGTCGCCAGGTCGGCGGCAACTGCACTCACTTGGGCACCATCCCGTCCAAGGCACTGCGTCACTCGGTGCGGCAGATCATGCAGTTCAACACCAACCCGATGTTCCGGGCCATTGGTGAGCCGCGCTGGTTCTCGTTCCCGGACGTGCTGAAAAGCGCCGAGAAGGTCATCTCCAAGCAAGTCGCTTCGCGTACCGGCTACTACGCCCGCAACCGCGTCGACGTGTTCTTCGGCACCGGCAGCTTCGCCGACGAGCAAACCATCGAAGTGGTCTGCGCCAACGGCGTGGTCGAGAAACTGGTGGCCAAGCACATCATCATCGCCACCGGTTCGCGTCCGTATCGCCCGGCGGACATCGATTTCCACCACCCGCGTATCTACGATAGCGACACCATCCTCAGCCTCGGCCACACCCCGCGCAAACTCATCGTTTACGGCGCAGGCGTGATCGGTTGCGAATACGCCTCGATCTTCAGCGGCCTGGGTGTGCTGGTCGAGCTGGTGGACAACCGTGGCCAGTTGCTGAGCTTCCTGGACTCGGAAATCTCCCAGGCCCTGAGCTATCACTTCAGCAACAACAACATCACGGTTCGCCACAACGAAGAGTATGACCGCGTCGAAGGCGTGGACAACGGCGTGATCCTGCATCTCAAGTCCGGCAAGAAGATCAAGGCCGACGCCTTGCTCTGGTGCAACGGCCGTACCGGCAACACCGATCAGTTGGGTCTGGAAAACATTGGCGTGAAGGTCAACAGCCGTGGCCAGATCGAAGTCGACGAGGCGTATCGCACCTGCGTGCCGAATATCTATGGCGCCGGTGACGTGATCGGCTGGCCGAGCCTGGCCAGTGCCGCCCACGACCAGGGCCGTTCGGCCGCTGGCAGCATTGTCGACAACGGCAGCTGGCGTTTCGTGAATGACGTGCCGACCGGTATCTACACCATTCCGGAGATCAGCTCGATCGGCAAGAACGAGCAGGAGCTGACCCAGGCCAAGGTGCCGTACGAAGTCGGCAAGGCGTTCTTCAAGAGCATGGCGCGGGCGCAGATTGCCGGCGAGCCGCAAGGCATGCTGAAGATCCTGTTCCACCGTGAAACCCTGGAAGTGCTGGGCGTTCACTGCTTCGGTTATCAGGCGTCGGAGATCGTGCACATCGGTCAGGCGATCATGAACCAGCCGGGCGAACAGAACACCCTGAAGTATTTCGTCAACACCACGTTCAACTACCCGACCATGGCCGAAGCCTATCGGGTCGCGGCGTACGACGGCCTCAACCGGCTTTTTTGAGCGGCTCCGGCCGGTGGCCTGAGCCGGCCGGGGAGACCGATTTCAGCAATTCTCGAGCGTGGCGCTGGCCAAACCGGGAAAGTCTGTAATCAGGCTGTCAACGCCGAAGTCGGCGAGTCTGCGCATCAGCGCAGGCTCGTTGACGGTCCACACCGACACATGCAACCCCTGACGCTGCGCCTTTTGCAGGCGTTCCGGCGTACACAGGGTCCAGTTCAGCGCCAGAATCTCACAGCCATAACTGGCCGCGACCTTCAACGGGTCGAGCCAGGCGTACTCGGCCACCAGTCCGCGGGACACGTCCGGCACCAGCTCCAATGCAGCCTTGAGCACTTCACGGGAGCTCGAGGTGATGGTCACCTTGTCCATCAGGCCATGACGCTGGACCATTTCGCGAATCGCCAGCACGGTGGTCGCGGCACGCATCCGTGATGCGCTCTTGACTTCCAGCTGCCAGTGATCGAAGTCGCACTTCTCGAACAGTTCTTCCAGCGTCGGAATCGGGCACGGCTTGATCCAGCCCGGGCCACCCTTGCGTGCGTCATAGGTCACAAGCTCGGCCGCCGTGTGTTCGACGACCTTGCCGCGACGGTCCGTGGTGCGCTTGAGGGTCGGGTCGTGGATGACCATCAACTCGCCGTCCCTGGACAGGTGCAGGTCCAGTTCGCAGCGGCGCACGCCGTGCTTGAGACATTCCTGAAAGCTGGTCAGGGTGTTTTCCGGTGCTTCGCCCTTGGCGCCGCGATGGCCGTAGATGAGGGTCACGGTTCTTCCTTAAATTAATTGCCTGATTCGAGTTGTTCGCGGGCCAGGCGTCGTACCTGGGCCTGCTTCTGCAAGATGTGGCGGGCCAACAGTTGGCGCTGGGCGTCGGTCAGGTGTTCGAACTCGGTGCCGACGTCATAGCCATCGCCCTTGCGGTCGCAATGGGTAACGCGGGCGCGCAGCAGCAGGCCCAGGGCTTGTGGCATCAGCACCAGCTTGACCGACAGGTGGGCGCCGGCGGCGATGGGCGATGGGTGCTGAAAGTCGATACCGCCTTCGGAGATGATCACCGGCTGCGGTTCGCCGATCTGCCCGAGCACGGTGATGGCGATCACCTGGCTCAGCAGATCGATGCGTTTGTTCTGGGATTTCAAGAATGCCGCAATGTTGCGGTCGCGCTCATTGATCTGGCGCAACAGGTGCTGCGACTCGAATTCACTGAGGTGCAGTTCGCTGAGCAAGTTGAAGAGTGGGGAAGCATCCTGCAACACTTCCTGGCCTGTGGCTTCAGAAGCGGACAGGGGCCGAATTTCCAGTGCGATCGTATCCTCGATACGGTAGTATTCGCGGCGATCTTCTTCATCTAATGTCGACATGGCGAACCCATGGTAGCGGCGGTGGTCTGAGTGTAAAGCTGGTTATCGACCCCCGCCACAAGGACGTTCCTTTTCCCTCCGAACAAGCCCCGACATGTTCAGACCTCTCTTCGTATTTATCGGCACGCGTTACACCCGTGCAAAGCGTCGCAATCATTTTGTGTCATTCATTTCCCTGACTTCGATGATCGGGCTCGCCCTTGGCGTGGTCGTGATGATCGTGGTGCTGTCGGTGATGAACGGCTTCGATCATGAGATGCGCACCCGCGTGCTGGGCATGGTGCCCCACGCGACCATCGAGTCCGGCGAACCGATCAGCGATTGGCAAAGCCTGGCGGCCAAGGTCAGGCAGAACCCGCAAGTGACGGCCGTGGCGCCGTTTACGCAAATGCAGGGGTTGCTGACCAATAACGGCAAGGTCTCGAAGGTCCTGCTCAATGCCATCGACCCGGCGCAAGAGCGCCAGGTGTCGATCATCGATCACTTCATGACCCAGGGCAAACTCGACGACCTGGTGCCGGGCGAGTTCGGCATCGTCATCGGCGACAAGGCCGCGGCCAAGCTCGGTGCGGTCATCGGCGACAAGCTGACCTTCGTCGCGCCGGAGGTCACCGTGACCCCGGCCGGGATGTTCCCGCGCATGAAGCGCTTTACCGTGGTCGGCATTTTCCATGTCGGCGCCGGTGAGCTCGATGGCTACCTGGGCGTCACCAACCTGCAGGATCTGGCCCGGCTGCATCGCTGGAAACCGGATCAGGTCCAGGGTCTGCGCCTGAAGTTCGACGACCTGTTCCAGGCGCCGCGCACCGCATGGAGCATCGCCCGCGACCTCGGCGAAGACCGTTTCTACGCCCGCGACTGGACCCGCACCCACGGCAACCTGTACCAGGCGATCCGCATGGAAAAAGCCATGATCGGCCTGTTGCTGCTGCTGATCGTTGCCGTCGCGGCATTCAACATCATTTCCACGCTGGTGATGGTGGTGAACGACAAGAAGGGCGACATCGCGATCCTGCGCACACTGGGCGCCACGCCGGGCACGATCATGCGCACCTTCATGGTGCAGGGTACGGTCATTGGTGTGGTTGGCACGGCCATTGGCGCCGTGGTCGGGATCTTCGCGGCACTGAATGTCAGTGCCGCGATCTCGGCCCTCGAAGGCCTGATCGGCCACAAATTCCTCAACGCCGACGTGTACTTCATCGATTACCTGCCGTCGCAAGTGCAGAGCCAGGACGTTGTCATGGTCTGCGCCGCCGCGTTGATCCTGAGTTTCCTCGCCACCCTGTATCCAGCCTGGCGTGCCGCGCGCACCCAGCCTGCGGAGGCGCTACGTTATGAGTGAGTCGGGCATGAGTGATAAAGCAATCTTGAGCTGCCGCAACCTGGGCAAATCCTACGAGGAAGGTCCGGAGTCGGTAGAGGTCCTGGCCGGGCTGCAACTGGAAATGCATCCGGGCGAGCGTGTGGCGATTGTCGGCAAGTCGGGCTCGGGCAAAAGCACCTTGCTCAACCTGTTGGGCGGCCTCGATACGCCGACCAAGGGCAGCGTCTGGCTCGATGGCGAAGAACTGTCGGCGCTGAGCGAGAAGAAGCGCGGCCTGTTGCGTAACCGAGCCCTGGGTTTCGTGTACCAGTTCCACCACCTGCTGCCGGAATTCACCGCGCTGGAAAACGTCTGCATGCCGCTGCTGATCGGCAAGACCGCGATCCCGCAAGCGCGCCAGCGTGCCACGGCGCTGCTGGAGCGGGTAGGGCTGGGCCACCGGCTGGAACACAAACCGGCCGAATTGTCCGGTGGTGAGCGCCAGCGCGTGGCCATCGCCCGCGCCCTGGTCAACACACCGGGCCTGGTGATGCTCGACGAGCCGACCGGCAACCTCGACGCCCACACCGCCCAGGGCATTCAGGACTTGATGCTGGAACTCAGCACCTCGATGCGCACGGCGTTCCTGGTGGTGACCCACGACATGAACCTGGCCCGCCAGATGGACCGCGTCCTGCACCTGCAGGAAGGTTGCCTCACGCCCATCTGATTGGCTGCAACCCGATGCCCGGAAAGGCGTCGGGTCTTTAATTTTTATACGGTGCCCCAGCGAATGTTCAGACCGTTATCGATCTTTATCGGCACGCGCTATACCCGCGCCAAGCGTCGTAATCGCTTTGTTTCCTTCATCTCGATGACCTCGATGATCGGCCTCGCCCTGGGCGTGCTCGCCATGATCGTGGTGTTGTCGGTGATGAACGGCTTCCAGCGCGAGATGAGCTCGCGCATCCTCGGCATGGTGCCGCATGCCACCATCGTCGGCGTCAACCCGATTGATGACTGGAAGCCCGTGGCAGCGGCCGCGATGAAAAACCCGGAAGTGACGGCAGCGGTGCCGTTCACCGAGATGGAAGGCATGCTGTCCTACAAGGGCACGATGCAGCCCATCCAGGTCAGCGGTGTCGACCCGGCGCTGGAAGGCCAGGTGTCGATCGTCGCCAAGCACATCGTCCAGGGCAGTCTCGAGGCCCTGAAACCGGGCGAATTCGGCGTGGTGATCGGCGAGATCACGGCGCGGCGCTTCCGCCTGAACGTCGGCGACAAGATCACCCTGATCGTGCCGGAAGTCAGCAATGCACCGGGCGGCATTACCCCGCGCATGCAACGGCTGAATGTGGTCGGCGTGTTCAAGGTCGGTGCCGAGCTGGACGGCACCATGGCCCTGATCCACATGGCCGATGCCGCGCAGATGCAGCACTGGGAGCCGGATCAGGTGCAGAGCGTGCGCCTGGCGGTGAAGGACCTGTATGCCGCGCCGCAAGTGTCGAGCGACATCGCCACGGGGTTGGGTGCCGCCTACAGGGCTGACGACTGGACCCACACCCAGGGCAGCCTGTTCAGTGCGATGAAGATGGAAAAAACCATGATCGGCCTGCTGTTGCTGATGATCGTCGCAGTGGCGGCGTTCAACATCATCGCGACCCTGATCATGGTGGTGAACGACAAGGGCGCGGACATCGCGATCCTGCGCACCATCGGTGCCACGCCGCGGCAGATCATGGCGATCTTCATGGTGCAGGGCACGGTGATCGGTATTGTCGGCACCCTGATTGGCGGTGTGCTGGGTGTGATTGCCGCGCTGAACGTCAGCCAGATCGTGGGCTGGATCGAGCGGGTCAGCGGGCAGCACATCTTCAGTTCCGACGTGTATTTCGTCAGCAACCTGCCGTCCGAGCTGCAAGGCGGGGATGTTGTGCTGATCTGTTCTGCAGGGTTTGTATTGAGCTTCCTCGCCACCGTTTACCCGGCGTGGCGTGCGGCGAAGATCGAACCGGCTCATGCATTGCGCTATTCGTAAGCCGTTACACCGCTTTCGCGAGCAAGCCCGCTCCCACATTGGAATGCGTTCCCCTGTGGGAGCGGGCTTGCTCGCGAAGAGGCCGGAACTGCTGGCCTCAAACCTCCCTTGGCAACTCGATCACAAACCGCGTCCACCCATTCTCCGATTCGCAACGAATCTGCCCGCCGTGGGCGCGAATGATTGACTGCGTAATCGCCAACCCCAACCCGGCATGTTCACTGCTGCCTTCGCGACGTGCAGGATCGGCCCGATAAAACCGGTCAAACAGGCGCGGCAATAGATCTTCGGAAATCTGTTGGCCCGTATTTTCAACGGTCAAGCGCAATTCTTTTGGCTGCTCGACAATCCGCAACCGAACCTCGCCATCAACCGGTGTAAACCGCAACGCATTGTCCAGCAGATTGGACAGCGCCCGACGCAACATACTGCGATCACCTTCCATGCACGCATTACCGTCACGGCTCAATGTCACCCGGGCGTCTTCTGCCAGCGGCGCAAAAAACTCCAGCAGCAGATCCGCTTCCTGACCCAGCTCCAATGGCTCGCGCTTGGGCATCAACAGCCCATGGTCCGCCTTGGCCAGATACAGCATGTCGTTGACCAGTTGCGCCATCCATTGCAGCTCCTCGAGGTTGCTGTGCAGGGCTTCGCGGTAGTCCTCGATGGGGCGGGGACGGGTGAGGGTGACCTGGGTGTGGGTCAGCAGGTTCGACAATGGGGTGCGCAATTCATGGGCAATGTCGGCAGAGAACGCGGACAGGCGCTGAAAAGAGTCGTCGAGGCGTCCGAGCATGGCGTTGAAGTTGTGGGCCATTTCCGCCAGTTCCGGTGGCATGTTTTCTTCAGGCAGCCGCATGTTCAGCGATTGCGCGGAAACCCCGCTGGCGACCGCGCTGATGCGCCGCAACGGGCGCAAGCCGCTGCGCGCCGCCCAGGCCCCCAGCAGTGCGGTGGCCAGGGCTGAGAGGCCGACGGTCAGCCAGATCAGATGCTGCATGCGTTGCAGAAAGTGCTGGTGGTGGGTGATGTCCAGCAGCAGGGTCAGTTGCGGTGAATCGGGTTTGTCCGCAACAAGCGGCGCATTCAGCACGCGGTAATCCATGCCTTCATGGCTCACCGTCGACAATCCGGGCTGGCGCGGCAATAGCTGCGGAATATTTGTCGAGCTGTCATACCAGCGCTGACCGTCGCTGCCGGTGATGCGCAGTGACAGATCAGCCTGCCGGCTCAGTTCCTCCGTCAGCTTCACTTCACGGTCACTCGATTGAAAGTCGTGCAGGGCCCGACGCAAGCCCGTCAGCTTGCTGTCCAGCAATTGCTGGTCGAGCTCGACAAAGTGCGCCTCACTGGCGCGGCTGAACAGCACGCCGGCGAACAACGACACCACGGCGGTGCAGGCGGCAAACAACAGCGCCAGGCGGCTGCTCAAGGAGAGACGGCGCATCAGGCAGGGCGCTCCTCAAGCACGTAACCCATGCCGCGCACGGTGTGGATCAGCTTGTTGGGGAATTCATCGTCGATCTTCAGGCGCAGGCGGCGGATCGCTACCTCGATGACATTGGTGTCGCTGTCGAAATTCATGTCCCAGACCTGGGACGCAATCAGCGACTTGGGCAGGACTTCGCCCTGGCGGCGCAGGAGCATTTCCAGCAGGGCGAATTCCTTGGCGGTCAGGTCGATCCGCTGGCCGCTGCGTTCGACCCGGCGACGGATCAGGTCCAGGCGCAAATCGGCCAGTTGCAGGCTGGTCTCCTGAGGCGTGGCGCTCCCGCGACGCAACAGGCTGCGGACCCGAGCCAGCAGTTCAGAGAAGGCAAACGGCTTGACCAGATAGTCGTCTGCGCCCAGTTCGAGGCCGTGAACCCTGTCCTCCACGGCGTCGCGCGCTGTCAGAAAAAGTACCGGCGTGTCCAGGCCGGCGCTGCGCACGGCTTGCAGAATCTGCCAGCCATCGCGGCCGGGCAGCATCACATCGAGAATCAGCAGGGCATACTCGCCGCTGAGGGCCAGTTGCTGGCCGGTGCTGCCGTCGGCCACCAGTTCCGTGTTGAATCCGGCCTCGGCCAGACCCTGACGCAGGTAGTGGCCGGTTTTCGGTTGGTCTTCGACAATCAGCAGTTTCATGGGCGACTCATGGCAAATGGAACGAACGCTTTATACCGTGGGCAGCGTTCATACAGGTCAACCTGACAAAGTTGTAATCTGGCTGTCAGGTTACGGGCAGTGGCAGCAGTTTAGAGTTTTCCTCACGCTGAGCCTTATCTTGTTGGAGTACGACGATGTTTTTACGCAAATCCCTGGCGCAAATCCTGTGTTTGCTGGCGCTGAGCTCATCGGTGTGGGCGGACGGCGGGCATGCCTACGATTTCGGCCAGCCGGCCCCGGCGGCCAAGGCGACCCGCAGTGTCGAAGTGGTCATGGGGGACATGTCCTTCACACCGCAGGCCATCGACATCAAGGCCGGGGAAACCGTGCGCTTCGTGCTGGTCAATAAAGGCCAGTTGCTGCATGAGTTCAACCTCGGGGACGCGGCGATGCACGCCAGGCACCAGCAGGAAATGTTGCAGATGCAACAGGGCGGCATGCTGACGCCAACCGGCATGAAGGCCATGGACCACGGCAACATGGCCGGCATGGATCACGGCAAAATGGATCACGGCATGAAGCATGACGACCCCAACAGCGTGCTGGTGGAGCCGGGCAAGACCGCCGAGCTGACCTGGACCTTCAGCAAGGCCACTAATCTGGAATTTGCCTGCAACATCCCTGGCCACTATCAGGCCGGCATGGTCGGCAAACTGACTGTCAGTCAGTAAGCACTCAAAGGCGGGAGCAAAGGCTGATAGAATCCGCTGATTCTTCAGTCAGGTTTCCGCCATGCATCCCGCAGCCGAACACTCGCCGCTGGGCAAGTCCAGCGAATACATCGCCACCTACACGCCGTCCCTGCTGTTCCCGATCCCGCGCACCGCGAAGTGGGCGGAACTGGGCCTGACGGCTGAAACCCTGCCGTACAAAGGCGTGGACTTCTGGAACTGCTTCGAACTGTCCTGGCTGCTGCCGTCGGGCAAGCCGGTGGTGGCGATCGGCGAATTCAGCATTCCGGCAGACTCGCCGAACATCATCGAGTCGAAATCGTTCAAGCTCTACCTCAACTCCCTGAACCAGACGCCGTTTGCCGACACCGCGAGCCTTGAAGCGACGCTGGCCAAGGACTTGTCGGCGGCTGCCGGCAAGCCGGTGGGCGTGCGCATTCGCAGTCTCAAGGATGTCGAGCGCGAAGGCGTCGTGGCCTTGCCGGGCGTGTGCATCGATGAACTGGATATCAGCGTCAGCAACTACGAGCATCCACGGCCGGAACTGCTGCGTTGCGATGATTCGCGCATTGTCGAGGAGAGCGTGCACAGCCATTTGCTCAAGTCCAACTGCCCGGTCACCAGCCAGCCGGACTGGGGCAGCGTGGCGGTGGAGTACCGTGGTGCGGCGCTGGATCACGCGAGTCTGCTCGAGTACATCGTCAGCTTCCGTCAGCATTCGGACTTCCATGAGCAGTGCGTAGAGCGGATCTTCCTCGACCTGCAGCGGTTGCTGAAACCGGAGAAACTGACGGTGTACGCGCGTTATGTGCGTCGTGGCGGCCTGGATATCAACCCGTATCGCAGCACTGAAGCGGTGCAACTGCCGAACCATCGCCTGGTCCGCCAATAACGTAACCCTGTGGGAGCGAGCCTGCTCGCGAAAGCGTTATGACATTCAACATCAATGATGACTGACACACCGCATTCGCGAGCAGGCTCGCTCCCACAAGGGCTGTATTGCCAGGCGCAGAAACGAAAAAACCCCGCCATCGCCAGCGGGGTTTTTGCATCAGGAGGGTTCAAATTCCCATGTTGGCCAAGGCCTGTCCGATGTTGCGCAGGGTGCCGGCAAGGGTCGGGTGTTCGAGTTCGAAGCGTTCGACGGCGAGGTTGACGTTGTCGGCGATACTGGAATCCTTGGTCTTGGTTTCGAGCTCAAGCTCAAGTTCGATCTGTTGCATCAACACGTGCAGATCTTCCCGTTCTACATCGGACAATGGAGGATTCTGTTCCAATTGCTCGCGCAGGGCATTGAGCTGTTCTTGCAGTTCGCGGGCAGGCATGGCGTTCTTCCTTCTCTCGATTGGCACTGGCATAGACCGCAGCGGTCCGCCAAAGGTCTATGGCTGACCTTTAGATTAATCCACTCCTGTCTAACCTGCATGATCTCGATCAGGGCTTTTCGCCTTTGAACCGGCGCAACTGGATGTCAGCCAGGCAGGTGTCGAGTTCACCGAGGTGATCGATCACCGAATGCACGCCCAGGCCGAACAGTTGCATCGTGGCCTTGCCGCGTTTGATGTCGCGCTCCTGCTGGGTCAAGGCTTGCCATTGCCGGGGCGACAACCCGCACAGCGAACCGCAGGACGCCAGGCCGATGGTCCACAGCCCGGCATTAAGCCCCGCTTGCAGCAGGCGCGGTTCACCGCTCACCAGTACACAGCCGTCGAGTCGGTCGACGTTCAGGCTCATCAGGGCTCGCCAGCAGGCATCCGGGGCGGGCCATGGGCTAATTGTTGCGGGATGTTGCGATGGTTTGATCCATTCCGGCAGCGCAGCCGCCAGGGACTGGCTGAGCTCCGGGGGCAGTTCATCGAGCCAGGCACAGGGGATTTGCTGGCGCTGCAAACTGAGCAGGCTGTCCAGTGCGCCGGGTGTGGACTCGGCGTGCTCGGCCGAGTGGCTGCCGTGGCGATGGGTGTGTGCGCCGAAATCCACCAGGCAGCCACTGAGGCCGAACAATACGGCGGTCAGGCGGGGTGCGGTTTGGGGCAAGGCTTCGGCGAGCGGCATATGGACGTCCCTGAAATAGCCCGAAGGCTAGCGGGCGACGGTGACAGTTGAGTGACATGGATGTGAATCGCTCACAGTTGGCACGATTCCTACGGCGGGATGCGTGCAAAGTGCCTTAAACGGCGTTTACGTCTTATACTTGCCCACTTATTGCCCGGGCCAGGCGCCCGAGCCGGTACAAACCAAGGAGTTTTTTTTCTATGCGCTGGAGCAATCATCTAGCCAGGATTTGTGTATGCGCCAGTGTGATGCTGGTTCCGTTCGTTGCCCAGGCAGCCTCGGAAGATGATCCTTGGGAAAGCGTCAACCGCCCGATCTACCAGTTCAACGACGTGGTCGACACCTATGCGCTGAAGCCCTTGGCCCAGGGCTACCAGTACATAACACCGCAGTTTGTCGAGGACGGCGTTCACAACTTCTTCCGGAACATCGGCGATGTGCGCAACCTCGCCAACGATATCCTGCAGGCCAAGCCTCATGCCGCGGGCGTTGATACCGCACGCATCATTTTCAACACCACCTTCGGCTTGCTGGGCGTGATTGATGTCGGCACCAAAATGGGCCTGCAACGCAATGACGAAGATTTCGGCCAGACGCTGGGTTACTGGGGTGTCGGCAGCGGCCCTTACGTGATGCTGCCACTGCTGGGCCCAAGTACCTTGCGCGATGCACCGTCCAAGTACGTCGACAGCTACACGGGCGCCTATCGCTACGTAAACGACGTTCCCGTGCGTAACTCGTTCTTCGCCCTGGACATCATCGATACGCGTGCCAACCTGCTGTCGAGCGAGAAGCTGATCACTGGCGACAAGTACACCTTCATCCGTAATGCGTACCTGCAGAACCGGGAATTCAAGGTGAAAGACGGTCAGGTCGAAGACGATTTCTGATTTCGACCGGTAAAGTGAAAAAAGGCGACCATCAAGGTCGCCTTTTTTGTTTGCGAAGACTCGAATGCGGATGAAATCGCGCTTTTCACTGTGGTCCCGAGCGGTTTGACGCGTGGGTTCGAACCTTCCATTGGGTTACGGATTTGACTGTTCTTATAACTCTCGGTGATTTGACAAACAAAGACGTCAAGCGACCATCGGCGTGAGCTTGAAACGCCCCGCGGATGGGAGTACCGTCTGCGCCTTAGAAGGGCACCTCTGGTGTACACGTGTGTAGGGCAAATGCCCGAAAGCGGTGCGACAGAGAGGCTAGAAAGCGAATCCAGTAGTGAGTGCCGGGTCAAATTCCCCGCCTGCTACGCCAACCTAATTCTGGCGCCGTTTGCCCACATGCCAAAAACCAGTGCCACGCTGCTGATAATCGATGATGACGAAGTAGTGCGCGCGAGCCTCGCCGCCTATTTGGAAGACAGTGGTTTCAGCGTCTTGCAGGCCAGCAATGGCCAGCAGGGCCTTCAGGTATTCGAGCAAGACAAGCCCGATTTGGTCATCTGCGATCTGCGCATGCCGCAGATGGGCGGACTCGAACTCATCCGCCAGGTCACCGAGCTGTCGCCGCAAACACCGGTGATCGTGGTGTCGGGTGCCGGCGTGATGAACGACGCGGTCGAGGCCCTGCGCCTGGGCGCGGCGGACTACCTGATCAAGCCTCTCGAAGATCTGGCCGTGCTCGAGCACTCTGTGCGCCGGGCCCTGGATCGCGCGCGCCTGCTGCTGGAGAACCAGCGCTACCGCGAGAAGCTGGAGAAGGCCAACCGCGAGCTCGAAGCCAGCCTGAACCTGCTCCAGGAAGACCAGAACGCCGGTCGCCAGGTGCAGATGAACATGCTGCCGGTCAGCCCGTGGACCATCAACGAGTTCAAATTTGCTCACCAGATCATCCCGTCGCTGTACCTGTCGGGTGATTTCGTCGACTACTTTCGCGTCGACGAGCGTCGGGTAGCGTTTTACCTGGCGGACGTTTCCGGGCATGGCGCCTCTTCAGCCTTCGTCACCGTGCTGTTGAAGTTCATGACCACGCGCTTGCTGTTCGAATCCAAGCGCAGCGGCACCTTGCCGGAATTCAAGCCTTCAGAGGTGCTTGGTCATATCAACCGGGGCCTGATCAGTTGTAAGCTGGGTAAACACGTCACAATGGTCGGTGGAGTCATCGACGAGGAGACCGGTTTGTTGACCTATAGCATCGGCGGTCATTTGCCGTTGCCAGTGTTGTACACGCCAGACAGTGTTCGTTATCTGGAAGGGCGTGGCCTGCCGGTGGGCCTCTTCAACGAAGCCACCTATGAAGACCACGTGCTGGAATTGCCACCGACGTTCAGCCTGACGCTGATGTCTGATGGCATTCTGGACCTTTTGCCAGAACCCACACTCAAAGAAAAAGAAGCGGCGTTGCCCCAAAGGGTCAAGGCGGCGGGCGGCACCCTGGATGGGCTGCGGCAGGTTTTTGGATTGGCCACGCTAGGGGAGATGCCGGATGATATCGCCCTGTTGGTGTTGAGCAGGAATCTTTGATGAGTACCGGTAGAATCCAGTTCGCCGAGCAGGACGGCACCTTCGTCCTGAAGTTCGTCGGTGAAGTTCGCCTGACCCTGTGTTCGGCGTTGGATGCGACTATTGAGCGGATCTTCAGCGCGTTGAATTTCAACGCAATCGTGATCGATCTGACCGAAACCCGCAGCATCGACAGCACCACGCTTGGCCTGCTGGCCAAGCTGTCGATCCTGTCGCGGCAGAAAGTCGGCCTGCTGCCGACCGTCGTCACCACCCACGAAGACATCACGCGTCTGTTGCAGTCCATGGGCTTCGAGCAGGTCTTCAACATCGTCGACAAGCCGGTGCCCTGCCCGGAATGCCTGGACGACCTGCCAGACCAGGATCAGTCCGAAGAAGTGGTGCGGATCAAGGTGCTTGAAGCGCACAAGATCCTCATGGGCCTGAACGACACCAATCGTGAAGCCTTCCATGACCTGGTGAATGCGCTGGAGCGGCACTGATCCCTTGAGGTGAAGCTGTCTGGTCTGGCTAAACACAGATTCGCCATTCACCACAATCCACTGTGGGAGCGGGCTTGCTCGCGAAGGCGGCCTCGCATTCGACATTGCAGTGAACGGACTGACGCCTTCGCGAGCAAGCCCGCTCCCACATTGGTTTTGCACTGAGTGCATGATTCGATTTCAACCCACAATCCCTGTGAGTGCGAGATCGCTGACAAAAAAGGGCGAACCCGTGAGGGTTCGCCCTTTTTGCATGACTCCCGCTCAAATCACAGCTTGGCCTGCAACAACGCCTCAAGCTTCTCCTGATCCCGCGCGAACTGACGAATACCTTCAGCCAGCTTCTCGGTCGCCATCGCATCCTCGTTGGACAACCAGCGGAACTGCGATTCGTTGAGGCTCAGGCGTGCTTCACCGGCATGGCCTGGCGCCAGTTTGCGCTCCAGCTTGCCGGTATCCGCTGCCAGCTTGTCGATCAGGTCCGGGCTGATGGTCAGGCGGTCGCAGCCGGCCAGTTGTTCGATCTGGCCCAGATTGCGGAAGCTCGCCCCCATGACCACGGTCTTGTAGTCATTGGCCTTGTAGTAGTTGTAGATGCGCGTCACCGACTGCACGCCCGGATCATCCGCGCCGGTGTAATCGTTGCCGTTGGCTTTCTTGTACCAGTCGTAGATACGGCCCACGAACGGCGAAATCAGGAACACCCCGGCATCGGCACAGGCGGCTGCCTGGGCGAAGGAGAACAGCAGGGTCAGGTTGGTCTGGATGCCTTCCTTTTCCAGGATCTCGGCGGCACGGATGCCTTCCCAGGTGGAGGCGATCTTGATCAGTACGCGGTCGCGGCCAATGCCGGCCTTGTCGTACAGCTCGATCAGGCGATGGGCGCGCTTCAACATGGCATCGCTATCGAACGACAGGCGCGCATCCACTTCGGTGGAAATGCGGCCCGGGATCACTTTCAGGATTTCCTGACCCACGGCCACGCCAAAACGGTCGCTGGCCAGGCCCACATCGCCCTTGCAGTCGTTGACGCTGGCGTTCAGCAGCTCGGCATACGCAGGAATGGCCGCGGCCTTGAGCAGCAGGGAAGGGTTGGTGGTGGCGTCCACCGGTTTAACGCGAGCGATCGCTTCGAAGTCGCCGGTGTCGGCAACCACGGTGGTCATTTGTTTGAGTTGTTCCAGCTTGGAAGTCATGAGCGTGCTCTGTCCTATGGGTCTGATGACATTACCCGAGCGCTGACAGCCACTCAAGGGCGTGTACGTGTATAGACGGCCCCTGCGGCAACAACCTGAAAACGATTGTTTGAAAGGCGGGGCGTGGTATCGATGAATACGATGCCGAAACGCGGCACAGGTTCAAAGCAACTGACCGTCAGCGCCCCGTGGAGGTACGTCCTACTGCGGATTCAACTGGGTAGAGACGGCCATTTTCGCCGGTTTTGCCTGACCGTCGGAGGTCAGGAAGCCGAAATTCCGCTCCCGGTCGTTGCTGCCTGTTTCACTGTTTTTCCACTCGTAAATCGATGTCAGCGGGATGTCGAGCTTCTTGACGTCGGCGATGAAGGTGCTGATTTTGCTGGCCTGGGCTTCAATCCCGCCGTTTGAGCTGAGGGAGGGCACGCCCCATTCAGTGATGACGCCCGGCAGATGGTAGTTCTGCTGAATAAACGCCTGGGCCTTGCTGATCTGCTCGCCGGACATGCCATAGGGGTGATAGGAGATCGCACTCAGGCATCGGGGGTATTCACCGACGATTTTTTTCAGCGCCAAGGCTGACGTCGTGCCGGCACTCGGTGGCCGGGCGAAGCCAAAGCCGATCAGCGGCGTCGATGGCGGTTGGTCCTGCATCGACTTGCACAGGGCGCTCATGAACGGCACAAAAGTCGTGTCGAGCTTTCGGGTTGGCCAGTACTTCGCCAGGTCTGGTTCGTTCCATATTTCAATCGCGACGAGCTGCGCGCCGTATGATTTTTCCAGCCCCTTCACCGAACTGGCGAACGATTCGCCCGCCGCAACGAGTTCGCTGGTGTTGTCGGGCGCGGAGGTCAGCGCCTTGGTCGAGCGTACGGTCATCAGTACCGGCAGATCGGCGGACCTGGCTGCGGCAAAGGCGTCGCTGATCTGCTTTTGATACGCCGGGCCGCCCAGGCTGTTGGTCCACACGCCAAAACGCACGAATCCGAAGCCGGCGGCCTTGATCTGCTCGGCGTCGGTGGGGGAGAAGGTCTGGATCTTCACCTGGACACCGATGGTCTTGTTGGCGGCCAGTACGGGGAACAAGTCACTGGCGTAAACCTGACTGGCTGCACCCAGCATTAACAGGGTTGAGGCGGTGAGCCGTTTGAAACCTACTGCTTTCATGCCTGCACTCCTGGCGGGTAATGACATTTTCCAATCGTTGACGCGTTACTTTCATTTCGATACTTGCGAGGGTGCGAAGTGCGCGAATGTTATTTTTTGTCAGGCAATAAGTTTCGGAAAATCACAGTTATTTTTGGTCCGGTAATTCTGGTTGGGTGGCTTTTGGGGGCTGTGGTACTTAATGCACTTGTATTAACAGGGCGAATCTATTTCTCAGTGCCGCGAGGTCTTGTGGGTTCACTAAAGCCCACTGGCATATTGGCCTATTGATATTACACGGGAAAGTAACCTTGTTCAGAAAGATCCTTGTCGTTTGCGTGGGCAATATCTGCCGAAGTCCGACCGCAGAAACTTTGCTGCGTAACGCGCTGGCCCCTTCAACGATCACTGTCACCTCGGCGGGCCTTGCCGCACGGGTGGGCGAGGCCATGGAACCGTCGGCCCTCCAGGTTCTGGAAGACCATGGACACAGTGCCCAGGGGTTTAAGGCGCGGCAAATTACACCGGACATCGTTAATGAATCAGACCTGATTCTGGTGATGGAAAAAGAGCATGTAAAACAAGTACTGAAGATTGCCTCTCATGCCAGGGGTAAAGTGTTTCTGCTCGGAAAGTGGCAGAGCGAGCGAGAAATACAGGATCCGTATCGTCAAGGAAAGGCCGCTTTTATTCATGCCCATGCATTGATTGAAGATGCTGTTAGCTCATGGGCGCAGCGCCTCGGACATTGATGAATATTCTTCAGATCAGTGAATGGTAAGAACAGACTTATGCAGTTACCGTCAGTAATCGGCACCCGTGACAACGATCAAGACAGCATTGATCTTCTCGGCATATTTGGCTCCCTGGTTGACCAGAAATGGTTGATCGGCGCGCTCACCGGTGCCTTCATGGCGACCGGCGTTGCCTATGCGGTTTTGGCAACGCCCGTGTACCTGGCGAACGCGCTGGTGCAGGTCGAGCCGAAGAAGAACGACATGCTCGGGTTTTCCGATCTCAACAGCATGCTCGGCGGGCAATCGCCGTCGGTGACCGAAATCGGCATCATCAAGTCCCGTGCGGTGATCGGCAAAACGGTCGATGATCTGCGCCTTGATATCGACGTCACCCCCAACACCTTCCCGGTCATCGGCGGTTTTCTCGCCCGACGTTATCGCGGCGAGACCGAGTCCAGTGTCGCGGCGCCGCGTTTCGGCCTGAACAGCTACGCCTGGGGCGGGGAGCGCCTGGAGATCAACCGGCTCAATCTGCCGAAAGAACGGCTGGGCAAGAAACTCACGCTGATTGCCGGTGAACAGCATCGATTCCAGCTGTTCGATGAAAACGACAATCTGCTGGTCGAAGGCGTCGCCGGCGAGGCGTTCAAACAGAACGAAGTAGAGGGGCAGATCGCTCAGCTGTCGGCGAACCCTGGCACCCGCTTCGAAGTGGTGCGCAATCCACGGATCGTGACCATCCAGAGCTACCAGGATGCGCTGGATATTGCCGAGCAAGGCAAGGAGTCGGGGATTATTCGTCTGGCCCTGGCCAGCACCGACGCCGCCGAGGCGGTGAAAATCCTCAACAAGATCGCTTCGTTGTATGTGCAGCAGAACGTCCAACGCACGTCGGCGGAAGCGGCGCAGAGCCTGGCGTTCCTGCAAGGCCAGCTGCCGCAGGTCAAACGCGACCTGGCCAAGGCCAGCGATGCGCTCAACGGTTATCAGACCCGCGGCAAGACGGTCAACATTTCCCTCGAAACCCAATCGGTGCTGGAACAGGTCGTCAGTCTGGACACCCGTATCTCCGAACTGAAAATGCAACAGGCGGAGATGGATCGCAAGTTCACCCGGCAGCATCCGGCGTATCGCGCGCTGATGACCCAGATCGGCGAATTGACCCAGCAGCAGAAGGCGCTGGAGAGCAAGGCCCAGGACCTGCCGGCGACGCAACAGGAACTGCTGAACCTGACCCGCGATGTGGAAGTGGCGTCGCAGATCTACACGCAACTGCTGAACAAATCCCAGGAGCTGGACATCGTCCGCGCAGGGGCGGTGGGCAATGTGCGCTTGATCGACTCCGCGGATGTCGACCTGACCAGCCCGGTCAAACCGAAAAAAGCCTTGATCGTTCTGATTGCAACCTTCCTCGGTGCCTTTTTCGGGGTCGCGCTGGTGTTGCTGCGCAAGTCCCTGAGCCGAGGCCTGGAAGGTCCGGAGGCCATCGAGCAACTCGGCTTGCCGGTGTACGCGTCGATTCCATACAGCGCACTGCAACAGGAAGAAGACAGTAAAAAGGTTCGTGCCAAGGACGGAGCGGACAAGCCGGCGTACCTGTTGGCCCTGCGTAACCCGACGGACCTGTCCATCGAGTCGATCCGCAGTTTGCGCACCTGCCTGCACTTTGCCGGGCTGGACTCGACCAACAACCGGATCATGATTTCCGGCCCGAGCCCACAGGTCGGCAAGACTTTCGTCTCCTCCAACCTGGCGGCGGTCATGGCGCAGAGCGGGCAGCGGGTGGTGCTGATCGATGCCGACATGCGCAAGGGCCATCTGCACAAGACCCTGAACACACCGATCGCCAACGGCTTGTCGGACCTGTTGGTCAAGCGCTGCAGCCTCGAGCAGGCGATCAATAAAGTCGAAGTCGACAACCTGCATTTCATCAGCCGCGGGCAGGTTCCGCCCAATCCTTCCGAGCTGTTGATGCACGCCAACTTTCGTGAGCTGCTGGCGCAACTCAGCGAGCTGTATGACGTGGTGATCATCGACACGCCACCGCTGCTGGCGGTGACGGATGCGGCGATTGTCGGTCGCGAAGCGGGGATCAGCCTGATTGTCACACGCTTCGGGGTGAACCCGGCCAAAGAGATCGAACTGACGATTCGGCGCTTTGCCCAGAACGGCATCGAGTTGAAGGGCGCCGTGTTCAATGGCGTCGAGAAGCGCGCGGCCAGCTACTACGGCAACGGCGGCTACGGCTATTACAACTACGAATACGCGTCCGACAAATCCTGAGTGTCAGCGGTTGTCCTTTCATGTTTGAAGTGGGTGAGTTGTGAAAAAAATACTGCACGTGGCAGAGACGATCAAAGGTGGCGTCGCGACGGTGATCCGCACGATTTCGGCTTCCCCCGAAGGCGACGCGGCCAGCTATGAGCTGGTCTATCTGGTCCCGCAGGATCAGGAAAAGGAACTGCACGGGATTGCCGGGCAACAGATCCGCACCTTCGCCCGGACCGGACGCAATGTGCCGTCGTTGCTGCGCTTCGCCTGGCGACTGACCCAGGTGATGCTCAAGGAAAAACCCGATGTCGTGCATTTGCACAGCACCTTTTCCGGGGTTATCGGGCGTTGCGTGTGCGTGCTGTTGCGACCCTGGCGCAAGCCGAAAGTCGTCTACTGCCCCCATGCCTTTTCGTTCCTGATGGAAAGCTCGCCGACCAAGCAGAAAGCCTACGCGTGGATCGAGCGGGTATTGCAGAAGGTCACCGACGTGATCATCTGCGTCAGCCAGTACGAGCTCGACAAAGCCGCGCGGTTCGGTATTGAGCGCAAGCGCATGAAGCTGATCTACAACGGCATACATCACAAGGATGACGCGCCGAAAGCCAGCAGTCCCGAGCCGATTCATCTGCTCTTCGTCGGCCGTCTCGACTATCAGAAAGGCTTCGACGTGTTGCTCAAGGCTTTCGCCAACGTCCAGCGCAGCGACCTGAAACTGACGGTGGTTGGCAGCGCGGTGAACGAGGATTCGGTCGAGTGCCCGCCAATGGAAGGGGTTGAATACCTGCCGTGGGTGACGCCGAGCGAAGTCCAGGCGCTGTACCGCAAAGCCGATGCGCTGATCGTCCCGAGTCGCTGGGAAGGCTTTGCCATGGTGCCGCTCGAAGGCATGGCCATGGGCTTGCCGGTGATTGCCAGCAACTGCACGTCGCTGCCCGAACTGGTCACCAACGAGGTGTCCGGCTACGTCTTCCCCAGCGGCGACCACCAGGCGCTGGCCGATGTGCTGACGAAAATCCAGAAACCGCGATTGCTCGACCTTGGCAGCGAAGGGCGCAGCATCGTCCGCGAGCGCTTCAGCGCCGCGTTGATGATCCGCCAGACCTATGACCTGTATCGCGCCCCCACTTTTTAAGTAGAACTCAAGCATATGAACGTAACGATTTTGCATGGCTACAGTGCGTCCAACTCCGGTGACGGTCTGCTCGTGGATCTGGCCATTGCCCTGGTGCAGCGAAACTTTGGTGACGACACCTCGATCAGTGTCGTGGCCTCCGATCCAGAGTCCTTCAGTTACTTGCCGCACCCGCGTTTTGATGCGCCGGTCATGGCGGCCAAGGGGCTGGGGCGGGTCAAGCAAGCGGTGTTCCTCAACCAGTCCTACGCTGGTCTCGCGGATCTGTTGAAGAAAACCGATTTGATCGTTGGCGTCGGTGGCGGCTACATGCGCTCCAAAAGCGCCTTCGAACACATCAAGTTGAAACTGGGCCACGCCAAGCAACTGGAAACGGCGATCCTCAGCAAAGTGCCGTCGGTGTACCTACCGCAAAGCATCGGACCGTTCCACGGCGAGAGCAGCAAGATCGTCGAGCATTACGCCAGTGCCGATGCGGTGTTCGTGCGCGACAATCGCTCATCGGCGATTTTCGATGCCTGTGAAAATGTCTACCGCGCACCGGATCTGGCGGTCCAGTCATTGGCCAGCAAAATCCTCATGCAGCCCAAGTTCACCCGTTGCGCCTCATCGCCGGCCACGGTGTGTGTGGTGCTGCGCAAGCCGCCGGAGTGGAGCAAGGAGAAGAAGGTCGCCTACGTGGCCAATCTGAAGGTGCTGCTGCAGCGCTTGAAGAACAAAAGCAAAGTGGTTTGCGCGGTGCAGAGCGCCGTGCGCGGCAACGATGACGGTGCGTTCTATCGCGAACTGGGCATTACCGAAGACCTGCTGCCATTGAAAGCGACCTTGGCCAAATATCAGCCGGACCTGGTGATTTCCGTGCGTCTGCACGGCGCCATCGAGTCGCTGCTGTCCGGCGTCCCGGCCTACCACATCAGCTATGAGCGCAAAGGTTTCGGCGCCTATCAGGACATGGGTGTGGAAGACTGGGTGATCAACGGCGGCGACATTGACGTCGACACCATCATCGACACGGTCTACGCGCCGAATGCGCTGTCGATTTTCGGCAAGCGCCTGACCGATACCTGCCGCGAGATCGAGGCGAAAACCGTGGCCATGGACGACATCATCAAAGGTATCGTTCGATGATATTTCGGCTACTGCTTCGCGGCGGGGCATTGGGCGCGAAGTTTTTGCTGGTGCTGGCGATCACCCATTTCCTCGGTTATGAGGCACTGGGTTTTTATGGCGTGGTGGTCGCTGCCTCGTTGATTGCGTCGAAGTTCTACAGCGTCGGTTTCAGTTCCGAAATCAATCGGCTGATCAGCGTCGGCGGCAGTTCGCGACGGGTCGTCGACAAGGTCCTGCTGCTGTACCTGGCCGTGGGGCTGCTGTTGTCGGTAGCGACGGTGCTGGTCTATTCGCTGTTCCAGACAGTCGAGGCGACGACCGCGCTGATCCTCTGCGTGACCCTGGTTTTGCTCACCGAACACCTGTCGTTCGAAATCAACTCCTTCGTGTTCTCCGCGCAGAAAGCCACGGCCGGCGCGCTGCTGTTTTTCATCAAGACCGGCCTCTGGGCGCTGTTGGCCGTTGGCGGGATGATGCTCGGCTGGGTGTCCGGGATCGCCAGTGTGCTGTGGTTGTGGGTGGCGGCCAACGTGCTGGTGATCGTGGCCGGCTACCTGATCGTGGTGAAGGTGCACGAAGGCCGGGTGAGCGGGACGCTGGCCACGGCAACCGTGTGGAAGGCCGGGCTGCCGTTCTATCTCGGCACAGGCTTGATCGCGTTGAGTCAGTACGCCGAACGCTTTCTGATCGTCGATCTGGAACCCTACGCCAGCCTCGGTAAATACGTGTACGCCTGGTCGGCGGCCAATACCTTGCAGGCGCTGTCCTATGCGGTGGTGGCGGTGGTCGGCATTCCGGTGCTCGCCAAACGTTTTCAGGCTGATCAACAGCCGTTCACGGTCCGGCAACTGTTCGTGAACAAATGGGTCATGCGCTCGCTGCTGGTGTCCGCTGCGGTGGCGGTGCTGATTTATCTGTTCTTCAACGTTGTGCTCGATTACGTCGCCACGAGTGTTCCGCGTCCGGACAATGCGATTCTTGGCGTGCTGATTTTTTCCTTTGCCTTGCGCGCGATTGGCGACATCGTCTGGGGTGGTTTGATTGCCTCGAAGAACAGCCGGGTGTCACTGGCCAGTGCGGCGATCTGCTTGTTGGTTTCGGTGCCGGTCAGCTACGTGCTGATCAAGCACTACTCGATCTACGGCGCTGCCTGGGGCAATGTCTTTGCGATCATCGTGCAGCTCGGCGTGATTGCCGTGTTGACCCGTGTGACCCGGCCGAAAGGGGCTTTGGCATGGGGTTGAAGCTGCCGTGCATCGAGTTTCGCGGCAAGAGACTCGATTCCTCGATTTCGTTCCTGATCCTCTTCACCGGGTTGTTTCTGTCGGTGGCCATGCCGCTGTTGGTCCCCCGTGATCCTGGCCCGGATGCCATGACCTTGTGGTCGTCCTACGCCCGTGCCGACAACTGCAATTTCTGGAACCCGTTCTCGCCGGATCGCTCTTCCTATGAGTGTTCGGCGTTTCTGCTGCGGCCCACCGGGATCAATCTGACCAATGCCTGGGCCTACGGCATGTTCTGCAATTTTTTCCTCACGGCGATTCCCGTGGTGGTCTTCCGGCGCATGCCCCTGACGATTTTCGGCACGCTGTGCCTGTGGGGCATCGTTCGCTCGTTTTTCCTGGAAAACCTGACCAAGGAAATCATCGTGTCGGTGGCGGTGTTGAGCATTTTGCTCAGCTCGTTGACGCGCAAGTATCGCGGCGGATTTTTCTTCTCGGCGGTGATTTACGGCGTGCTGATCCGACCCTACTGGATTCTGTTTTCACTGTCCTGGGTCGGCGTCTGCGTGATGAAGAAGTATGTCTCGCGCTTCACCTTCTTCCTGATGCTGTTCCTGTTCTACCTGGCGGTCGCCATGGCGATCCAGGTGGCACTCGGGTTTCCGGTGTCGTCGATTCGCGCCAGTAACAACGAACTGCGCACGGCGGGTGAGGAGGGCTCCAAGTCGTTGATCGTCTCGTGGCTCAGCGGCAGCGACTTTGTCTCGCAGGCGCTGGACTCGATGATCATCTTCTTCCGGTTGTCGTTCCCGGTGGAGCTGATTCTGCTGTCGGGGCCGGGGCAGGTGATCTTTGTGGCGTTGATGATCATGACCGCGCTGCTGCTGTTCAAAGTCATCACCTCGACCGATTACAAAGGCGCGCCGATCCAGACCAAGCCTAAGGAACTGATCGCGATTCCGCTGGCATTTTTGCTGGTTCAAGGGTTGTTCGAGCCGGACTTCGGCTCCTTTGCCCGGCACTTCTCGATGGTGGTACCGGTGTTGTTCGTGGGCCTGGGCTTGATGTTGCGGGCGAACAAGCCGGTGCAGGTTGAATCAAGAATTCTGAATTGAGGCAGGTGCTTTATGTCGAGCAAGAAAAAGTCCCTGGAGATCGAAACCCTGCGCGGCCTGGCGTGCCTGCTGCTGGTGCTCTATCACGTCATCGGCCCGTTGGGCGGCGGCTTGAAAATAGACCTGGGCTCGCCGTTCCGGGTGATCGCCGACTCCATGGTGTACGTGCGCATGCCGCTGTTCACCTTCATTTCCGGCTACATCTATTCCATCTACAAAATCCGTGGGAATGACTTTTCGGCGTTTTTCTCCGGCAAGGTGCGGCGGCTGATCGTGCCGCTGTTCTGCGTCGGCGTGCCGTTCTCCGTATTGCAGGCGGTGGGCCCGGGCGTGAACAAGGACGTCGGCGTGATCGATGCGTTGTTGTCGTTCTGGGTGCCGATCAACCACTTCTGGTTCTTGCAGGCGGTGTTCATCATTTTCATGTTCGTCGGCCTGCTGGAATGGCGTGGTTTGCTGCGTTCGGCGACGCGCCTGTATCTGCTGTTTGCCTTTGCGGCGGCGCTGTTTTTGTTACCGCCGTTCAAGTTCGATGCGTTCGGCATCAACGGCGCGATCTACCTGCTACCGTTTTTTGTGGCGGGGATGATTGGCCAGGAAAATGTCGATGGGTTGAAGCAACGGTTCAAGGTGATCGGGCCGTTGGTGTTTGTGTTGATCTCGCTGACGCTGCTGTACGTGGCGGCGGTGGATCGTGAGTTGATCGTCGACCGCCGCAGCCTGATCGGTCTGACCGTGGGTTGCGTGTCCTGCATTGCGTTGCTGTCGAGTGACATGCGCTCGAAATGGCTGACCTGGCTCGGCGGGTACTCCTACGCGATCTTCTTGTTCCATGTGTTGTTTGCCGCCACTTCGCGGTTTGTCCTGGGGCGCTTGGGCGTGAAGGACGAAAGCCTTCTGGTGTTCGGTGGCCTGACGTGTGGCTTGCTGGGGCCGGTGGTGCTATCGATGGTGTTCAGTCGATTCAACTTCACCTCCGTGCTGTTCCTGGGGGAGCGTGCGGCGGCGAAAAAACCGCCGGCAAACGTCGCCCCGGTGCCGCAGACCTGATGAGTGTCCGAGTGAAGGAAACGATGCATGTTGGCAGTTGATGACGTCCAGCCAGTTGCGGCGTATGTGGTCGAGGTCGGCGACGCTCGCGAACGGTTCGGCCAGTGGCGCGAAGGGAAGGGTGGGAAGGTCCTGTCCATCTCGGTGATCGGCGACAGCTACAGCGCCGGGCAGGATTTCTATCTGAACAAACTGGTGCAGCGGCTGGCCGGGAAGGCAGGTTTCGCCGGTCCCGCTTATGTCGGCTTCAACCACGGCGCGGCACTGGGCGGCACGCACTTCAAATACACCCGCAGCAGTGAGAAGTACTTCGGCGGTGACTGGCAAGTGTCCGCCCTTGGCCAGGCCAGCCCCGACAGTCGCACCCTTACCGGTCGGCCCGGCGCCTGGCTGGAGATCGATGCCGATCCGACACCGGCCATCAACACGTCTGTCACCCAGGCGAAATTGCTCTACCTCGGCAATGGCGAACCCAATGAGGTTCGCTACCGTTGGGCATCGTCGCAATCCTGGCAGCCATTGACGCTCGCAGGTTCAGGGGTTCAGGAAGTGCCACTGCCAGGTACATCGGCAGCGAAAGACTGGGCGTTTCGGCTGGAAGTGGTGAAAGGCGCGCCAACGCTCTTCGGCCTGTGGATGAGCAACCAACAGGACGGTGTGAGGGTGTCCAAACTGGCGGCGTCCGGCGCGGCGTCCGCTGACTTCTACCACAGCGATGGCCGCTGGCAGGCGCAGTGGAAGACGGTGGTATCGAAGATTCCCGCCGACATCTACCTGATCATGCTGGGCGGTAACGACCAGGGTTTTGGCGTGAAACCCGAGCAGTACCTGAAGAACATTCAGGGCTTGGTGGGGATGGTTCGCGAGATTCAACCGGCGGCGAGCATCAACCTGATCCTGCGTCAGGACACCACACGTTCCAGTGCTTACCCGATGTCGGCCTATGCGCAAGTCCTGGAACCCTGGGCACGCAAGGAACACCTCGGTTACGCCAATCTGCAGTGCGCGTTCGGCGCCGACTTCAAGCGCTATGCCGCCACCATGATCGGCCCGGACAAGATTCATCCGGTTCCGGCTACGGGTGGGCGGGTGATTGCCGATTACTTCTATCGCTGGATTGCTGGCGGACAGGACAGCTGCGATGCGGGCGTGATGTAGGAGCTGCCGCAGGCTGCGATCTTTTGATTTTGTTTTTCAAGATCAAGATCAAAAGATCGCAGCCTGCGGCAGCTCCTACAGGGGGCTGCGGCTATTTTCGAATGTTTCCAGGTGACTCAGCAGCTCTGCGGTTTTAAGCGGCATCAGTTGCGTAGCACAACGGGTCTCCACGTTGATGATGATGGCCGGGTCGTTGCAGCAAATGCGCACCCGGAATCGCCAGTCGCTGAATATCACTTTCAGCCCATCGCGGTCGTCGATTTCCAGCGCCTGCCCGCGGTAAAGCCTTTTCAGGTGAGCGAGGAGGGGATCGGGGTCGAGCATCGGCCGGCGGATGTCTCCGGAAGAGGGAAACATGCCGATTCGTTCCACCAGCAGCGTGGGGCCGAGCCAGGATTCGTTGGCGCTCGGCAACCGCTGATGGCGCGATAACGAGGACATCACGCCGAGGTTGCCCACCTCCATTTCAATGTATGCCGAGAGTTGTGCAATGTTCATGGTTGGCCTGCCTGAATGAAGAGTGGGCGTCGGGGGTTTGAGCCGTCTTAGCGGCCCTTCAAATACACGTTTTCGTAGCAGAAGTTGGTCGCCTGCAGGTAACCCTCGGCGTCGCCGCAATCGAAGCGCAAACCCTTGAACTTGTAGGCCAGCACACAACCGTTCTGCGCCTGTTTCATCAGCGCGTCGGTGATCTGGATTTCCCCGCCTTTCCCCGGCTCGGTGTCGGCGATCAGGTCGAAGATATCCGGCGTCAGAATGTAGCGGCCGATGATCGCCAGGTTCGACGGGGCGTCTTGCGGGGCCGGTTTTTCCACCATGTTGTTGACTCGGTAGATCCCGTCGGAGATCGGCTCGCCGGCAATCACGCCGTACTTGTGGGTCTGGTCGCGGGGGACTTCCTGGATGGCCACGATCGAGCAGCGGAATTTCTTGTACAGCTCGATCATTTGCGTGAGCACGCCATCACCTTCCAGGTTCAGGCACAGGTCATCGGCCAGTACCACGGCGAAGGGTTCGTCGCCGATCAACGGACGGCCACTGAGAATCGCGTGGCCCAGGCCCTTCATTTCCACCTGGCGGGTGTAGGAGAAGGTGCAGGTGTCGATCAGCTCGCGGGTTCCGGCCAGGAACTTCTCTTTCTCGGTGCCGCGAATCTGGTGCTCCAGCTCATAGCTGATGTCGAAGTGGTCTTCCAGCGCGCGCTTGCCCCGCCCGGTGACGATCGCCATGTGTTGCAGGCCGGCGTCCCGTGCTTCTTCGACGGCGTACTCGATCAATGGCTTGTTGACGATCGGCAGCATTTCCTTGGGCATGGCTTTGGTCGCCGGCAAGAAACGAGTGCCGTAGCCGGCAGCGGGGAACAAACATTTACGAATCATAAAAGTATCCTGGACAGTCATGGAACACAGCCAACGGGTGCGCGCAATAACGAGTGATTGCAAGTTTCAATGATTATTGAAGGCTTACTTTAATACCTGAGTCTGGCCACTAGTGGCAAATAGCAATGTGCGGATAACGCGACAATGTTATGAGATGTCGGGTTGATAGTTGTTAGTTATTTTTAGTCGGTATCTGTTGATAGTGGTGAGTGCGTCGGAATGCTAATAAGTAGTCCGCAATACAGTTTGGCCTGAAAAAATATTTATTGCCAGTCGTTGAACTAATTTTGTTTTGGGTTGTTGTCGCTCTTATTTGTGTGGTTCAGCACACAGCTTTAACAAGAGGGGCTTGACACGCAACTTCGCACTTTTCCCACTATGGACCGCGCTATGAAAATTCTGGTAACGGGTGGAGCTGGATATATCGGTTCGCACACCACGCTCGCGCTGCTTGAGGCAGGCTATGAAGTCGTTGTGCTGGATAATCTTTGCAACAGCAGCGACGCGGCATTGCACGCGGTGGAAGCCATTTGCGGCAAGAGTGCGCTGATGATTCGCGGTGATGTGTGCGACCGGGCCTTGCTGGACCGGATTTTCCAGCAGCATGCCATCGATGCCGTCCTGCATTTTGCCGGTCTCAAGGCCGTGGGCGAGAGCGTGCGCAAGCCGCTTGAGTATTACGAGACCAACGTCAGCGGCAGCATAACGCTGTGTCAGGCGATGGCCGCAGCCGGGGTGTTTCGCCTGGTGTTCAGTTCATCGGCCACGGTATACGGTGAGCCGGAGCAGATGCCGATCCGCGAGGATTTCCCCACGGGCAACCCCACCAATCCCTACGGTCAATCCAAGCTGATCGTCGAAAATGTACTGCGCGACCTGAGCCTGGCCGAGCCGCGCTGGAGCATCGCGCTGTTGCGTTACTTCAACCCGATCGGCGCGCATGACAGCGGTCATCTGGGCGAAGACCCCAGTGGCATACCGAACAACCTGGTGCCCTACATCAGCCAGGTGGCGGTGGGCAGCCTGCAGGAGTTGTCGATCTTCGGCAACGATTACCCCACGGTCGACGGTACCGGGGTACGCGACTACATCCACGTCGTGGACCTGGCGGACGGGCATCTCAAGGCCTTGCAATCCATCGCCGGACGCACCGGCATCCATACCTGGAACCTGGGCACGGGCGATGGCTACAGCGTGTTGCAAGTCCTGCGGGCGTTCGAGCAGGCGTGCGGGCAGCCGGTGCCCTATCGGATGATGCCGCGTCGCTCGGGTGATATCGCCGAGAGCTGGGCCGACCCTTCCAAGGCGCAAAAGGAGTTGGGCTGGAAGGCTACGCGCAACTTGCAGGACATGGTCGTTGATACCTGGCGCTGGCAATCGAATCACCCCAAGGGCTACCTGGGATGATGGCGTTTTAGCTCAATGTTATTTCCGGTCAGGTTGTTAGATATCGTCGGGAAAATACACTGGCCATGCCTTTTGCAAGTCCGTAGATATAAACCTGCCGTTCGACTTTTATCAGTTGGGTAAGACTGTGAAAGAACAACGGATCTTGTTCGCACTTTTCGCGGACTTGAACTCTACCACCTCTAACGTAATGCCCGATTTCTATCAGGTTGAATGTTAGAAAGGAGTTGATATGAAGAAAGCGATGGCAATTGCCCTGTTGACGATGTTGAGCAACTGGGCGTCCGCGGTAGAAGCGCCGCTTACAACTGCGACCAATGTATTGGGTAACGTGGCGGCGACTCAAGCCACTGCAGCCAGTACTGCAATGGTCGCCAGTGCTGTAGCGGCGTCCAACAGTGGTGGAAGTGCAAACGGCGGTACCACGGGTACGACAGGTACCACGGGTACAACCGGCACGCACAACTAACTGATACACCTGTTGGTGCAGTACAAGGTCGCCCGATGCAAATCGGGTGACTTTGTTTTTAGATTCGCCCTTGAATAGCGTAGTGCCATTATGACTCGTAGTTTTTCTCTTTTAATGTTGGCAAGCATCGCTTTACAAGGTTGCATGTTTTCCCCCGGCCAATACCTGAGCACCAGTGATATCACACGCCAGGGCGCCAGTGAGAGCAGCCGGGTCGAGCTCATTCCGATCACACCCAAGCTCATCTCCATGAACAGGGCCACGCAAAAGCGTGAGTCCGTGCCGGCGGAATTGCTGGCGGCCCCGGCCGAGTACCGTATCGGCAGCAACGATGTGCTGTACATCACGGTCTGGGATCACCCGGAGCTGACGGCACCCTCCGGCGCGCAACAGCAGATTGACGCCAACGGTCGCTTGGTGCGTGCCGATGGCACGCTCTACTACCCGTTTATCAAAGAGGTCCAGGCGGCGGGTAAAACCGTCCAGCAACTGCGGGCGGACATCGAAGCCAGGCTGTCGGCCTTCATCGCCGAGCCGCAAGTGGATGTCGCCGTGTTGCGTTTTTCCAGCCAGAAAGTCGTGGTGACGGGCGCCGTTTCGAAGGCCGGTCCACAACCGATTTCCACCAACCCGCTCAGTGTGGTCGAGGCCCTCGGTTCCGCCGGTATCGATACGGCGAGCGCCGACTTGTCCGGTCTGTTGCTGACGCGAAACGGGCGGGTCTATACGCTCAATCTCGACACGCTCAATCAATCGGATTCCGAGTTGCAGAACGTCTACCTCAAGGGTGGCGACCAGTTGTATCTGCCGTACAACGACAAAAAGCGCATCTACGTCATGGGTGAGGTCAACCAGCCGCGCGCACTGAGTTTCAAGACCGCCACCATGAACCTGTCCGATGTGCTGGGCTCGGTCGGCGGATTGAGTCAGACCACCTCCAACGGTAATGCCGTGTACGTGATCAGGGGTGTTGAAAACCTCGATGTGGAACCGGCGAAGGTCTACCAGTTGCAAGCCGAATCACCGACCGCCATGGCGCTGGCCACGCACTTTGAAGTACGTCCCCAGGACGTCGTCTACGTAGGTCCTGCCAACGTGACTCGCTGGAATCGCTTCATCAGCCAGTTGGTGCCGTCGGCATCGATTGTCGGTACGGGCGCTTCCGCGGCGAAGAACATGAGTGAAGTCAGCAGCAACAGCAATTAAGGCCGGGTCCGATCGTGAGAACGTTGAAAGTTGGCGTCTGCTTGATAGCGGCCTTGATGTTGTGTGGCTGTAACCCGCTGATGGTCGCTTCGCTGACCAACTTCAAATCGGCGGTGTCAGGGCCGGATGAACTGGACGTGACGGCGGCCCAGGTGGCGGATGTCCGCTATCCCCAGCTCAAGCTGACCACACCGTCCGGTTCCGGCGTGCTGGCGCTGGTGCGTGAGCGCGACGACCTGCAGTTCTGGGTCGCGTCCGGCAAACAGGTTCTGCTCATGCGCGATGGCCTGGCGGTGCGCAGCATCGGCCTTGGCCTGGACGGCGATCTGGACGGGACGCGCCTTGCCGACATCTCGCCCTTCAAGCAAGGCCTCCACAAAGTGCCCGATGGCTTCACCAGCCAGCGCTGGATCGATCTCTACCAGGGCCAGGAAGTCGGGGTGACGCTGAACAGTCGCTTCTCGCGCAAATCCATGGAAACCCTGGAAATCCTCAACAAGGAATACGCCGTGCTGCGTGTCGATGAGCAGATTGACGCGCCGGCCATCGGCCTGCGTGCGACCAATCGTTACTGGGTCGACCCCGTTGACGGTTTCATTGTGCAGAGTGAGCAGCAACTGACCTCGCAACTGCGGGTCAAGATCGTGCAACTGACCCCTGACCGCAGGCATACCCGGTGATGCGGGTCAGGGCTCTATCGGCGTGCCTGCTGTTGCTCACCAGCGTCAGCCATGCGGCGGTCACCGTCACCGGTGACGTGGCCCACCCGGGGCCGGTCGACCTGCCGGCGGGCGGGCGGTTGCTGGACGTGATCAACGTGGCCCAGCCCAATGCCGAGAGTTACTGGTTGGCGGGCGTATTGCTGCGTCAGTCCCTGGTCGAGCAACAGGCCCGGCTCAAGGCCGGGGTGCTGTTCGATCTGGATGTGTTGCAGCGCATGGCCGTGCTTTTCGACAGGCCGAGCCGGGCTGCCCTGGCGGCGCGCTTGGCCGAGCAAGTCCGGCGCATGCCGGTCACCGGGCGCCAGGTGGCGGTTCTGGACCCGGTCGCCGTGGAAGTCGGGTTTGCCCGCAACATCCGACTGAACGACGGCGACCGCCTCATCTACCCGTTGCGGGTCGACGAAGTCGAGGTGCTCGGCGCTGTCGCCGAGTCGTGCCGGTTGACCTATCAGCCACTGCAAGAGGCCCGCGATTACCTGCAGGGTTGCACGCCGCTGGTCGATGCGGACGTCGATTACCTGTGGTTGATCCAGCCCAACGGCGTCACCCGGCGCGTCGGCATTGCGCACTGGAATCGCGAGAGCGGGCAGATACCTGTCGCCGGCAGCAGGATTCTGGTCCCGGTCAAAACCGATGACCTTGATCCGCCTGTCCCTGAACTGAATCAGCAGTTGGCCGAATTGATTGCCACGCAGCTGGCTGAGGTGGTTCGTTGAATTTACGTTTTGCAGCTGTATTGTTATTGCCGTGTGGTCTGGCTTACGCAGAACCACGCATTACCCAGAATGATTTCGGTGGCGCGGGCTTGTTGCAGACGCCGACGGCGCGCATGGCGCCGGCCGGTGAGTTGAGCCTGAATGCCAACCGCACCGACCCCTATAGTCGCTACAGCGTTTCACTTCAACCACTGGAGTGGCTGGAAGGTTCGTTTCGCTACACCGCGATCACCAACCGCCCTTACGGCCCCGAATCGTTGAGCGGCAACCAGAGCTACAAGGACAAGGCGGTCGACCTCAAGGTCCGCCTGTGGGAAGAAACCCATTGGGCGCCCGAGGTGGCCTTGGGCTTCCGGGACATCGGTGGTACAGGCCTGTTCTCCAGTGAGTTCGTGGTGGCCAACAAGCGCTACGACAATTTTGATTTCAGCGCCGGCATTGCCTGGGGTTACCTGGGCAACCGTGGCGACTTCGAAAACCCGCTGGGCTATATCGATGATCGCTTCAAGACCCGGCCCGACAGCGAAGGCACCGGTGATGTCAACACCGGGGCGTATTTTCGCGGCGAGCCTTCATTGTTCGGCGGCGTGAGTTACCAGACGCCCTGGGATCGACTCAGCCTGAAACTCGAATACGAAGGCAACGATTACAAGCACGAGCCGAAGGACAACGTGATCAAGCAGGACTCGCCGATCAACCTTGGCGCGGTGTTCAAGCTGACTGACTCGATCGACGTCAGCGCGGCCTGGGAGCGCGGCAACACGGCGATGTTCGGCGTCACTTTCCACACCAACTTCGCCAGCCGCAAGGCGCCGGCCAAGACGTTCGACCCGCCGGCTGAACCCTTGCCGGCGAAGGCGCCGAGCACCGGGATGGATCAGGTCGACTGGGCCGATGTGTCCCGGCGCCTGCAGCAAAATGCCGGGTACAAGGTCGAGCGCATCAGCCAGCGCGATTCCGAATTGTTCGTGTACGGCGAGCAGCAGCGTTACTTCCATTCGGCCAAGGCCGTAGGCCGCGCGAGCCGGATTCTGGACAACAGCGTCAACGACGATATCGACTGGTTCACCGTGGTGAACAAGCGCTACGGCCTGCCGCTTGAAGAAACCAGCGTGCCTCGGCAAACCTTCCGCGAAGTGATCAACAACGAGGAGCCGCTGCAATCGCTGCATCGCACCACCGAGATCAATCCGGCGATGCCGCACAACGAGAAAACCCTCTACACCGAAGCGATGCAGCCATTCGCTTATGGCGTCGGGCTGGGCTTCAAGCAGAACGTGGGCGGCCCCGATGGCTTGCTCTATCAGTTCAGCGCCGACGCGGACGCCGAGTACCGCTTCAACCGAAACACCTGGTGGAGCGGCTTGCTCAGTGCCAACCTGATCAACAACTTCGACAAGTTCACCTATGACGCACCCAGTGGCTTGCCCCGCGTGCGCACGGACTTGCGCCAGTACATGACCACGTCCGATGTCACCATGCCGTTGTTCCAGGTCAGCCATGCGGAGCAGTTGGACAAGGACCTGTATGGCATGGTGTACGGTGGCTACCTGGAGTCGATGTTTGCCGGCGTCGGGGGCGAGGTGCTGTTCCGTCCGACCGGCGAGCGCTGGTCGGTGGGCGCGGACCTGAACTACGTCCGCCAGCGGGAGTTCGACCAGGGGTTTGGCTTGCGTGATTATTCAGTGGTGACCGGCCACATCACCGGCTACACCGACTTGCCCTACGATACGCTGGCAGCCGTCAGCGTCGGGCGGTACCTGGCGGGTGACTGGGGCGGCACTCTGGATATCTCGCGGGAGTTTTCCAACGGCGTACGGTTTGGCGCCTGGGCAACGATCACCACCGCCACCGGCGCTGAATACGGCGAAGGTAGTTTCGACAAGGGCATCTACCTGTCCATCCCGTTCGATGAACTGATGAGCATGTCGACCATGCGCCGCGCCAACCTCGTCTGGTCGCCACTGACCCGGGATGGCGGTGCACGGCTCAATCGCAGCTTCCAACTGCACTCCATGACCGACAGCCGCGACGACGACATGTTCTATCGCAACTTCGAGAAGATCACTGAGTAACCTGTGGGAGCGAGCTTGCTCGCGAAGGCGTCGGCACATCCAGCATCCATGTTGCCTGACCCGACGCTTTCGCGAGCAGGCTCGCTCCCACAGTGGGTCTATTGGTGACTCGGAAATCTGGCTACACACCCGATTCCTGTGGGAGCGAGCTTGCTCGCGATGGCGTCGGTACATCCAGCATCCATGATGGCTGACCCGACGCTTTCGCGGGCAAGCCACGCTCCCACAGTGGTTACTTGGCGACCCGTAGATCCAGGCACACCGCCAATCCCCTGTGGGAGCGAGCTTGCTCGCGATGGCGTTGGCATATCCAGCATTGATGTTGGCTGACCCGACGCTTTCGCGGGCAAGCCACGCTCCCACAGTGGTTACTTGGCGACCCGTAGATCCAGGCAAACCGCCAATCCCCTGTGGGAGCGAGCTTGCTCGCGAAGGCGTCGGCACATCCAGCATCCATGTTGCCTGACCCGACGCCATCGCGGGCAAGCCATGCTCCCACAGTGGTTACTTGGCACCCCGTAGATCCAGGCACACCGCCAATCCCCTGTGGGAGCGAGCTTGCTCGCGATGGCGTCTGCACATCCAGCATTGATGTTGGCTGACACGACGCCTTCGCGAGCAGGCTCGCTCCCACACGGGGCCTCTGGTGAACCGGAAATCCGGTAGATACCCCAACCCCTGTGGGAGCGAGCTTGCTCGCGATGGCGTCGGCACATCCAGCATTGATGTTGGCTGACCTGACGCTTTCGCGAGCAGGCTCGCTCCCACAAGGGGCTTTTGGTGAACCGGAGGTCCGGGCAACCGCCCAACTCCCGAATCACAGCCACAAAAAAGGGGACTTGCGTCCCCTTGCGGTGTTGCCTTGTGCAGCCCTAGACCATCAGTAGATGTCTTTCGACAACAAGGTGAACGGCGTCTTCACCAGAATCTTCAGGTCCAGCCACAACGACCAGTTGTTGATGTACTTGAGGTCGATCTCGACACGCTTCTGCATCTTGTCGATGGTATCCGTCTCGCCACGGCAACCATTGATTTGCGCCAGGCCGGTAATGCCCGGTTTGATTCGATGACGCGCCATGTAGGCGAGAATTTTCCCGGAGTAATAGTTGTTGTGCGCGATGGCGTGAGGGCGCGGGCCGACCAGTGCCATGTGTCCTTGCAGCACGTTGAACAGTTGCGGCAACTCGTCCAGCGAAGTGCGACGGATAAAGCGTCCGACGGCGGTGATACGCGAGTCGTTACGGCTGGCCTGCTTGACCTCATGATCATCGTGCACCCGCATGGAGCGGAACTTCCACACCTGGATCACCTTGCCGTTCCAGCCATGACGGTCCTGCTTGAAGAACACCGGGCCGGGCGAATTGAGTTTTACGGCCAGTGCAATGAGCAGCAACACCGGGCTCAACAGGATAATGGCCAGCAGGGCCACGCTTTTTTCCGCCAGGCTTTTACTCAGCGCGGCAGTAGGCCGGCTGGTCAGCGGACTTTCATTCAGGTAGATCGCCGGCAAACCGTCCACGACTTTTACCGAGTGATTGAGCAGCGTCAGGCTGTTCAAGTCCGGCACCCAGACCACGTCAACGTTGGCATCCAGCAAATCGACGTACATGGCTTCGATTTGTGCCGCTTCCGACAGGGGCAGCGTGATGTACAAACGACGGATGTCATGGGTCTTGATCAGATCCAGCAGATCTTCCTGGGCGCCGACGATGCGGGGTGCGCCGGGTTCCAGGGAGGGAAGGGTGCCGTTGCTGACCAGGCCCACCAATGGCAGGTTTTCGAGGTCACTCAGCTTGTTCGCCAATCCCAGTGCCAGTTCGCCGGTGCCGACGATCAGGGTTTTATGCTCGCTTTTACGTGACCGCTGGTAGAACTTCGAAAACGCATGCAGCGGCGCATACAGCAACGCCTGTCCGAGGAAACCGTACACCGCCCAACCCAGGATGACTTGTCGAGAAAACAACTCATCGGCCTTGCAGATAAACGCGATGCAGGCCAGCGCCGCCATGGTCATGGACCAGCCCATGAACAGGCGCCCGAGCCCTGACAGATAGTTGTCTCTTTTGCGGTACACACCGCTGAACGTATAAGCCGGAACCGAGGCCAGGACGGCGAGCGTTGCGCACATCCGGTAATAGAACTCGACCGATCCGGTGTGCCTTTCAGCCAGTATGAACAACAGAGAAACTACAAAGCCCTGTGCCAGCGCCCATTGTCCCCAAAAGGTAAGTCCCTTGAGGCCAGTGTTTCGATTGATACCAAAAGTAAGATCCATACCATATCCCCAAAAGACGTCCATTCAGGTTTCGACAGTTGAAATCCGAGTTGTTAAGCAGACTTGTTATTGTTGTTAGAGCGAGTGTCCTGAGGTAACAACGTCGATATGCCGAACTGTCGTCAGTCAATAGACTAAGTTATTGGCGAAGATACTGTCTGACGAGTTCTAACAAGATGGCAAAGTGCCAACTAGCGAAATTTTAGAAAAGATCGAGCGTTAGAAAAGGTCGAATGGAAGAGGGTGAATAATTAGAGTGGTCTTTGGTATTGTAGGAGGGGTGGGGATAAGAGGATTTTGCCAGCGCGGAGGTTGAAACCAAACAGAGTGCTTTTTTTATTGTTGTAGTCGCACTGTTTCTGTTTGTTTTAATTGCTAAAGGTTGAGGTGTTTACGCCACGACTTCCTGGATCAGGCAATAGCCACGATTTCTGACTGCGCGAAACAGTCGTTCACCGTTACTGGCCAATTTGAATTTGTCTTGCAATCGGCTCAGGCACATTTCCAGGCCGCGATACTGCTCCGGCTCCCTACCGATGCTGAGGATCAATTCGTCGCGACTGACGACGCGCTCTTCATGGTGCAGCATCTTCTTTACCAGCGCGGCTTCCAATCCGGTCAGGCTGATCTCGACGCCCTCTTTTGCCAGTACGCTTTGATCCTTGTCGAGTTGCCAGGCTTCGCTGTAAGGAGTGTCGCTCTCGATTGTTCGCGAGATATCGTTGGCTGCCCCGGCAGTTGCCGGCATGCTGTGGAATGGATTCGTCGATTGCGCTGCCAGCCATTCGGATTCCAGAGTGGCCAATAGTCGCTGTGTATCGTGTTCGATACTGCGCGCAACGTTTTTCCTTGAAACGTTGGGGTAGCTGAACTCCATCAGCACGGGAGCGGAAGAGGGCGAAGCAACACCTTCAACAAACATTTGTGCCTGGGAGGTGCCAAACGAGTTGAAACGCTCACTGGACAGGATGGTCTCAAGTTCACGCTGCGACGTAGTGCTGTGGGTCACGACGACAAAGTATTTCCTTGGGAGGGTTGTACTAGTTTCCATGTCTCTCTCCTGAAGTACACACCAAATTTGGCGAAAAAAGATGATCGGCAGGGGAGTAAAGACTCCCTTGGAAGTAATCGAAAGGCAGGGTCTGGGCCCAAAATTGGCCCTCGATAGGTTCCACTCGATCTACAGCTGCAGAATAAACTCTTATTGTTATGGTCCGATGTTGCCTCGGTGATTGAATCGATAAGTGCCGTCAGTATGAAATACAAAAAAAACGATGAAGTCGAGACCTTTGTATCCTTGAGGAGAATCGCCTGTTGAATTGATATTAAAGCGCCATCCCTGCTGTTCGTCAGGGGGTCGAGATCAGCCCCCTCATCAACCGGTACCCATGCCCCCGGATGCTCTGGATGGCGTTTGTGCCGTACATGTCCTTGATTTTTCCACGAAGGCGACTGATCGATTTTTCCAGCGCCCTTGGGTCATAAAAGTTGGTGTTGAGCCCCATGATGTTGGCGATTTGATCGTGGCTTAGTATGTGGTTACTGGTTTGTGCAAAGGCTTCCAGAATCTTCATTTCTGCAAAGGAAATGTCCAGCTTCTTGCTGGTGCCCAGTAGACAAATACGGGTGGGGTCCAATATCAAATTGATATCTCTTTGCCATTCTTCACTGTTGAAGAACTCGCCGAGCAACTCAGAGCTTTCATCGGATAGGGTATTGAACTTGATACAGTAGTCGGCCCCCGCAAGATAGTACTTGATCTTGTTGTAGCTGCCTCGACCCGTGATGACTGCGCAAATGATGGGTTTCAAGTTGCCGGTGCGCAGGTTTTCCACTAGCGCGAGGCTTTCCTCGAGGGCCTGGGGGCTGTCGATGATGATGAAGATGGCGCGGTACGAACCAGAGCGTTCATTGTTCTTGAATGAACTAGTGTAGGCGTTGGCCTCTAGTGCCATATCGGTCCGCACATGCCTTGCGACTAGCGCTCTAAAATGTTCAGCCACGCCACGGGTACGACCCAGAGTGAGAACTCCGGGTTCATCGTTAGTCTGGCGCGGGCTTCTAGTCGCTAAGTTCCCTGTAAGCATCATGCATTGACTCGAATAGGTGCTGACATCGGGATGTTAAAGCACCGGTTCTCATCTGTGACTGACAATTGGTAACATTTACGCCAATTTTAGACGTGGCTCCCGAGTTTTCTAACAATAGTTAAGCTTTTCAAGCTTTTAGTTGATTTTCTCGGCAGGCTGAACTAGTGAAATAGCGTCCTTAGATGGTGGCAATATGGAATTGTGCCACTATTTTGAAACGATGGCGATTTGTTTTTATGTCCTTTTGCCACTGTTTGGCCCACTACGTGCCATCATTCAGGCCAAGGTGCTCAATCCAGTAAGAACACAAATACTGTGAGAGCGATCACACTTTATTGAGTGGCGAGACTTTTTTCTACTAATAGCCTAAATATTTTCCGCGCTGTTCGTACCCGGACGATTATTAACATGGCTTGAGTGTGTCTTTTGATAAGACATATTCTCCCTCGCTACATCAGGTAATGGGTGTGGATGTCTCGATTGTTTTGCTTGAGCTACTCAATATCTGAGTGCAGTTGACGGATCGTTCCCAAAGAACGGTCTGACGGAGGATTGATGGATTTCTGGACCCTTTTCAAAGTGTTGGTACTGGGCGCGGTAGAGGGCCTGACTGAGTTCTTGCCCATCTCCAGTACGGGCCACCAGATCATTGTTGCGGACTTGCTGGAGTTTGGCGGTGAACGCGCCATGGCGTTCAATATCATAATTCAGCTGGGCGCCATTCTTGCCGTAGTCTGGGAGTTTCGCCGCAAGATTACTGAGATCGTCAAAGGACTGCCGACCCAGCGCAATGCACAGCGCTTCACCCTGAACTTGCTGATCGGCTTTCTTCCAGCCGTCGTTCTGGGAGTCTTGTTCGCCGACCAGATTCATCACTACCTGTTCAACCCGATCACCGTGGCCGTCGCATTGGTCGTGGGCGGCATTGTCATGTTGTGGGCGGAGCAGAGGGACCACGTGGTGCACATCGACCATGTCGACGACATGCGCTGGCCGGATGCGCTGAAGGTAGGCTTCGCGCAGTGCCTGGCGATGATACCGGGCACTTCCCGCTCTGGATCGACCATTATCGGCGGGTTGCTGTTTGGCCTGTCGCGCAAGGCCGCCACCGAATACTCGTTCTTCCTGGCGATGCCCACCATGGTCGGTGCGGCGGTGTATTCAGGCTACAAGTACCGGGAGCTGTTCCAGGCCGGCGACCTGGCGGTTTTCGCCCTGGGCTTCGTCACAGCGTTCTTTTTCGCCATGATCGCCGTGCGCGGCTTGCTCAAGTTCATTGCGAACCACAGCTATGCCGCCTTCGCCTGGTACCGGATTGTTTTCGGATTGTTGATCCTGGCGACCTGGGTATTCGGATGGGTGAACTGGACGGCGGCGGCCGCCAGCTGACCGGCGAGCCAGGCGGATCAAACCGCCTGGCTTAATGGCGAGAACAACCGGGCATCAACGCCCTTCAAGCAACCCGGCCGCTTGATCCAGCAAGGCCAGGGGCTCCTTGGCCTTGTGGATATCCACCGACAACAACTGCCGAAACTTGCGCGCCCCCGGGAACCCGGTGCCGAGCCCCAACACATGGCGCGTGATGTGGTGCATTGAACCGCCGGCATCGATGTGTGCCGCGATATACGGCCGCAACTGCGCCAGCGCTTCGGCACGGGTGATCACCGGCGCCGTACTGCCGAACAACTGCTGATCCACCTCGGCCATCACATAAGGGTTGTGATACGCCTCGCGGCCCAGCATCACGCCATCGAACGTCTGCAAATGCTCGTGGCAGGCCTCCAGCGACTTGATGCCGCCGTTGAGAATGATCTCCAGCTCCGGAAAATCCGCCTTCAACCGCGCCGCCACGTCATAACGCAGGGGCGGAATGTCACGATTCTCCTTCGGCGACAAGCCCTCCAGAATCGCAATCCGCGCATGCACGGTAAAACTGGTGCACCCGGCATCCCGCACCGTGCCGACGAAATCACACAACTCCTCGTAACTGTCCCGGCCATTGATCCCGATACGGTGCTTGACCGTCACCGGAATCGACACCGCATCCCGCATCGCCTTCACACAATCGGCCACCAACTGCGGATGCCCCATCAGGCACGCGCCGATCATATTGTTCTGCACCCGATCGCTCGGGCAGCCGACATTCAGGTTCACCTCATCGTAACCATGCTCCTGCGCCATGCGCGCACACGCCGCCAGGTCCAGCGGCACACTGCCGCCAAGCTGCAGGGCCAGCGGATGCTCGGCCTCGTTGTGACGCAGGAACCGCTCGTGATCACCGTTGAGCAAGGCACCGGTGGTGACCATTTCGGTGTAGAGCAGGGCGTTTTTCGACAGCAGGCGCAGGAAGAAGCGGCAGTGGCGGTCGGTCCAGTCCATCATAGGTGCAACGCTGAATCGCCGCGACAGCACGGGGCTTGTGTTTGTTGGGCTGGAGTGGGTGTTCTGTACCATTTTGCTCTACATGTTTTTAGCGTGTTTTTGGGCGTTTTCGGGCGATTTTTGACTCTCGGTGGTACGATGTACCACTTCAAAACTGACGCGTACCACTTTCGATATGGCGACTATCAGGGCAAGAAAACTGGCGGATGGGACCGTGAGCTACACGGCTCAGATCCGCATCAAGCGCGACGGAGTGCAAGTCTATCAAGAGAGCCAGACATTCGCCCGGAAACAGGCTGCTCAAGCCTGGGTGCGGCGACGTGAGGCAGACCTGGATCAACCAGGTGCTATCGAGCGCGCGAACCGCAAGGGAGTCACCGTCGAGGACATGGTCAAGCAGTACTTGGCCGAAATGGAGAAAGTCCGGGCGCTGGGCAAAACCAAGGAAGCTACCCTTAATGCCATTGCTGCGTCGGACTTTGGTAAGACCATTGATTCCGACATCAACAGCCAACGGTTGGTGGGTTTTGCGCTCTGGCGAATGAGCAAGGAGGGCGGTGGCGTCCAGCCTCAGACAGCAGGGAATGATCTCGCGCATCTCGGTGCTGTCCTGTCTATTGCGCGGCCTGCTTGGGGGTATGAGGTCGATCCGCATGCGATGGCGGATGCTCGAAAAGTGTTGAGGAAGTTGGGTTACAACATGAAGAGCCGAGAGCGCGACCGACGACCGACCAAGGGGGAGCTGGACAAGCTGCTGGAACACTTCGTCGACATGCAACGGCGTCGCCCCAGTTCGATCAACATGCTTAAGGTTATTGGCTTCGCGGTGTTTTCCACACGTCGGCAGGATGAGATCAGCCGAATCCTGTGGGCGGACGTCGATGAAGCGAATCAGCGGGTGCTGGTGAGAGATATGAAGAACCCCGGGCAGAAGATTGGCAATGATGTTTGGTGTCACCTTCCCGACGAAGCCTGGCGAATTCTGCAGAGCATGCCAAAAGAACGTAGGGAGGTTTTCCCGTACAACTCGTCGTCGATCTCCACTGCTTGGGCGAAGGCGTGCAAGTTTTTGGAGATTGAAGATCTCCACTTCCACGATCTGCGGCACGACGGCGTGAGCCGGTTATTTGAGATGGATTGGGATATTCCACGAGTGGCTAGTGTGTCCGGACATCGGGACTGGAACTCGTTGCGTAGATATACCCATCTACGCGGGAAAGGTGACCATTATGCCGAGTGGCCGTGGTTGGAGAAGATCATTCAGGCGCCCGTTAAGCTGGGCGCCTGGGGCAAGCAGTGAATTAGCGGGCTCGGCGGTATCCGTTGAGCTGGTTGAATTCCTTCACTGCGGCCTCCCGTTGCAGATCAAGATAAGCTGCCAGATCAGTGATGTGAATACCCTTGGCGCTTTTCTGGCTCGACTCCATCCGGGTGATGGGGATTTTGATCTGTCCGGCCATGACCTTACGCTGGAACATGTCGGTAGTCAGGTGTGTGAAGTAGTCCTTGCAGACCTGTTCCAGTGGCACGATGGCCCGGCCGTTGTACTGAGCCATCAGGATAAAAGCAGTGTTCATGCTGCCTCCTGAACCACAGTTAGATTTTTATGCCAGTCGCAAAGTCCATACGAGCGGCAGCAGGCCGTCGCATCCGTGGTGGTGATTATGTCGTACTGAGTTCCACATTTGATGCTGGCTAGGAGTCGAGAAGAGTAATGGGGCTGAAAATTCCGGAACAATTGGTTACTCGTACCCTTTGGGCTGTTTGGTGGTTGTCCATCGGTGGTGCAGGTCTGTGGCTTCTCGTCGGATCTGTTTCTTACTGGGTTAAAAATGGAATGTTGCCGCCGGATGCCGCTGGATGGGTACAAGCAGTCGGTTCTGTTGTAGGTATTGCAATTGCCATTGCGGTGCCTTGGGGGCAAAAACGCCATGAGATGGCTGTCAGAGATGATGAAAGGCGCACTCTTGAAATTGCGCAATTTGAGCGACTTCTTTGCTTGTGCACTGAGGTGCGCAAAGTAGTTGTGCTTCAAACTCCCGCTAGAGGAAAGCACGAGCCTCACTTCGCTCGGGAGTACTGCAAGGGTATTTATGCCGATCAGTTGTTCAGGCTCACAGAAATTCAAAGGGGCGAGCTCAATGCTCAGAGAATGAGCATAGGGCTCAGTCTTAGATTTGAGCTTCATGGTTGGGTGAGTTGTTTCGACGGGGCGGAACCTGCGACGACTGAGGATGTGTTTAGACGAGTTTTGACCAGTTTGCCTGTTCTTGAAAGTATCGAACGTCAAGCTGGAGATGAAGTCCGTAAGCATGGAGGGCGGGCGTTCATTGGATTCTTTTGAGCGGCTAAGTTTGTTTGATGACGATAGTCCCGTATACCCCATGACGGGCTGCGCGAGCGGGCGACTCTGAGCGAACAGCGTTGCATCAGTAGTGGCAGCCTCGTGCAGCTTTTCGTCGGCTAGACGTGCTTCGGCAGTGGCGATGAGAGAGGAAATAATGCCTGCTGCTGCACCGCAGAGACTGTTTGTTTCTGATGCGTCGACGCTCCTGGCATTGCGGAGCAAAGCGGTCGATGTCAGGGGGGTGTTCTGTTCCATCTTCATGCCGCTTTCCTCCGGTTTTCGATAAAGAGGTGATCCATCAGGCGCTGGTTAAGCGTGAGCCGTGCTTCGGTGGCATTCTGGCTCATGTGGCCTCCTTGATCGGGTCGGTAAGCAGCAATGCGTTGCGGGTATCCTTGTGCAGTTTTTCGCAGGGCGTCTTGGCCAATCAGCGTGGTCAGTTGTCGATCGAACTCTTTTCGAAAACGGGTCACTTCCCGAAGTCCGGTCACGGCCTTCGTCAGCTGTTGTTGCAGCTCCCCCGCCACTTGGGGCGTGAGGCGTAGGAGGGCGCGTTTCATGCTGCGGCCTCCTTTGCGGGCTCCAGCAGGATGGTCATCTCTAGTGCTTTTTCGCGGAGGATGATGGATTCACGCTCGAGCTTTTTGCCGGTGCGGAACGCGGCGAATGTCTCGGCGGCGATCCTGAGTTTTTCGGCGATGGCCAGTAGGGTTTGGCGTTCTGGCTCTCCCAGTTTCGAAGCAGCCAGTGCGCGCTCGTAGTGCGAGTACAGTCGCTTGTGTTGATCACGTGCCTGGTCAAGCGAAAGCTTTAGGTTGTGGATCTCCTCCGAGTTGGCGGCGTGTTGAAAGGCTTTGCCTTCGTCGATGCCCTCGACGCTGCCGTCGATGAGCCCGCCGCGATAGCCGGCCCAATAGGTGAGGCCGGCGAGCAAGATGAGGACGATCAGCGCGCAGATCTGTATTGCGGTCATGTGGTGTGCTCCTGGTTGTTCTACCTGGCCGGTGGTGGCGGCCGTTTGGGATTACTGGGCCTGCTGGATTGAATCGATCTGTTTCTTTGCTTGCTCCTCGTCGGCCGAATAGGCCCTTATGTCAATCCACGACGCCAGGTGGCGGATGTGGACGTACTTGAAGGACTTGCGGCTGTCTTTGAGCGTGGTCACGGGCAACGGGATGCGGCCATTGTCGAGATCGGACGCGAACGTCTGTTCGTTGAGATTGCGGAAGTAATGCAGGCGAAGTTTTTCCAAAGGAATAAGTACGTCACCGAAGGTGCGATAGAGCAGTTCAACGGTTACGGTTTCCGGTGCCGGCATTAGTCGGAGTAGGTTCTGATTTGTGTTGCTCATGGGCTTGCGTGGCCTCCTTGCGATTGAACCTTGACGGATGATTCCAGGCGTTTAGGCAGTGGCGCTTGGTCAACTCCCGCAGATGGTCGGGCACTTCGAGGAGCGCGGCATTGCGCTCCTCACGAGTACGCATGGCGATGATCTGGCGGGCGTATTCCCTAGGCCACGTCACGGTTGTCTACCGGGATGGCAGGAAGCACCAATCCCAATTGTTCGGCCAACCAACGAATGCCGGGTTGTTTGACCCGGGTCGATTGGCTGTACTGCATGCCAAGCTGGTCGTGATACCAGTGGCTGTCCTTGGTCCGCAGATACTCGCCATCACGGGTGGGGTAGGCCGGAAGGTTACGTTCGTTGAGCAGACCCTTTTCACGCATAGCGATGATGAGCTTTGGCCGGGTTAGACCGAGTTGGCTTGCGGCTTGGGCGAGTGTGCGTTCCATGGCATCCGCCTCATACGGCGTGTGCGGCAGGTGTTGCCGCAGCAGCCAGGTGATTGATTGACTCGACGATCTTGCTGTAGATCTCGGCATCGGAACCGCACACGGTGAAGCACTTTGTACGTGGGCTTTTGATGCCGATGCTCAAGATGGTGGTGACGCCCGGGCGGGTGTGAGTGCGGTGGATCGCAACGTGGAGGGGCAGTTCAAAGCCCATGTCGAGGCTTAAGACGCCACCGGTGATCACCCGTTCGAACACACGTTGCTTGTCCCGAATATCAAACCGACCGTATATGCGGCTTGCGTGAGGCAGGTACTCTTGGTCGTCGGTGTTGCTCGGGCCTGACGGGCCGTTGGCGATTTCCTCTATGAAGTCGGCCAGCTTGAGGTGCATCTTCTTTTCGTTGTTCAAGGTCAGTGTGTGGCGTTCGCTGTCCAGCTCAACGACGAAAACGGTCTCGGTTATGCCCCGTTCAACCCTAAGGAGAAATGCCAAGGCTTCACGCCTGGGTACCGATCGCAGTACGTGGTTGAAGGTTTCGGTCAAATTGACCTGGGCGTTAAGCAACTGCAGGGTGCGGTTGTCGAGTTTGAATTTGCTCATGCCGCTCGTCCTCCGCCGTTCGGGTTGAATGGTGTGGACGGGGTACGGGTTTTCTGCTTCGGTTTGGTGGTGACAAACGTGCAGCCGCATTCGCGAGCCAGGCGGCGAATTTCGAAGATTCGGAAGGGCTCAGCAGCAGCTGGGTGGACGTGCAGGGTTGCTGTGGTGTGCATGGTGTTGTCTCGCTCTGTGGTGGAAGAGTGAGATAAAAATAACCTCAAAGGTTATTTTGTCAACAAAAAACAATCTCAAAGGGTGTTTTCTCTTCGGCGTATTTCAGAGCGACGCTATTGTAAGGCCATCATGTTGTGAATTATTCTTCACTACCGGTGGCGCAGAATTAATAGGATGGATTGTATTTCAATGGAAAAGTTAATAATTGAAGATTTTTTATCAATAAAAAAAGCTGAGGTTGATCTAAAACGAATAAATATTTTCATAGGGCCTCAAGCCAAAGGTAAGAGCCTGATTTCTAAATTGATTAGCTTCTTTAAAGAAATTCCAATGACTCTGCAGGAGGCTGGGGTTGATGAAAAATCAAAGCGCCAATTTGACTCTGATTTGAAGGCTAAGTTTGAAAGTATTTTTCCAAAGTATGGTTGGGAAAAGTCGAAGTTCAAGATTGGCTATAGTTGTGATTATTATTCTATTCAGATTTCGCACGATAAAACCAATGCTCAATACAAATGGTGTATAAAATATTCTGATAGTGTGCTGAAAACGCTGACTTCTGCTCGTAAAGTATACAAGAAGGCAATGATAGAGGGGGCTGATGGTAAGTATAACTATAAAATTCGCTCTGAAGCTATGCGTGAGTTGCGTGAGGTTATTATTCAGGGGTTGTATGGTGAATCGGCTGATATGAGGTTGGAGCAGGTCTTTTATATACCTGCAGGGCGTTCGTTTTTTGCAAATCTACAGAAAAATGTATTCTCTTTTATTTCTTCAAGTATTCCAATTGATCATTTTTTGAAAGAGTTTGGGGCTATATATGAGCGTACAAGGGAGAGAGGTTTTATAGAGTTTGCTCATACGAGGCGGCCAAAGTCAGTTGAAAGAATTGTTAACGATCTGATTTGTGGAAGTTATCTCTCGGAAAAAGGGCAGGACTGGATTATTAGTTCGCAAGGGCGAGTCAATCTTTCAAATTCTAGTTCTGGTCAGCAAGAAGTTTTGCCGATGGCAATGGTTCTTTCAACATGGCCATATGCTTCTTCAGTTAATTTTACAAGAAGCTTTATTGTGGAAGAGCCCGAGGCCCATTTGTTTCCTATTGCGCAGGGGCAGATAGTTTCTCTCATAGCGTCTGCATATAATGCTCGTGATAAGATCAGTAGTTATACGATTACGACGCATAGCCCCTATATTTTAACGGCATTTAATAATTTGATTCAGGCAGGGAACGTGCTTGAAAAGACTAGAAGTTCAAGTGAGCGTGCTCAACTAGCCAGCACAGTTCCATTGGAGCAGATAGTTCGCTTTGAAGACGTAACGGCGTACTTTGTTGATAGAGGAGTTGTTAAAGAGATAATGGATCATGGGATGAACCTTATTGATGCGAGTGCAATTGATAACGTGTCCGAACATTTTGCGCAGAAATTTGAAAAGCTTATAGATATGGAGTTGGAGTTTGTAGAGTCTGGGACGGAGCTAAGTGAATGACTGCTCATTGTATCGTGCCTACAAAAAATCCAATTTTAACATTTGAAGAGCAAAAGTCGGTATTGCAAGTTGTTAATAAAGCTAGGCGGCAACTTGAGCGCCATCAGGTTGATGGGTGCTTGATAGTAAATGGGATAAAGTGCGACTGGTTGTTGGTTGATTCTGTTAGTGGAAGGGAAATATATATTGAATTGAAAGGTTCTGATATCAAGCACGCAGTAGATCAGATATGTGCAACTGTTGCTGCTCTTACAAAAAATGTAAAGGATATCAAACTTGGATATGTGATATGTACCAAGTGCCCTCTTGACTCAACCGCTGTACAACGGCTGAAAAAGTCAGTTTTAATGAGTCATAAGATTAAATTGAAAGTTCAGAAGACTGTCCATCGTGAAGATATCGAGGCGATGATTGCGTGATTTGAAGGGAGGGCGTCGCCCTCCTTGCTTATAAGTCTGAAATTTTCCATCTTGCTCTACCGCATATAACCCACTCTTCAGTCATTCGGATTATACGTTCAGGCCAGTCTGGGTTTAGAGCATATAGATACTGTTCGTTTCCCTCCTGTTTCAATTGCTTGAGCGTTGCAGCTTGATCCCTGGTGCGTTTTGCAGCCACAAAATGCCCTGGAAAAGCCTCTAACGAAGGGTCAATGACGATTTTGTCTCCCTCAACGAATTTTGGCTCCATGCTAATACCTTCAACGCGAAGGATGAATGCTCGTGGACCAACAGGCCCAGGCGCATCAATCCATTCCTCAGCATCCATGTGGTCGAAAAGCCCATGAGACTCGCACCAAGCACCTGCTGCGATTGATCCAATGACCGGTAATTTACGACCTGTATGACTAAGCACCGTAGCATTTCCGAATTCACCCAGTCCGTAGGGCATGTCGAGGAAGCCATTGTGTAATCCTAGTGCGGTCTCAATTTCGCGAGCAATCTGATCGCCAATTCCTTTCGTAGGATTTTTACCTCCGAACGCGCTCACTTGCGCAGGCGCTTTGCCTAGAAGGTCCGCGACGTCAGTCAGGCGGAGCTTCCTTTCGGCCAAGATTCGTCGGAAGTTCTGTAAGCGGGTGTCTGATATTTTCATTCGCCGATTCTGGAGGGATTAACCTTTTAGGTGAATGTCCGATGAGGTGTTGCATAAAACAACCTCATAGGTTAATTTCTAGCTCTGGAGGTATATCCCATGATGCTACGTGAATACATCAACAGTCTGGACTCAATGGAGCTTGCAGCCTACGCAGTTCGTTGCCGCATTGCTGTGAGCTACCTGAGGTTGCACATTAAATATGCCAGCAAAGACCCAAGTGTCTCATTGATCAAATCATTGGCTATTGAGAGTGAAGGCTCGGTTTCGCTAGCCGAGGTACTGGAGCATTTCGGAATCACCGAGTCTGCCATTACGAGTAAAGCAGCTTAGAAAGAAAAAAGGCGACCAAAAGGCCGCCCAGTTCCTCCCGGCAAGCGCCACCACAGCGCTGTCGGGTCGCAGTTAAGGTCGGTGGGCACACCACATGCTAACCACCTTCTTTGACCGCGCTTTCCAAGGCACGGAATGCCTTGGTGTTGCTGCCTTTTCCACCACAGATTGGGCAGCGGTTGCGCCAGGGGGGAACAACGGATTGTTCGCCCCGGCACGGTGCCGGTGTCGATCCTGAAGATCTAGCCGGCGTTTGGGCCCTTTCAAGCCACGCGGCAATGTATCACCACTACAAGTCGTGTGGCACTGGCAACTTTTAAGGATTAATGCCATGAGCCGAATTGCTCTGAGTTCTGTTGAGCGGGCGCAGCGTGAAGTTCTGCCGCTCGACCTCGCGCTTTACCATGCCGCTCGAGACTACCCGGGCGGTGCCTCGGCCATCGCCGCCACCACCGGCAGGAATGCCACCACACTGCAGCACAAGCTTTCCCCAACCCATCCCAGTCACACGGTGAACATTCAGGAATTCGGCGAGATCCTGGAGCTGACCAAGGATCGCCGCATTCTGGATGCGGTGCATGCGTTGGTCGGTGACACGACTTGGCAGGAATTGACCGAGGCGTACACCAACGACATGCCTGAAACGTTGACCACAGGCATTGCTGAGTACTTCCGGCAGGTGGCGGATTTGGCTGACACCTGGGCCAAGAGCATCGGCGATGGAGTGGTGACCGACGATGAACTCGCCGCGATTCGTCTGCAGGTGTTTCGGGGGATTCAAGGGCTGCTGGGTATGTTCAACCGCGCCACGTACGTTAACAAGACGACGCGGAGTGCTGACCGTGGCTGATATTGCTGATTTCGCTAACGATTTGGTGCAGGAGCGGATCGATCAGGCGCTGGCGGCGCGTAATTCCGCCAAGTCTACATCGGTGGTTCATTCGTTTTTGTTCTGCGAAGGGTGTGATGAACCAATCCCTGAAGGTCGCCGAGCCGCGTCACCGGGTTGCACACAGTGCGTGCAGTGCCAGTCTGTGGATGAACAGCGGGAGGCCCGTCATGCTCGATGAGATGTTGGGGCAATTCGCAGACTATGGCCTAGAGCCTGGGCAACCGTTGATTTTCGGCAAGCTGACCCGCTGTAAAACGGCGCAGGACAAGGGCAAGGAAAAGAACGGTTGGTATGTTGTCCATGAGTACCGAACGGAGAAAGGCGAGACGCTGATTTTCGGCAGCTTCGGTGATTGGCGTTCGGGTGAGACACAGAAGATCAAAGTCAAAGCCGGGCGGATGTCGCCAGAAGAGCGTGAGGTGATGCGTGCTCGGCAAGAGGATGCCAGGCGGGGCTGCACCAGTCAGACCTCGACGCCATCAACAATGCTGCCGCCACCGCGCAACGGACCGAGCAGGACAAACGTCTCGCTCTCGAGCAGCGTCTGTCGGCCAGCGAGCAAACCCATTACAAGGAACTGAGCGATGCTCAAACGAAACAGGCTCGCCTGCGTGATCGCCTTGCCACTGCTGATTTGCGGCTGTCAGTCCTCCTCGACAGCACGGATTCAGCCAGTGGCTGTTCAGTGCCTGCCAGCTCCGGCGCCGGCGGCGTGGTTCATGGAGGAACGCGCGCCCGACTTGACCCAGCGCATGCTCAACGAATTATCGGCATCACCAATGCCGGTGACCAAGGACTGATTGCACTCGCGGCCTGTCAGTCCTATGTACGGGCGCTGATGCCGGATTTATCTGTCGCCCGGTAACCCAAGCGGCTGAGCTTTCAGGTGAAGGTGCGCAACTTCGCAGTGAGCTCGCTGATGTGCTTGTCCTTGGCCATCAACTGCCAGTTGCTTCGAGTCTCGATCTCAGTCGCGAGCCTGTTCGCATCTGCCGTTTCAGCTTTGGCGGTGGTCAATTGAGAGCGGAGGGCATCGCGCTCGTTGGCAGCTTTGCTGTGCATCTCAACCAGATTGAAGATCTTTTCCCGAGCCTGGCGCAATTGCAGGGTCAGTTCCTCGACTTCATTTTCATAGATTCGGAGCTGATGCCGGCAGGTTTCAAGCGGTGTCGGGCAGCCGAGCCAATCGCTGGTGTCTTCGATTTCGTACTGTTCCACGGTCACACCTTACGATTACTGGTGTTATATACAGTAGTTGGGGTGTCGCGATCAGGCGAGAGGAAGGCGACGAACTGCTGAGTCGGCATTTCGGCTTCGTATTTTCATCCACGTAAAAAGAGCGACCGGATTGGATGCGTCAACATCCAGCCCGGCCGCCGTCCCCGCAGATGGTCCCTGCAAGCCCGGCCTAGGCTCTTGCTCCGTGCACAAAGCGCGGCGAGCCTAGCACCTGTTTATATATACAGTAAAGGTCTTGCTCCCTATGTCTACTCCCATCATTCCTTGGATGGGCGGCAAACGCCGCCTGGCCGACCGCCTCATTCCACTTTTCCCACCGCATGAATGCTACGTTGAAGTCTTTGCCGGTGGTGCCGCGCTGTACTTCATGCGGCCCCAGGCCGCGCCCGTTGAAGTCCTCAACGACATCAATGGCGACCTGGTGACGCTGTACCGCGTCGTGCAGAACCATCTCGAAGAGTTCGTGCGCCAGTTCAAATGGGCGCTCAGCTCGCGCCAGGTGTTTGAGTGGCAAAAGATGACCCGCCCCGAAACCCTCACCGACATCCAGCGCGCCGCCCGATTCTTCTACCTGCAGCACCATGCCTTCGCCGGCAAGGTCACTGGGCAGACTTTCGGTACCGCGACCACCGGCCCGGCCATCAACCTGCTGCGGATCGAGGAGAACCTCTCGGCCGCCTGGCAACGGTTGTCTGGCACCTACGTCGAAAACTTACCCTGGCTCGAATGCGCTGAACGCTACGACCGGGCCCACACCTTCCACTACATGGACCCTCCTTATTGGCAGACCGCCGGCTATGGCGTGGACTTTCCATTCGAGAACTACGAGCGGATGGCCGACTTCATGCGCCGTTGCAAAGGCAAGGTGATGGTCAGCATCAATGACCACCCGGACATCCGGCGCGTGTTCGAAGGTTTTCATTTCGAGACGCTGGGCATCCGCTACTGCAACACCAACCAGCGGCAAGGGAAGGCCGAAGTCAGCAGCGAGCTGGTGTTCATGAACTGGGAGCCAGCAGCTTTGGGAGGTTTGTTCTGATTAACACAGAGGGAATCCCAGCCAACCAATTCCCCATAGCTGCAGCAGTTCTGTGAGTTTTATTAGGAACTGAATAGTTGCTGTTAACAGTATCAAGATATTCATTTTTTTCTCGATAGAGTACGGCGCCGCTTAAAGTGCGCCGCTGGGATTTTAGGAGGTTGATATCTTGGCGATAAGGTAAAGCAAAATAAGTGTGTGCGTCAATGTGGGAGCGGATTTTTAATATTTTGGCGTGGAGATATGTTTGGTGTCACTAAATCACTAAATCGCTAAATCGCTAAATCGCTAAATCGCTAAAGCGTTAAAGCGTTAAAGCGTTAAAGCGTTAAAGCGTTAAATTAAATTAAATTAAATTAAATTAAATTAAATTAAATTAAATTAAATTAAATTAAATTTTAGATGATTGTGTAAGTTCATAAATACAAAGATGGATAGATCGTAAGTAAAAAATGACGAATGTGTGCAGCGTGGTTCAGTGTCGACGTGGCGAAGTAATATGGGAGCCAAGATTCGCGAATGAAGAGCGTGCAGACGTCCGCTTGTTGACCAAGGTAACTGTTGATGCGCTTGATCGTGTATTCCGCCGGAGGATTCAACTACAGCAAAGCAGCGGTGATGCTGCTGCTTTGAGGTCGGCCAGGAGATTACGGCGGCCCAAGCCACGGACGCGACTCGGGTGATGGCGGTGCTAGACCAGATCAACGGGCGTTGGGGGAAGGCTATTCTTCGAGCCGCCAGTGTACGGACGAATCTCGATTGGGGGATGCGACGGGAAATGATGAGCCAGAGTTACACCATCAGAGTGGATCAACTATGGAAGATTTACTGCGCATAAAGCCTCACTGGCGACAATGACCATTGGTCATTTCTACTCTTACGGAAATAGATGTATTCAAGTATTAAGTACTTTCAAATAATTGTGCCAATGCGCTCGCGGTCCCATTCTGATACATCTTCTTCACTGAATGCCCCTGTCCAAGGCTCTTTGAATAGCGTTTCGCTTCTAGCATCCGCTAGCCAGTCAAAACAATCGCCAAACTCATAATTAGCTACTAAGTATTCGGCTATTTCCCATTGTCCAAGAAAAAACAAACTTTTTATTATTTGCTCTGGAGCTCTGACCATCCCTAGCATGGTGTCGGATATGCCATCTATGCCTCGTTTGTCGAGTTCCGCATGCGTCTTATATAGATTATATAAAAATGGGTATCGCTCTCCGTAGTGAGAGTCGTTGGTTAATCGATAAAGAGTCTCGATGTCAATCATTTGCTGGATGTTGAGGCTTTTTCTTATTGCCTCCATGGCTTCTTTTTCTTTTGTGTTATAGTTAAGGATGTCTTGTAAAAAGTCTATGGATTCTAGCTCGATCGCTGCAATATCAAATTCTTTGTCAGAAAAAGAAGTTCGATATTCTGCAATGTCGTTTGTGATGCACCAGGCATCAAAGAATACAATAAAGGTTTCTAAGGTTGCCTGTAGTAATGGTAAGGGAGCTCCTATTATGTGGGAAAGTTGATGGCTTTGTTGGATGCGTGTTAGTGCGCGACTAAAGTCATTTGAGCTTAGTTTAAATTTTTCTTGTATTTTTGCTTTGGTTTGGATGAATTCTTCTGTCCCCCAGTAAGAGCGTTTTGGGAGAACCTTGGCAATCAAATATAGATCGTGCCTAGATAGCTTTGATGTTCTATCGCCATAGCGCAACTCTTCATCCATCGCTTCATTTAGCAGGTTAAGGTCTGATAGATGGTTTTCTAATTTCGAGAATTTGTCGCGAAGTACCTTTACATTTATGAGATAGGTTTCCACAAGGTGTTTCTTGCTTTCTTTATCAAATGCGTATCTGAAAGTCTGTCCAGTAGGATCTATTTTAGCAATGTCAGAGATGGTTTGATCCATTTTTTGTATTATTATTGAGTAGCGAGGATCAATCCTTATAGAGTTTGTCTTGATGAAATTCCAAATTATGCCAATGTCGTGAGAGCTTGCGAGATTAAACTCAATTATTGGGGGGAGCAATGATGAGAAGTTTATTAAATAGTTGGCTGTACCTTTGAGATGCAACTCAACCGCATGGCGCATGTTGAAACAAATTGGATACACAAGTAGGTCAGGGGAGAATTTTACTCCGCGTGTTGCTAGTACGTTGTAAATAAGACTGTTGGCGGCAGTTGAAAAGCCTTTGGCATATTCAACGTAGCTGGGCTGCCCATTGTCTCCGACACAAGCATTTGCCCAAGTAGGTTCGCCTCCTTTAAAACTGGAATTTTGGCCTTTCAAGATAGTGGCTCCTGTCTGGTGCAATCTCAAAGAATGTCCTTTGGCCACATTCGCCCCATATCGCCCTCTCTAGCTGCCTATGGAAACGCATGCGATTCATTCGTTGTTGTCGGCTTTATAATCATACTGTTCGTGTTTGTTGACGCTAGCTTTTAAGGCGACTTGCCCGAGGCATCACCAACATCTTATCTGAATGCAGGATATAAACCTACGGGGGCAAGGAGCCGATTTTGGCTGGAAGCAGTTTGTCAATCTACTTTAGATTAATCTTCGTTAGGGGTGCTGAAACTCAGCTTGAATTCACCACGGACGGGGCGCCAGGCGGTTGCTTTGACCCAATATTGGCACGACCCTCAATCTGGAAGGTTGATGACGTCCAGATACCAACCATAGTGGTTTGGAGTGAGCTTGAGGCCGACGGTCGCCGCTTCTGAGTGCTTAGCTTTGCCAATGAAGATTTGTCCGTACCAACAAATCTCAACTACTGGATCTTGAAGCATTGGCTCGTTAGCCACAGAAACTCGATGAGCTAACTCTAACGTTCGATTGTCGGCATTCAACCTAGCCATTGTGTAGTACACGCGATCAGGCTTCCCCTTGCCCGAATCGTTGTATAGAACGCTACTGGGATAAATACGTATTGATATCATCTCCAAGTCATCTCCCCTTACGTTCTCGTGGCGTATCTTGGAAAGCCGCTGCATGTAGGCATTGTCTTGGTGATCCGAGTACCCAGTATTTCTGTGCACCTCGAAGCCCATGCTTACCCAGAATTCCACAGAGCTTTTTGGTTCACATTGAACTACGAGAACGGCATTGCTCCGGGCCTCCTCTCTGCGTATGGCATCCACCACAAGCGCTCGCCCAATGCCTTGTCTCTTAAGGTCGCTTCTTACCTGCAGAATGGAGCTGGGTGAAATCCCGTATGTTAGAAAACCAACAGATCCTCTAGCATCAGTGAAAACCGTCATCTCTCCCTCGTCCAACGCCTTTTCGATCAAGTGCCAATTGTGGATAAAGCCCTGTCCATCTCGAGCTTCAAGCACTAGCCAATCATGGATGAATGGCAGATCAGCCTTCACTGCTGCGCGAATACGTCCTATCACAGTCATGCTTAATCCTTTTAGTAAGTCATAGCCTCTCAGACTTAATATTGGCAGTCATTTGGCTTGCTCAGGGCGTGAAGAGGCAGGCTAGGGTGTCTATGAAACTAGGGGCGATTCATGGCCCCATTGCGGAAAGTCAGATGAATAGCTGCTTTTTGGCTTCCTCAATCGAAATCCATTGTTTCTTCTTTGCGATTGCACGATGAAGCAAGCGATGACAACTTGCACACAGTAGCGCCATGTCCTTCACCTTGGTTTTTGTTTCACCAATCATGCTTAGAGGAATAATGTGGTGACACTCAAACATCGAGTCTCTGATGGCTGGCTCAACGTTGCCTCCTGCTTCGCCACAAACATCGCATTCCAGGTCGCCTAACTTTAGGCGCTTGGCTATTACCTCTTTTCGTAACTTTGACCTTCGTTCTCGCTCAACATGAACCCTGGTCGCTGACTTGCCTTCGGCGAACTCTTCTTCAACGTCATCAGACAGAAGACCAACAACAGCTTCTGTGCTGTAGCGAATAATTTCAGCCAACTCATGAGTGCGTATTGGATCGGTGCCAAGCTCTGCCCATATTTCGCGGTCAATCTTTGCGGTATTTGAAAGACCTCTACCTGTTGAAACGCTGCGAAGATTTTGCAGCTTAAAAGCAACACCAGCTGGATTTCTAAAAGTCTCATCGCGAGCAGCATGGCTGTGATGCGGGAACCCTCTTAGAGTTTTAGAAAGCTCACAAACTCTCTCGTCATCAGATCCTGGAATTTTTCCATCGAAAGCATGGTAAAGATTAAGTGCAAGTATCACTTCCTCACGCGACCAGTCAGGATTTCCTTGCCCCTTAGTAACCGCCATTCATCGTGCCCCCAGCGTTGGATTATTTGCAATTGAAGCTCAATTCCCAGTAAAAACGTAGCCCTTCTGAACGTTGACACTAGACCATTTGCCATCTATTACCAACGACTGCAACCGACCCAAAGCAGCCCTTCGTGAAGGGCAGATATCGGCCTTTAGTGGTCATTAAGATGTGCCTACAAAATTAGCGCCAATTCAGAGCATGGGTTGCCCTACGTTGAGCTCGTAAATTTTCAAGGAGGATCTATTGCCTCATACGCGCCAAATGCGTTTCGAGAACAGTCGCATAACGCTCCAGTAACACACCTAAAATCCTGTCAACAGAGCTAGTAACCACCTCCTGGAGCGTGTCGGCGTCAGCTAATGGCCCAACATAGTGGTTGGTCCACATTGCTTCGCCAACAACGCAGTAAGAGGCTTCAAAGTGACCGTTCTCAAATGAGATTTGGTGCACAAAGCCCACCCTCGGTTCTGCCGATCCAATCTTACTAAGAAACAGCGTAGTTCTTACCGCGCGTGACCATTCCGCTACAACAGGACCTTGGCCGCCAGCCTCAAATCCGAATTCCTGGATGCGAGCCATGAAATTATTAAAAAATCCTCCTAGCGCACGGAGGCAATCACGCTGGGATTGTTCTAATAGAGCGCCGTCAGATGACTCCGTGAGCTCCCGGATTCGTTGCAGGTGCTGGTCGATAGGGTTGGTCATTGTTATATCCGTCGAAGCCGAAACAGAAGCAAGTGCATTTGCCAATTCGTGTGTATCTTGAAAGCGCATATCAATTCGCTGCTGAAAACCAACCTTAAAAATTCGGCGTAAGCGTTCCCAGCGTGGATCAGTAGTTGTGCTTTCAGAAAACCGGGCTAGCATCGCCTCATGCGGCATTTTGCCAGTCGGATCCACCAAGACTCTTGGTGCTGCACCGGTTAACACATAGAACAATATTGCAACAAGCATGGTCACGTCCGACCGCGTATCCCGCACGTGATGGCTTGGTGCGTACTCCGGAAGGCGTAAAAACCGATTCCCAAGCTCCTGGCCTGGACCGGTTAGTAAATCCCCGAATTTATTCTCATCGGGAGCAGCCCATCCCATTCCGAAGTCAATGAGAACTGGAACAGAGGCATTACCATTACATAGGATGATGTTGTCCGGTTTGATATCGCGATGAAGCACTCCAGCAATATGGCATTGCCCCACAATATTGATAAGGCCGTTCATTACCCGCAGCGCAGTATCGATGTTCTGAGGTTGACCGCTGCAAAAATCAGCCAAGGTCGGGCCTTCGACCCATTCCACGATAGCGTACAGTGGCTTACCGACGGACCTCCATTCGTCCACGTTATTGAGGAGGACACGGGGCACGCCGCTCGCATCGAGTAGATTCAGTAGGTGTACCTCCTGCTGCATTCGGTAACGGCGCTCCTTCGAGTTCAAGTGCTCAGGGTGCAGCGTCTTTAGTGCTCCGATGCGGCCATCGTAACGGTGGCGCACTTGGGCGACTTTTCCTTGGCCGCCACTGGCTGTTTTTTGTCCTTGAGTGTGCTCCCAGTCGACCAGTACTCCATTACTCGCACCATCAGCAGTATCTCTATCCATGTTTTTGTCAGTCATCGCTTTGTTTGTCGGTCGAATTTTGCCATCTGCCAATTGGCGATCGTCAGGCTTGCTTGAGACGACCATGAAGTCGTTTCGAGTAGGTTGAAGTCTAGCGGAGATCCATGCCCTTAAGCCGAGCTAGGCCCTGTTTGATATGGCCTGCATTTTCCCCCATCGCTTCCAGAGCACCTCGAACATTACCACCGACGTCTGCGGAGCCCCTATGCTCCACCCACAGCGTAAGTTCCATTACTGCGGCCTCCAGCGCCAGCTGGTTGTGGTAAATCCGTTCTAATACATCCGGCAGCGAATATTCACCTGACATGGACCGACTCCTTTCGAGAATGCTCCAAGCATAGCAGCGACAGTGCCCGTAACAGGAACTACAAAGTGATCGCTTAGATTTTGCTACGGAGACGGCAGGATGGTCGTCGAATTAAATGCGATCGGAGCAGGTGCGGGCCACTAGCATCAAATGGCGGACACGGATGAAAGCGTGCAAGGGGGGGGCGAGGAGATTTTCTTATGAGGGCGGAAGTTTACGGCGGATGAGGGAATGGTGATGGTACAAAACTGGTACGAGTAAAAAGGTTGTTGGCTGCTGGCCTTATAAATTGCGGATGTTGGCGTTAGTTGGTCCAATCCATCATCGGCGCGACGGAGAAACGGCGGGAAAGCGGGGCGGGTGTAGCGTTGGCTGCGGACATTGGCAATCTGGAATCGGTGAGGCTGGGAGGTGGGGGAGTTTATCAGGAATGGGATGACGGGGCTCAGGAGTCCGAATACCGGCAATCAGGTCTGTTTAATTCAGCACGAAAATGTCGGAGATTTCCCGCAACACACGTCCCCATCGCCCACATTGCACTGCCTCAGCCACCCGGATAGCCTTTTTGTGTCGCTGCACATTCAGCGACAAGGGTGTGGAAGCCCTTCACAAGATCTAGGCGCACAGGCGCCACCTGAATTTAGGCAGGCGCTTTTTTCATGTCTGCTGTTAAATTATGGCGGCTGTGCGCGGGGCACCTTCGGGTGCGCCGGGTTCCTAGATCCCCGGTCTTCCACACCTGCGCACAGCTGCCACCCATCATGTGGAAGTGATGCTGGCAGTTCCTTCATTCAATTCTAGGAACGACAACAATGAAAAAAATCACGCCTGATCCTCCGGTTGCTTCAGCAGCTTGCGACTCACTTGATCTCGACCAGCTATCCGAAGCCAGCCATCGCATCGTCAGTAAACGCCTGCGCAACCCCAATCACGCTGACCCCATCTGTCACGTCTTTACCATCCTTCCCGACGTCGACACCGAAACCTTGCTGTGCCACGCCTGCGAAACCCTCGCTTCGCTGAATGTCCTCACGACCGATCTGGCCTGCAAGCTCGAAGGCTCGCCGCGCAGTCTGGCGCTGTCGATTCAGCAGTTGGCGGTGGTGGGGGAGTTGTTGGTGAATCGGGCGTTGGATAATGTTGATCCGGCTGGTGGGGTGTAAAGAGTTGTCGAGCAGGAGCGTTGGTGGGGGATTTTGGATTCTACGGTGTTAGCTAGCGATATCGAGGCACGGTAGTTCATGTCTTCACAAATGCCCAATTTTCCGGGGGTATGCTCGGCGAATTATCGACATTACCGATGCTGGCAACCAAGGATTGAGTCTTGGTGGTCTGTCAGGCCTATGCCAAAAAAGTTTCAGTACCGAAGTGAAAAAGAGCGACTGGTCTGGATGCGTCAACATTCAAACCGGTCGCCGTCCCTGCAGATGATCCCTGCAAGTCCAGCCAAGGCTCTTGCTTCGTGCACAAAGCGCGGCGAGGCTGGCACCTGTTTGTATATGTCCACACCCCATTCCTTGGATGGACGGCAAACCGTCGCATCCACTTTTCCCGCCACACGAATGACACGTCGAAGTAATTGCCGGTGGTACCGCGCTGTACTTCATGCAGCCTCAGGCTGCACCCGTTGAAGTCCTCAACGACATCAATGGCGACCTGGTGACGCTGTACCGTGCCGTGCAGAACTACCTCGAAGAGTTCGTACGCCAGTTCAAATGGGCGCTCAGCTCGCGCCAGGTGTTCGAGTGGCAGAAAATGACCCGCCCTGAAACCCTCACCGACATCCAGCGCGCCGCACGATTCTTCTACCTGCAGCACCATGCCTTCGCCGGCAAGGTCACTGGGCAGACTTTCGGTACCGCGACCACTGGCCCGGCCATCAACCTGCTGCGGATCGAGGAAAACCTCTCGGCCGCCTGGCAACGGTTGTCTGGCACTTACGTAGAAAACTTACCCTGGCTCGAATGCGCGGAACGCTACGACCGTGCCCATACCTTCCACTACATGGATCCGCCGTACTGGCAGACCGCCGGTTATGGTGTGGACTTTCCGTTCGAGAACTACGAGCGGATGGCCGACTTTATGCGGCGCTGCAAAGGCAAGGTGATGGTGAGCATCAATGACCACCCGGACATCCGGCAGGTGTTTGAGGGCTTCCATTTTGAGACAGTGAACATCCGTTACAGCACAACGAATCAGCGGCAGGGGAAGGCCGATGTCAGTGGCGAACTGGTGATCATGAACTGGGTCCCGACATCTTTGGGGGGGGCTGTTTTAGTCACCAAAGCTGGGCGAGCTGAACCAGGAAGGCCTCGACGCCATGCCAGCCGGTACCAGCGCCGGCGGCATGGTTCATAGAAGAGCGCGCACCCGACTTCACCCAGCGCATGCTCAACGAATTATCAGCATCAAATACGTCGGCGACCAAGGATTGATCGCGTTAAGTGCCTGTCAAGCTTACGTGCGAGAGCGAACTGAAAGCGGCAATAGGAGTTCCCAAGTGTTAAAAATTGAACATAGTTCCATTTACTGGACCAGAGAACACTAAGATAGAGCCATCCCCGTCGCCTACGATGGGAACAGGATGATGTGGAAGCGGCCTTCGAAAGTCGCTTGCGTGACATACATGAATAGCTTCCTTGGTAACTACCAGCGCGCCGTTACCTTTCGGCCAGAATCCTTGGACACGTACCTGGCCAGCTTTCATAACTTCGAGTTCAAGTGCGATGATTGAATCATCTTGCCCATAGTCAGGTTTTACTTGTCTCATTTGGTATAGGGCGTGTGCGGGTAGGTAGAGTTTTCTGGTTGGAACAGTAACTTTGAATATGCCGGGTCGTTGCTCTAGATTCGCATCTTTGTCCAGGTGAACTTTAATGTTGTTGTCTGTAACTTCAAGAATTGTATGTCCGGCTTCGTCGGTAAGTTTTGCGCTTACTCTCAAATAGCCATTTTTTTCAGAAAACTGAAGTTGGTTTTGGTTTGATATATTGAAGACGAAAATGTCTCCTTTATTGTCCTTCTGCAAAGTGATCGTCCCCATGCTCAATTTTGTTACATGAGCGGACGGGACAAAGATATTCCCTTCAGCATAATCTCTTTCTATAGGTAATCCTTTCCACAGGTACAGTACATCGTCTGATATCTTAAGGTTTCCACTGTGGCAAGCGTCATGACATGTTGGGCAAACAGCAATCATGTGACTGCTATCATGAGACTTGTAGATAGCCCATTGCTGAATATGATGTATCTCGACACGAGAATTTCCACAGCCAGGGTTAGCGCAAATCCCTCCAGCCTCATAAAGGAGCCGCTCTCTTGTTTTTCTAGGTATACTTCTGGCTTCACTTGCCATTCTATTCCCCTAAATAATTTCGGGTTGTTTGACGTTCTGTCATCGAGCTACAGTAAAAAATCAACTTAGTTTGTAATGTTGTGAACAGCTCAGGGGGATCTATAAACTTAGATTTCTACTCGCGTTTTTGTGATATCTATCGAGAGCCTATACCTGCTTGGTAATGTTGAAATTACTTCGTTGCTAGGCACCTCTATAATGTAGTAGGGGAGTTTTTTCGATATCCTATGCATCAAAAGATGGATAAACATGGCTTCTGCAGTATCTCGGATAAACTCTACTATTCGAGTAGCTTCTTCTTTGATTGGGCGCGGGGTGGATGTTTCTTGCCCTTCTAAGTGCCAAGCAGGTGTTTGTATTTGTCCATTAGGTAGGACGCGAAAGTTCTCAATCACGGTTCTTGTTTTTTTTTTTTTTTTGGGGGGGGGGTGCTCGTGGAAGTTGCGCAATTCGATCAAGTAACGCACCCCATCTGAGTTTTCGCGCACAAAAGAGGAGGCAGGCGATGCCTCTCCAAGTACATCCGACAATCGTTTAGAGAGGTGGTCAAAGTTGCTGTCTGTCTTGCCTAGCTTAATAAATAGTGCTGGCAATTCACAGACTAGCTTGATTACTCTATTTGCTTGAATTAAGAATGCCCCACAATCCAAGTCCAAGTCTTGAACCTGAGGGAAAGGGTTCAGGCCGCGCCCCCGGTTGTCTTTGGCGATTCCTTGTTCGGTGATTTGTTTGATGATTTCGTCAATACGTTCAGCGAGTCTCGTCGCCAGCCTTTCGCATGCAAGTAGCGTTTCCTTGCAGCTATGCAGATGCAAAATCACCGCTTCTCTGTCGAGTTCTTCGTCGAAAATCGCGGCTTCAAGCATCTCGCGGGCCTGTAGCAGCACACGGGCAACCGTTAGGTTGCTCGACCCAACATCGGCCACAGGGGAAGCCACCCAGGGTGCGTCGGGATTGGTCTCATCTGGATCAATTGATTCGGGCGCCTGTATTCGAAAGGTCTTGTCTTGCTTATAGATCTCCAAGAAAGAGCCACAAGAACACATTGTTGTGATTGGCCCGGTGCCTCCTTGAAGCTCCATCGAGCCTGGACCGTGTCGGGGCAAATTTTTGTTAGTGCGCGGTGTTTCGCTCATTGATTTTCCCCATAAATAACCATCCCCTGAAGGATAACTGAAGCGCAACATAGGTTCTGGGTACGACCGGTGGGGTGATTCTTGGCTGATTGAACCCTATTTTCAGCAACCGTTTCTGACCGATACCTGTCACTCTGGCGTCACCATCACCGCAAGCGTCATCTTGAAGAAATCCTCATTCTTGTCTAAGACTTCAAGAGCTCCGTGCACGTTATCGGCTACCTCAGCATAGCCGTTCTGCCCGACCCAGTTCGGAGGCTCCATGACGGCGGCCTCGAGGGCAAGTTGATTTTCGTTGAGTTTGAACATCAGGGAAGGGAGTAGATCTGAGTTTGGCGTGGTGTTTCCTCTATGAAGGGGAAAGGGTAGCAGGCCCTTGACTCAGCGAAAGTGGCCTATTGAACATAGCTATATTGGTAATCGTTAAGCTTGCCTGATCTGAGCGTCATTTGGCAGTCGCCGCGCACATCGGGAAGGGCCGATTTCAACGCATTGCGAACGGTCAATTCGTAATAAAGAATAACCTCTCCATTTGCAGCGCAGCCGAAGCCGTTGGCGCGTCTGTACTCCAGCCTGAGGCGCCCCATGCAAGACATTACGAAAACGCTAGCCGATTGGAAAAACTCTCTCTGCCGAGAGGTCGATGTTGGTGGCTTATACACAAGGAGTAAAATCGCGCACAAATGGAAAGCCCCTTGGCGTGGGATACTGCTCCGTGAGTCTGTTGCATGGCGTATGCAGGATCTGCTTGAGCAGTCGCATACACTGTATGCGGCATCTCAACTGCTTGGCGCCCGCATTCTCCTGCGTAGTGCATTCGAAACTGTCGCGGTCCTAATTCATTTGAATCAAGCCACACGCCAAGTGGTCGCCGGCACTAAAGACTTTCATGAGTTCACCGAACGAACAGAAATGCTTTTGCTAGGGTCGCGCGATAAAAGCACACCATACGAGACCATTAGCATCCTCACGGTTCTCGGTAAAGCGGACAAACGCTACCCAGGGCTGGAGCGATGGTACGCAGATCTTTCGGAAGCCGCGCACCCAAATTTTGAGGGAATGTTGTTTGGATACTCTGAGTCAGACTGGCAGAGTCGCACCACCAGTTTCCAAAATCGTTGGGAAACGCTCTACGGTATTAGCCACCTAGAAGCCATAAGCGCGTGCATGGTGATTTTTGATGCAGAGTACAACCATGAATGGCCCGATGCATTTGAGGCTTTGGAGCGTTGGATTGAGCAGAACGATGCCATGTTGGAGGCAACCAAGTGATCGCCCAAGCGTTGCGAATGCGAGGATAGTTTAGGGCAAACTCAAGGCCGCCACAGGCCGCAGCATGCCTCAGACAGATTTATAAAACGCCGTTTTTTTGCGGCCTAGGGCGGACCAGCGGGAGACTTTAAGGGGGGGCGAATCCCTATCCACAAGGACAACCCAGCAGCTGCTTTCGGATCCCCTAGCAGGCGGTCGACCTCGTCATAGGTTAGCCATTTTCAGGCTTTGCAAACTGTTCACTTGGGATCGAGAGCTGTATACCACGTAGGGCTTCCCAGTCTAAAAGCGAGTTCGAGATGCAGAGGTTCGCCTGCTAAAAAAAGCTATCTTGAGGGCGAATTCAGCATCTCGCCGAAAACTCTCAGTCGTTGGCAGATTTACCAAAGGCCGTGCCGTGAGCCGCTGGATGGCTTTTTGACATATTCTCTGATAGAAACTAGTTTATTGCCCATGTGCATGGGATCTCCATAGTTTTGCGTGCTACAGCAGCTATGGGGAGTGCAAATGGTAGAACTAAGGGAAGAGCAAAAGTGCTCGTTATTGTTTCGTTTAAGCGTAAGTTTTTTTCAGTCATTCTGTAGTAGTTAAATTTCAGTTGGTTGCGAAGCAGAAATAATATTCTTCATTAATGATAAATGGCGCACAGCTTAAAATGGCCGACTTACTAATCAAGCACTTGAAGCAAAAAACCGAAGAGCACTCTGCGCTTCGATCTCTATATAGTCAGTGGGATTTCGACGAAAAGCTTATCCCTAAGGCGTTGCAAACAGTTGGCGTGTTGTTTTCACATTATAGCCGTCATGATGAGTCACACTCCAAGCAGATCTTGGTTAACATAGAGCGGATACTAGGCGCTAATATCTCCTTATTGTCTGCTACTGATACTTGGTTGATACTGGAAGCCGCATATTGGCACGACATTGGAATGGTTGTACCTCAGGCAGACATGAGCGAAGCCTTGAAAGATCCAGGCTTTGATATGTTCCTGCATAGTTACTGCAGTCAGCCCCATCACGAACTGCATCTTGTGGCTGTAGCGGTTAGAAAAAGGCGTGGAACGAATGCGGTGTTCGACGAGGCCAATCCAATTGAAATGGTTACTAGGTTCAAGGAGTTGATGGCGGAGTGGTTCAGACAGAAACATCCTGCTCGGGCAGATCAGATTGTAAAAACCCCAATGCAAAGTATCGGTGTTAACTCGCCGAGAACAGAACTCATTCCATCGCGTCTTTTTCGAGTACTTGGCAAAATTTGTCTAATGCATGGCGTGACATTTGATGCATTGATGAATGACGATAATGGATTGCCTTATAGAGAGGCGGGGTTAGCTCAAGATGACTGCCACCCTCGCTTCGTTGCTTGTATGCTCCGGATGGGCGATTTATTGGATATGGACGACAACCGATTCTGTCCAGTAATGCAGCGCATTGCAGGAGATGATCGTCCGAGTCTGAGTATGGCTCATGAAGATAAACATTCGTCCATACGACATCTCAGAATCGATCAGGAAAAAATTGAGGTTAGCGCCGAATGCGAGACAGTTGAGGGCTATCTAGAGGCATTTAAGTGGTTTGAATGGCTTAAAAAAGAGATGCACGATCAGATGGCAAACTGGCGTGATATTGTCCCTGATAGAGCTCTCGGGCTTTTACCGACCCTCGGTAAAATATCTTTGAGTATTGGTGGAAATCTTCAGATTCTACGCGATGGGGAGCGCCCAGCATTTGGCCTTGATATCCACAACGCAATTGAGCTTCTACAAGGAAATAATCTCTATGATTCAAAATTTGCCTGCATTAGAGAAGCACTACAAAATGCAGTCGACGCCACGCACCTAAGAATTTGGCTAGAAAATCAAAATGATCAAAGTTTAGATTGGCGAACTCCATTTAGTTCTGGTGTTGCATCTATTTTCAAATCTCTTCCAATTAGGTTTGAGCTTGCAGAGCTCGAAACTATTTCGGAGTCTGATCATGATTTAACAAGTTGGCAGGTTACAATAACTGATGCTGGGACTGGTATTAGTAAGATTGACCTTGAATATATGCTTAAAATCGGCGGTTCAAAACGTAATTTTCACCGTCAAGCTAAAATAGAATCGATGCCTGAATGGTTGAAGCCTTCCGGAATGTTCGGGATTGGGCTGCAAAGCTTGTTTATGCTCACTGATAAAATTCATATAGAAACAAAAAGCATTTTAACAAATGAAGCATTTCAAATTACGATGCACAGCCCAACAGGTAATAAGCAGGGGTTAGTAACGCTAAGCTCTGCAGATAATGGTTTTTCTGTGCCCTTTGGGACGAAGCTGAGATTTGTAATTGAGCTTCAGAAGTTCACCAGATCATATGATCCGTCTTTAATAGGGACGGAGTCATTAGCCGCAAAGTTTATTCAAAAACTTGACCCTATATTGGATGATGCTTTTCCGTATGAAGCGGCAAAAGTTTATGATGCTGCGTTGATGTTCAACGAAAACTCTCTTTTACCCATTAATGGGGAGTTTAAAACAAAAATAACAGAATATTCTTCAGAGCTCGCAATTGCTGAGGATCAGTCGTGCGAAGATAAATGGCGCTTCATCGCGACTGATGAGTTTGAATGTAGGTTCTGGTATAAACCAGTTTTGAACTCTCATCCTGGCCATGCACTAAATACTTTCTATAGGGGTCAAGAGTTTGAAACAAAGGGATTATTTTTTCCAAATGTTCAGATAGCAGTTGATATTCTATCCGGGAGCGCTAGCAGTTGGCTGAAATTCAGTCGCGATAAAGTTTCACGAAAAGCTCTTGAGCGGCTAAATCAAATGATACTCGATGCGCTTAAAATTTGTATTAAAGAGGATTTGTTGGCTTGCCAAAGTGTAACTGCCCCCATTCATCATGTTGATGCTGCAACATATTCAATCTTCCTGAAAAGTATGGGGCTGAATTTTGGCGGTGACTGGGTCACGCTTGGAGAAGGTCGAGGGGACTCATGGCTTGATGTTCCTGTGATAAATAGTAATAAAAAGCTTAGAGATTATTTTGAGCGTGAAGAGTGGTCTGTTCAACTAACGCATGAGAGTAACGTTACTCAGGGTGAGGGTAATCACTTAAAGCTTGAGGGGCCAAACGCAGATTTAACGGTTATGACTATGATTCGTGAATGGGAGTCTGATTCGCAACGTACCATTTCTGTTCAAGGAAGTCGAAGAATCTATGATCCTGAAGACGCTCGCCCGGATGAAACCGTCCATGAACGTGCGATACGCAGACTTAAGGAAGAGGATGCGCTGCGAAACATAATAGTTTTTCGGCGTGAGGTGCAGACCCCTTGGGATAAGCCAGCACTAGCCAATGCGTTAGCACGCTCGGCAAGTTCCACCTGGGGAAACCAACGAAAATATTTGACAGCGAAGGGAGTTGCTAACGGAAGTGTAGATTTTCAAGCTTTAGCCTTAAGGAACGATGTTAGGCTTAGGGCTGAGCCTCTATTTCCACTCAGCCTCGCCGATAGTGATCGGGTGGTGCTACCGTTCTTATTTCTTCATGCCAGAACAAATGATGGAGAAACAGCCTCAGTAGATTCTCTTGATGAGTTGTGCAGATGGGTTCAACCAAATCTCATAAAATATTCTGATCTTGCCAGTATCCGCAAGCATTATTTGGATCTGATAAACTACATTGATAATGATGTAATGCGTGACACTATTTATTGGGACTCCTGGAGGGAGTGCCGAAAAATCTGATTGGGTGCGGCGGGTAGTATAATTTCTCGACGTTCTAGAGTCAGTCGACTCTAGAACGTCGATAAGGAAGCTAGCAGTTTTGTTTTAATCGCTCTGCATCACTTCAAATAACTCTGTCAGTAATTAATACGGTCGTTCCTAACTATACTGAGAATGCTCAGATGGATTCGTTAGGTAGGATTAGTTTTCGATGCCAGACCCGAACGGCTAATATGCCTGTTTTGAATCAAGATCGATTTGGGCAGCGCTTGATCTTGATCAGAAGATGAAAAGTGACGAATTTACTCTTCCTATCTCGATATCCGCCTGTGGCAGGTAACCACCCCTATGCTTAGTGTCGGCTTTTGTCGAAAGCGTTCACTCCGGCGTCATCATCACCGCGAGTGGCAACTTGATGAACTCATCGTTGCGGTCGATCGCCTCCAGAGCACCGCGCACGTTGTCGGCGGCATTCGCGCCTCCCCGCTGCTCGACCCAATTCGTGAGCTCCAGAATGGCGGTTTCCAAGGCGAGTTGATTTTCATTGATCTTCATTAGCAAGGATGGGAGCAGGTCAGTGTGTGGCATCGCGAATCCTCCGTGGAGCATTCAGCGTAGCAGTCGAAGGGTAAGTGGGTGGCGTATTGCTACTTCTTCCTAAGCGGGGGGGGGGGGGCTCCCCAAGAAACCGGTAGTGCCTGGACAGGCCTGTCTTACAGATTGCTTAAAAATTGCTACAGGGAGCAGCAATAAAACGCGATGGGCTAGGCGGGCCGAGGCTGCTGTGGATGGCTACATCCAATTCATCATGGGTGCAACGCTGAAGCGTCTGGACAGCGCAGGGCGTGAGTTTTCTGGGCTGGAGTGGGTGTTTTGTACCATTTTACTCTGGCGAATGAGCAAGGAGGGCGGCGGCGTCCTGCCGCAGACTGCCGGCCATGATCTCGCGCATCTCGGCGCTGTTCTTTCGATTGCACGGCCAGCTTGGGGGTATGAGGTCGATACCCATGCGATGGCGGACGCTCGGAAAGTATTGAGTACGCTGGGTTACAACATGAAAGCCGTGAGCGCGACCGGCGGCCTATAAAGGACGAGCTTGAAAAGTTATTGGCGCATTTCACTGGCATTCTGCAGCGCCGCCCCAGTTCGATAAATATGCTCAAAGTGACCGGCTTTGCCTTGTTCTCGACAGGTCGACAAGATGAAATCTGTCGTATTCTATGGGCTGATGTCGATAAAGCAGGTCAGCGAGTGATGGTACGGGACATGAAGAATCCGGGGCAAAAAATCGGCAACGATGTTTGGTGTCACATTCCCGATGAGGCCTGGCTCATTTTGAAGAGCATGCCAAAGATGTGCGTCGAGGTATTCCCTTGCAACTCGGCTTCAATTTCTACGTCCTGGGCGAAGGCTTGCAAGTTCTTGGAGATAAAAAATCTGCACTTTCACGATCTGCGACACGATGGGGTGAGCCGGTTGTTTGAGATGGATTGGGATGTCCCAAGAGTAGCCAATCTATCTGGCCATAGGGGCTGGGAATTCTCTTCGGCGTTATACCCACCTACGCGGAAGAGGTAATCCTTACAGTGGGTGGACATGGGTAAAGAAAATTCAGCAGGTACCCCTGACGCTGGACAAAAGATCGTTATTGAGGTAGTTGGTTCGCTACGGGTTGTTAATTTTATTGAATTGCTAACGACCATTGATGTCATCCAACTTGATAAATGGCCAGTGACTTACCAATATCTAGAAGGATTGACTGAGATTTGAATCTACATCGTTGGCGATCGCAAGAAAACATACAGATTTCACCGGCATCGCCATGCGTAGGGAACACCCCCACCTGTGCAAGTTCCTGGGCATGAAACAGCCTCCATCATACCACTAATACAGTGCGGATCTTGAACCATAAATGGCGAGGATATCGACCCCCAACATCCGCAAAGCTTCAATATAGAGCCAGGCGGTAATAAGCCTGGCTGCGTGCTCGGTAATTGTTTTGAAGAGAGCTGGATGGGTGGGGTATTTGAACTCGGCGAGGTAGACACCAATTTCGCTGTAATAAACATATCAAGCCATCCGCGCCAACGATCATTGTGGGGGCCACTCTCTAAAGAGTACGACAAAAGCAATGATTTACCGTCCTTCGCAATCTCGATTTTTGCGCCTTTTGATGGTGATTTGTTTAAGCTTTGGTAGTCGATCTTTAGTACTTCTTTGAAGGTGTAATCATCTGGTGCCTGAATACTTTCTTGAAAAGATTGTCTGGTGATATTTGATTCGTGGATGTCGAGCGTCTTACTGTAGGAGAAAGTTCGTATTTGTGAGTGAGGTGCGAGTGTTGGTACGGATTCGAGAGGTTCAACTACCACGTTGACTGCACTGGGCACCCATCCAGAATCTCTCCCATAGAAAACCCCAGTTTCAATTTGCACCTCTCTACCTTCGTCCATAATTTGTGCAGAGAAAGGCGTCGGTAGACCAACCAAAGTTGCATTATTGATCTGCACGATCTTATAACCGTCTGGAGCCTGAATGCGGCTTGAGACACGTACTGGTGGTTTTGAATTCATAGATTGCTGGTCAAAAACAGGGGTGTCCATTTGAACTCCTGGCAAGGTGGAGGGGGGGGCAGAGTCATCTCCACTATAGGAAGGTTCTGACTGATATTTACCACCGTCTGAGGCAGCAGGTTTATGTTGCAGTCTGGGTTATAGCTTACTCCTTTAATACCGCTAGCCTCATCACCTAGCGTCGCCATTGCCTTGGCCATGGGAACTGCAAGAGCGGTTGCATTCATGCGTTGGCCTGCCGCGGTTCTTTCTCCGATCGCTATCCCAAACACCTTCCCCTGTTCATTAAAAAGAGGTCCACCGCTATTTCCGCCATTCAAAGGTATCTGCAAGACAATATTCGTTGCAGCACCAGCTCCGGCCATTATGGGCCCCCAATTTGATGTCAGAAGTCTGTCGCCACCTTGGTAGCCCAAAATGGCAAAATCAATTTTTTCTCCTTTTTTATATGCATCGCAAAGGCTCAGGAATGGCTTTAAAATCTTGTAATCAATAATGCGTAATAATGCTACGTCGTATGGTTCTGTCTTCGCTTTAATAACTTTTAGGGTGACTGGGGGGTCTACTGCTGCAAATGAGTCATCATCCCGCACTGGAAAGTAGCCCTCAATGTGAAATCCGAGATCATCGAACAATGATTCAGCGGGGATAAGGTGACCAGCGGACAACACTAAGCCGTCAGGTGAAACGAGGAAGCCAGTTCCCCTCGAATGGAAGTCAATCGTATCTGTATCAGGTAGTGGCTTCTTCAATGTCCCAAATACATGTAGCTGAATAACTGAAGCTCCTGAGTCGTCATATGGCAACCCAACTGCTGGGAGCGCTGAAGTCAAAAGTATGGTGAAAAACCCAGCTTTAAGCATGTAGTTGCTCTTCTGTTCGATAGGTCAGCAGTTTCAATGCCGGTCCATCTTTGGCCAGGATCTTTCGATTAATAGTGTGTCGTCTCGGTGTCCCTTCGAACTGATTGCCACCTAGCACTAGAACGGAATCACCTTGATCGGCCAGGAAAAAACCAACATGTCCATTGCCCGGCGATGACTTGTTCTGAAATACAACTATATCCCCTGGTAGAGGGTTTTCAGTTTTCGTGCCCCAGTTGCGAAACGAGAGTGCAGCTGCACTCTTCGTGCCAAGGCTCGCACTTGCCGATAGTGCTTTTCCTTGGGAAGATCTTTTCAAACAATAATTCATGAAGGCTGCGCACCACGCAGTCGTATCACCACTCGGTTGTAGTCCCGTAGATTTGAAAAATTCAACAATCACAGGATTCCATCGCACCGGCCAGGCTGTGGTGTAGGGCTTACGGTCTTCCCCAAATTTTCCTTGGCCAACAGCCAGGTAGTAAAGAGCCACCTCAATCACGGTACAGTTGGTTGGTGCTTTATTGAGAATCACGCCAGCCAGTTCTACTTCTGCATTTGAGGGTCTCTCGGTGCCCATAGGTTGGTAGCCGGTTATCACCCCACCATTCAGAGATGGCTGGTCATCGAACATCGCCATTTCAGAAGGAATCGAAGGTGCTTCGGTGTCTTCATAGGAAAGCGAAGCCCAATCAATTTCCCTAGCGAAAGTAAGTCTTGGTGCGATTAGAGCAATGGTACCGGCGACGAGCAGGTCGCGACGAGTGAGCGCCATAGCAGAACCCTCCAAGCGTTTGGCGTTTCGTCTGTCCCAGGAACTGCAGGTGGCGGACGTTTTAATTGGTATAGCAGATGGATAAAGCAATGCACTCTCTACCAAGTTCCAGTGAGATCGCGTGCGTAATTCGGCGGCAAGAAACCTGTATTGCATGATCGAACGAGCCGGCAGGTGTGGGTCACCCTTGAGAATAGACATCGACTCATTCGGATTGGGTCAGTTGCTTTCCTTCGGAACTTGGTAGACACGCTCCGTCTGAGTATTCCCCGCGGACACCCCAGAGCTACAAACAACCGGTCAACTCGGTGGGCGTGCCTGCGCGTGCTGTCATAGACCGTTGAGGCCATTGGGAAGAGGCAAAAACATGGTGTTTACAGGGCAGAAGCGACCTACAGGCTCGCTGGAAGGGGTTCGAATCCCTATCCACAGTTTGGCTTCTAAAAGGCAACCCGGATGCTGCTTTTGACCCCAATGCTGACCACCGGGATGTATAACAGGCTCAGATTACATAGCCGCGATGTGATTTGTCTGGTCATCGCGGCATCTCTAGGTGTTGGCCAAGGCTGTGATGCAGATTACGATCAGGTGTCAGCGGCATGAGCGGCTCGGGCGCAGGCATATCATTTCGCAGCTTCTTTCATCAAAAATTCGTATGGCTCGATGGTTTTTATGATCGTGCTTGTTGACCAGTATGAATAACCGAGAACACGAGTGTCGCTTGCCATAATCTCAGTCGTAGCATTCAACGCCAGTCCCATTGCCTCATCTAAAGTATGCCCTGGCCAAGTTTGACTATAGGCTGCTAAGCCTAGAACAATTGGGCCTTTCAAGTTTTTCATCTTGCTGATGCTGTATATCTGAAATTTACCGGGTCCGGTATAATCGTCGAACGCCTTGCAATTGGATGCTGGGCATTTACTGTATGCCTGCAATGAAACAAAGTCTGCCGCAGCAAGTGGAATCTCAATGTCGTCGATATGGCTAGTGTGAGTAGTGATGCCCACCGGCATGTCCTGCTTGATGGATTTGACCCGATCCTTGAAGTCCTGGAACGCGGCGATGTGACTGGCGTACCCGCAAGGCGGGTGACGCTTCCAGTTACCTTCAAGATCCAATTCAACAGCATCTATGCCCTTGACAATCAAGGCAGGCACGGGACCAGAGTCAGGATCTAGTAGCGCATCAACTGCAGCCTTCGTTGGCGGTAGATAAACTGTCGCAATGACGTACATATTCTTCTCTTGAAGAGTACGCATTAGAATCTTGAGTTGGTTAACAGTTGGAGTGGAATCGGGAAGCTTGGCAAGAGAGCACTTCGACACTACGGTGGGCTCCTCGGTCAACATGATGTGAACTCGACGCATACCCATATCTTGAAGCTTTTTGATCAACGAACTCTGGACTTCGGCAGGATTCTTCCACCATATGCCGCGTCCCTTCAGTACCTCATTTAAATCAGCAGCGGAAACTCCAAGCGAGAGCCCCATGAGACAAATCAGTAATTTTGACATTGCATCACCTCATACGGGAATCACCGAGTTAGCGTAGTTCACCTTTGGATAGGGCAATTTTTGTATTGTAGCTACACGATATTTTCAGTGACTAAATACGCCCGTCATGACATGAGGGGGGCACCCTTACCGTTGGGCGGCCACAGCTTCTGGAAAGCTTAGCTCGCATTGAGCCGCTGCGACTTCGGCTCCATAGCTAATCTTCTCCATCGCTCTGTCCATCGACAGCTTTGGGACGACTGTTGCCAGTCGCGAAAGGTAGCTAACGACCTAGGGGCGGCGCTCAGCAGGCACAATATCCCGGTCTGTCTTCGATTTTTTTGGCCTCCTCCAGATTGGTGGCAAAAAGTGGGCAATCTGCTATTAGGTATGTACCCACCATCTCAGTGGTTCGCGGATCAACTTGACCATACAGGTGCACCAAGATGCGAAATTCACTCCTCCTTTTACCGCTTCTTCTTCAAGTATCAGGCTGCACAACCTTCAGCGGTCCAGGCTCAGATATCGGATGGACAGACGCAGTTCCACCTGTTGGTAACGGTGTTGGACGCTTGGTAGAAAAAAATCATGGTTTTAAGTCGCTTGGTCTCGCAGCATTTCAAGTTACGCCTGACCAAGTGGAAATTCTTCCCACATATAATGCTGTAAGTACAGAAGAAAACGCTAAGTACTCAGCTGGCGCTAACGCCGTGTTCAGCCAGATAACCGCACAGGCCGGAATCGAAAGATCTACATCTAACCTTAGCCAATCGAGCGATTGGAAAATTGTTCAGCTCAAAGATTTTTCTACGGCTGTGACTGATAAAGAGTTTGCATATAGATGTTTGACAGCCAAAGAATACAGCTATGAGGTATTTAAGAAGACTTCAGGAAACATTAAGCTTGATGCTTCAAAAATTGCACAAGCATTTGGGGTAACCACCGCAGCGGTAGAGGTAAGCGCTAGCCCCGACAAACCCAATCACACAAAGATCACCATTGCTGAGCCCAATGTGTGTCTATCGTTTATTTCTGCAACCCTTGAGCGAGCTCGATGGTGGACCAGATATGATGGTACTAGAAGCTTGCGTCTTGACGGTGAAAAAAAATTCACTTTAAGTATCAATGAGCCCGGTTCCACCGTGGAACCGGATTTTGGAAAAAAAGCGGTCCAGACAAAACCTAGATATCAACTTTATGCTGGTGAAGTTGGAGGCAAAGCAACTCTCAATGTAATGATTGAAGATAGGGAGACACACCAAGAAATCCCTTCAAAAATTTTAAAAGAAACATATCCAGGAGTGTGGAAACAAAGCTATAAGGTTCATACCTATAATTTGGAGGAGGATGTTTACGCAATAATGTCTATTGATATTGAAGCGAAGCGAACCGCCGATAATAAAATTATAGTGTCGTTTGCCGAGCTGTCTTCGCCAGAGTACAAACTAATACGCGACTAGATCACTGTATAGCTGCCAAACTATTGCTGCGCAGTGATGAGAATGGTCATAGCCAACTCACTGCAGTCACTCGGGTGTCATCAGCACTGCGAGCGTCATCTTGATGAATTCTTCATTTTTTTCGATGGCATCCAGGGCACTGCGCACGTTGTCGGCAGATATCGTCTGCTCCCCCGCTGCTCGACCCAACTCGTGAGCTCCAGAATGGCGGCTTCCAGGGCGAGTTGGTTTTCATTGATCTTTAACAGCAGGGAAGGGAGCAGGTCAGAGTTTGGCATCGCGAATCCTCCATGAAGCATTCAGCGTAGCCGTCGAATGTTGAGTGGGTGACATTCTGCGACCCCTTCCTAAGCAAGGGTCGACTTCCCCCAGACGACACACCAAGAACCGGTAGTGCCCGTGACAGGCCTGTCTTACAACCTGCTTAAAAATTGCTACAAGGAGACACAATAAAAAGGGAAGGGCTAGGCTGGCTGGGGTTGAAGTGGATGGTTACATCCAATCCATCATCTGCGCGCTTTCATCCAGAGCAGTAATCATGAATGCAAAGGGACGCCCCCGAAAGGCGCCCCTTTTTTGCGTCAGGACAACTCAGCATCCATCCGCCGCGCAATCACATCCAACACATCACAACCATCGCGCAACGGCACGCAGCACAACAACGCAAAGTCGCTGAGTACCACCGTATCGCTGGTGATGTCACCACGCATCACCAGATTTTCAAGAATCTGCGTTACAGCTCGGATTCTGTAACTGGCCGTGCTGAGCAGTGAATGCAGAGGTTGTGTGGTGTTGACGAACAGCGAGGGCAGGTCGTCGCCATTGCTGGTTAAAGCCATGTACTCATTCATAGGTGAAGCTCCATTAGTTCATGAGAGCTATCACTCAATCGTCGCCAAACGAGGGGGTGGTAGCCGTACGCGGGTTGGCGAACCGGGCAATGGAGAAACCGGCAGACCCTGAGGTCTCCCGCGCACAGCCACCATAAAACAGGCAGCGAGATGCGTTCCGAAGCGCTCCGAAATGGTCGAAGGCTTCAGTTCAATTGCAATCGAGTCGCCAAACCCGAGACGCCTTGAGGGCGTGGGCCGGACTATAGGACTCGTGGCAAAGGCGCAGCAATGGCGGAGTGTACGGACAATTCCTGATGTCGTGTAGGACGCTGCTCTTTTTGAAACCCTGCTTCCCCCCAACCCCCCATAAATCGGATCCATACCCGACAGACGAGCTAGCGTTTTGATGGCACCCATCTATCCTCAAACTCTCAAATCTCCGCGACTCGCCTCGTCATCCCGCAGAAGGTGTATGCCATGCCAAATTTTGGTGAAACTCTGATCAACACCACGACTCTAGGCGATCAGGAAGATCCGAATATCTACGGGTTGATCGACGGTGGTTTTGTCATCGCCTGGCAAGGCAATGGTGTGGGTGACGCCACCGGCCTCTTTACCCAGCGCTATAACGCCAGCGGTGCCAAGGTGGGGGGCGAGACGCTGGTCAACACCACGCTGGCGGGCGAGCAGAGTCAGCCTTCGGTGGTCGGGTTGCTTAACGGCGGTTACGTGGTGACCTGGTCCGGCCTCAATGCCGGTGGGTTGCAGTGCATCTTTACCCAGCAGTACAGCGCCAGCGGGGCCAAGGTCGGCGGCGAGACTGTGGTCAATACAACCACGGCAGGCTTTCGTGATTCCCCTGAAATTACCGCCCTGGCCGACGGTGGTTATGTGGTGACTTGGGGGGCAGAGGAAACCGCTGGCGACTTCGGGTCTTTTCTGCAGCGCTTCAATGCCAGCGGGGTCAAGGTCGGTGGGGAAGTTCACATCAACACCACCACTGCGGGGGCTCAGGATTTTCCACAGATTTTTGGTGTTCCCGACGGTGGTTACCTGGCGGTGTGGGAGGGGAGTGGCCCGGGAGATAACTACGGCATCTTCACCCAGCGCTTCAACTCGGCTGGGGCCAAGGTCGGTGTGGAAACCCTGGTCAACATACCCTCTGTGGATATCCAGTCCGAGCATATGGTCGCTGTGCAGGCCAACGGCAATTACCTGCTCGTCTGGGAGTCTTACCCTGACACTGTTACCGGAGTGGAACAAAGAGACGTATTTTCCCAGCTCTATAACTCCGCCGGCGGCAAGATTGGCCCGCAGACCCGGGTCAACACCACGACCCCTGGTGCTCAGGGAGAGGCTCACGTCTCGGTAATGTTCGATGGTGGCTACCTGGTCACTTGGGTGGGCAATGGCCCGGGTGATGTCGATGGCGTTTTCACCCAGCGTATCAATGCCAGTGGCGCTCTGGTCGGTGCGGAAACCCGTGTCAACACGACGGTAGCGGGCGATCAGATCATCACACGGGTGACCACGCTGATTGATGGTGGTTATGTGGTTGTCTGGGAGTCGATCGGCCAGGACGGCGCAGGTTCAGGCACTTACTTCCAGCGTTTCGATGCCAGCGGCAACAAACTGACCGGCCTGGCGGGCGATGCCGCGGCCAACGTGCTGACCTGGGCGGGTGTCGGCAGCGTGGTCATCGATGCCGGGGCGGGTAACGACACCCTCACGGGCGGCAGTGCAAACGACCATCTCAACGGCGATGCGGGCAACGACACGCTCAACGGTGGTGCCGGCATCGACAGGATGACCGGCGGCGACGGCTCCGACACCTACTTCGTCGATAACCTGTTCGATGTCGTCGTTGAAACCAATGCCGTTGCGGCGACCGGTGGTATCGATACGGTCAACACTACCCTGGCGAACCACGTCCTCGGCGCCAACGTGGAAAACCTGCGCCTGCTGGCAACCACGGCCGCCAACGGTACCGGCAATGCCTTGAACAACACGCTGTTTGCCGGTGCCGGTAACAACGTTCTCAATGGCGGCGATGGTGTGGATACCGCGTCCTATGCCTTTGCCGCCAGTGCGGTGACGGTCAGCCTGGCCCTGACGACCGCGCAGGCTACCGGTGGCTCGGGCAGCGATACGCTGCTGGCCTTCGAAAACCTGACCGGCAGTAACTTCAACGACACCCTGACCGGCAATGCCGGTGCCAACACCCTCAGTGGCGGCGCGGGCAATGACACCCTCAATGGCGGTGCCGGTGCAGACACTCTGCTGGGTGGCGACGGTTCGGACTCTTACGTTGTCGATAACGTCGGTGATGTGGTCAGTGAAACCAATGCCGTCGCGGCGACTGGTGGCACGGATACGGTCAGCAGCACCCTGGCCGCCTATACCCTGGGCGCCAACGTGGAAAACCTGCGCCTGCTGGCAACCACGGCTGCCAACGGTACCGGCAATGCATTGAACAACACGCTCTTCGCCGGGGCCGGTAACAACATTCTCAACGGTGGCGACGGGATCGATATCGCGTCCTATGCCTTTGCCGCCAGTGCCGTGATTGCCAGTCTGGCTGTCACCACCGCCCAGGCCACGGGCGGCTCAGGCAGCGATACGCTACTGGCCTTCGAAAACCTGGCGGGCAGTAATTTCAATGACACCCTGACCGGCAATGCCGGTGCCAACACCCTCAGTGGCGGCGCGGGCAATGATGGGCTCAATGGCGGCGCCGGCAATGACACCCTCGATGGAGGGGCCGGCGTCGACACGCTGGTGGGTGGCGACGGCTCGGACACTTACATTGTCGATAACGTCGGCGATGTGGTCAGTGAAACCAATGCGGTCGCCGCCACTGGCGGCACGGATACTGTCTACAGCTCTCTGGCGGGTTATACCCTGGGCGCCAACGTGGAAAACCTGCGCCTGCTGGCAACCACGGCTGCCAACGGTACCGGCAATGCGTTGAACAACACGCTGTTTGCCGGGGCCGGCAACAACATCCTCAATGGCGGCGACGGGGTTGATACCGCGTCCTTTGCCTTTGCCGCCAGTGCGGTGATCGCCAGTCTGGCTGTCACCACCGCCCAGGCCACGGGCGGCTCAGGCAGCGATACGCTGCTGGCCTTCGAAAACCTGGCGGGCAGTAACTTCAACGACACCCTGACCGGCAATGCGGCGGCCAACACCCTCAGTGGCGGCGTGGGCAATGATGGGCTCAATGGCGGCGCCGGCAATGACACCCTCGATGGGGGGGCCGGCGTCGACACACTGGTGGGGGGTGACGGTTCGGACATCTACTTTGTCGATAACGTCGGCGATGTGGTCAGTGAAACCAATGCGGTCGCCGCCACTGGTGGCACGGATTCTGTCTACAGCTCCCTGGCGGGTTATACCCTGGGCGCCAACGTGGAAAACCTGCGCCTGCTGGCAACCACGGCCGCCAACGGTACCGGCAATGCATTGAACAACACGCTGTTTGCCGGTGCCGGCAACAACATCCTCAATGGCGGCGATGGTGTCGATACCGCGTCCTTTGCCTTTGCCGCCAGTGCGGTGACGGTCAACCTGGCCCTGACTACTGCTCAGGCCACCGGTGGTTCAGGCAGCGATACGCTGCTGGCCTTCGAAAACCTGACGGGCAGTAATTTCAACGACACCCTGACCGGCAATGCGGCGGCCAACACCCTCAACGGGGGCGTGGGCAATGATGTGCTCAATGGCGGCGCCGGTAACGACCTGCTGACAGGCGGGGCGGGTGTTGACCAGCTCAATGGCAATCTCGGCGCCGATCGCTTCGACTTCGATGCCTTGAGCGAAATGGGCCTGGGCGCCTTGCGCGATGTGATTGGGGATTTCAAAACCAGTGAAGGCGACAAAATCGACCTGTCGACCCTGGACGCCAATGTGGCCACCGCGGTCAATGATGCCTTCAGTTTTATCGGGGCGAACGCCTTCAGCAGTAACGCGACCGGGCAGGTGCGCTTCGCTGGTGGCATCCTGTTCGGCAGCACCGATGCCGACACGGCTGCCGAGTTCGAGATTTCCCTGATTGGTGTTGCGACACTCGCTAGCGCAGACATCATTGCCTGATGGTGCGTCGCTGGGGCTCTATACCTGTGCACTTGGCAAGATATCGCCCGGTGCACAGGGTTCCTGAACCGATGCTGTCGCCGCGCATTGTTTCATGATGCCCGGCACAGACGAGGCATAGGATGACCGCCAAAGGTCATGTCCCCACGCCCCAACCCACAGGAATAAAAAAATGATCGCCAACCTGATCAAGGTCTCGCTAATCGCAGGTGCCGTGCTGTTGAGCGCCTGTTCGGGTGTGAGTGCCCATCGTGATTATTCTGCCGACTCGGTGCAGCCGGCCGGCTTTGGCCCGGGACCCACCCACAGCAACGCCAACCCGATGAGTTTCCATGGCAGTGCGCTGGGCAATAGTTTTGGCGAGTATGGTGCGGGGTTGTTGCACGACGATTGACCAGTGACGCAAAACGGTGGAGTGATTCCACCGTTCTGCTATCCGGGCGAGACTCAGGCCAGCCTTAAGCCTTCAAAAGGATTCCAGCCTTGCGAGCCTTTTACCTGTTTCAGGTAGTAGGCGTAGTTGGCGCTCAATCCGTACATCAGTGCAAAGGCGACGTTCATACCGGTGTCGAAGGCTTTGGGGGCTTGTTCATAACCCAGCAGGGTGAAAATCAATGCCAGGGCAAAGGACAGGGCAACGATGATCGCGATGATCGCCAGGTTCTTTTTCCACAGCCCAAGCACGAAGAAATAGATCGGCCCGAAAAAAAATGCGATGAAGTTCAGGTTGATCAGGATGCGCTTGCGCGCTGGCAGCTGTTTGAAGCCCCGTTTGAAATCGGGGCTTTTTGGGGCGCCGTATTGATCAAAAAAAGTGAAACGTTCCTGCCATTTCGGGCTGACATTGTAGGTTTGCAATTCATCCGTGCTGCTCATTATCTGTCCTTATTTGAGGGTTCTGCTCGGTCGAGGCATCGACCGGATTATCGTTCGGTGTGCTTGTCAACGCGTCTTGCCTGTGACCGGCCTGCTACCGGTGCGAGAGTAGTTTCAAGGATGTAACGAGATTTAACAAGTCATGACCAAGCGCCTTGGCATGCCGTTATTTGCCCTCAGGCACCGCCAGCCACTGCCGCAGAATCTTCTGATATTTGCCCGTTGCCTTGGCCAGGTGCAGCCACTGATCGACGTACAGCTTCCAGGTGATGTCGTCACGGGGCAGCAAGTAGGCTTTTTCGCCGTATTGCAGGTAGTGCGTCGGGTTGACGGCGCACAGGCCCGGTTTGAGCTTCTGTTGGTACAGCGCCTCCGACGCATCGGTGATCATCACGTCAGCCTTTTTATCCAGCAGTTCCTGGAAGATGCTCAGGTTATCGCGCAGCTGCAATTGCGCCTGGGGCAGGTAGGCGTGGACGAACGCTTCGTTGGTGCCGCCGGCGGGTTCGACCAGGCGAACCGAGGGCCGGTTGATCTGTTCGACAGTCTGGTACAGCGCCTGGTCTTCGCAACGCACCAGCGGGATTTTGCCGTCGACGTCCAGGATGTTGCTGAAGAAGGCTTTTTTCTGCCGTTCCAGAGTGACCGAGATGCCGCCCATGGCGATGTCGCACTTGCCGGCGAGCATGTCGGGCATCAGGGTTTTCCAGGTGGTGGGCACCCACTCGACCTTGACGCCCAAGCTGTCGGCCAGGGCGTGGGCCATGGCGATGTCGATGCCGGAATACGCGCCGTCCTCGGCCTTGAGGGTGTAGGGCTTGTAGTCGCCGGTGGTGCAAACGCGCAGTTGTCCCTGTTGCATGACGCTGTCCAGATGCGAAGGTTCTGCCTGGGCGCCAAGGGAGAGTGCGAGCAAGCCGCCGAGCATCATTGCTCTGTTGATTTTCGTCATTGATATCGGGCTTTTGTGCTGGAGTGGTTTTGAAAGGGGGAGTGTAGTGAAACTTTCACCGGTGTGAAAAATCAATGCCCCTTGAAGATGCCTCATTCCACTTCCGGACTCAACGTCCCCAACCACGCCACCAACCCCACAATCAAAACCGCCGCGGCCATTTCCACCACCACGCTGCGTCGAAGTGCATGGGCTGCCACGCGATACTGGCCCTCGCGCAATGACCGCTCCAGCAAGGGGCCAAGATGAAAGCGGTTCAGCGCCGCCAACACCAGCATCCCGGCAAACAGCAGCACTTTGATCGTCAGCAGGATTCCGTAGTGACTGAGTAAAACCTCATCGAGTCTCGGCCCGACGATGAACAGGTAGTTCACTACGCCCGTCACGGTGATGATCACGACGACCAGTGCACCGACAAATTCAAATCGCCTGACGGCGTGAGCCAGCAAGCGTATGTGTGCTTCGGTTTGCAGGGCCCGGGGTTGCGCCATCAACGCAAACGCCAGCAACGCGCCGAGCCAGGCGCCCGCTACCAGCAGGTGCAGGATGTCTGTGGTGAAGTGCCAGTAACGACGGCTGCCTTCGTCCATGGCGCCATGCCCGCTCCAGGCCAGGCTGGCGAGGGCGATGCCGCCAGCGGTGCTGGCGATCACCAGGCTGAGGCCGGGGGCGCGTGGGTTGAGCATTACCGCCAGGCCTGCGACCGCCAACGCAATCATCCGCACGGCCCAGGCCATCCCGACGTCTGTCTCGAACAGCATCATCTCGAGGTGAGGGCCTAGCTCGGCTATGTCTGATTCGCCGCTCATGGCGCGGACCATCAGCACCATGCCGGCGATGGACAGCAGTGCACCGAACCCGGCAGTTCCCGTCAACAACCGGCGAAAGGGCAGCACCGTTCCGGATAGGCGTTCCTGTCCTTTAAAGCTGTAGAGCCCGAACAGCGCCACGCCAAACAACAGCATCAAATCCACATACAACACAAACCGCAGAACGACGTTGGCCGAGTCGCTCATCGATCATTTCACTTTGAAGGTGACGTTGCCGGTGATCGGGTGGGTGTCCGACGACACCGCACGCCATTCGACCTTGTAGGTACCGGCAGTCAAAGGTGTTGTCGGGGTAATGAGCATGGTTTTCGGATCGCTGCCGCCGCTGACCTTGGCCTTGACCGGCATCGGGGCGTGGGCCATGCCGGCCATTTCGGTCATCAGCAGTTTCGCGCCGGAAAACTGGGTGACGAGGTTTTCGGAGAAGTGCAGTTCGATCTTGTCGGGCGGCGCACCTTCTGCGCCTTCCACTGGGGTGGAGGCGAGCAGTTTGGGGTGGGCTTGAGCGAGGGTGCTCATGAGCAGACCGCTGAGTAACGCGATAACGACGGCGGTGGGTTTGATGAGGCGCATGCAAGGTCCTTTACCGCTTGAAGCGGCTGTTGTTGGTTATGGGTGAGTCTGTTCAGAACCACATCCGAACACCGAGCACGAGGCGGGCTTCGCTGCGGTCCTCGCCTTCGTCGTTGGCGTAGTCGGCGGTGTTGCCGTAGGTGCGGTTCCAGGTCACGCCGAGGTAAGGCGCGAATTCCCGGCGGATTTCGTAGCGCAGGCGCAAGCCCGCCTCGGTGTTGGACAGCCCCGCGCCGATGCCCCGTTGCGGATCGTTTTTGCTGTAGGCGTTGAGTTCGACGGTCGGCTGCAGGATCAGCCGGTTGGTCAGCAGGATGTCGTAGTCGCCCTCCAGCCGCACGGCGCTCTGGCCGCCTTCGCCGATGAAGGCCGTGGCTTGGGCCTCGAAGTTGTACAGCGCCATGCCTTGCACGCCGAAGGCGGCCCAGGTTTGCGGGGCGCCGGGTTTGAAATCCTGGCGCACGCCGCTGACCACGTCCCACCACGGGGAAATCGCGTGGCCCCACAGGGCCTGGATTTCCGCGTCCTCGGTCACGCCGTTGGTGCGCTCGCCTTCGGAGCGCAGCCACAGGCGATCGATATCGCCGCCGACCCAGCCGGATAAGTCCCAGGCCAGGGTGCTGCCGTCATCGGCGTCCTGCCACTCGAGTTTGTCGGCGAGGAAAAACGAATTGAGTGTGTTGTCGTGCACATGGTGGCCGGCGGGATCGACATACACCGCCGCGCGATCGGCATCGGTCAGCACCGGGATCGGCGTACGGCTTTCGCTGGGGGCAGCGGGCTGCATCTGGCCCTCGTCCATGCTCTGCATCTGGCTGTGGTCCATCTGGCTGTGATCCATGCCTTGCATCTGGCCATGATCCATCTGGCTGTGATCCATGCCTTGCATGCCGTCGCTGGCGGCCATCGCCGTCGAGGTCACGAGTGCGAAAAAAATCGGGGTGAATCGAATCATGGGGTGCGCCTCATTCTTCCACGCGAACTTCACGGAACATGCCCATTTCCATGTGGTACAGGAGATGGCAGTGATAGGCCCAGCGGCCGAGCGCATCGGCCGTGACCCGATAGCTGCGTCGGGAGCCCGGTGGCATGTCGATGGTGTGTTTGCGCACCATGAACTCGCCGTTCTCGTCTTCGAGGTCGCTCCACATGCCGTGCAGGTGGATGGGGTGCATCATCATCGTGTCGTTGACCAGCACGATCCGCAGCCGCTCGCCGTACTTGAGGCGCAGGGGCTCTGCATCAGAGAACTTCACACCGTTGAACGACCAGGCGAATTTTTCCATGTGCCCGGTCAGGTGTAGCTCGAGGGTACGGCCGGGCTCACGGCCGTCCGGGTCTTCGAAGGTACTGCGCAGGTCGGAGTAGGTGAGCACGCGGCGCCCATTGTTGCGCAGGCCCATGCCGGGGTCGTCGAGTTTTGCTGAGGTGGACATGGCTTGCATGTCCACCAGCGGGTTGTCGGTTTCCGAGGCCGGGTGGGACTGCATGCCGGGCATGTCGCCCATGGCCATGTTGCTGTGATCCATGCCCGCCATGCTGCCGTGGTCCATGCTGGCCATGCCCATGTCATCCATGGTCACCAGGGGGCGTGGGTCCAGTGCCGGCAGCGGCGCTACCCGTCCCGCCTGCACCGCCAGGGTGCCGCGTGCGTAGCCGGTGCGATCCATCGCCTGGGCGAACAGGGTGTAGGCCGCTTCGGTCGGTTCGACGATAACGTCGAAGGTTTCCGCCACGGCAATGCGAAATTCGTCGACGCTCACCGGTTTGACATAGAGGCCATCGGCGGCGACCACGGTCATTTTCAGGCCGGGAATGCGCACGTCGAAGTAACTCATGGCCGAGCCGTTGATGAAGCGCAGCCGCAGCTTTTCCCCCGGGCGGAACACCCCGGTCCAGTTCATGTCCGGCGCCTGGCCGTTCAACAGGTAGGTGTAAGTGGCGCCGCCGACGTCTGCCAGGTCGGTGGGGTTCATCTTCATCTCGGCCCACATTTTGCGATCGGCGACGGTCGCCCCCCAGCCTTTTTTACTGACGTCGTGGATGAAGTCGCCCACGGTGCGTTTGTTGAAATTGTAGTAATCGGACTGTTTTTTCAGCGTCTTCATCAGGCCGACCGGGTCTTCGTCGGTCCAGTCGCTGAGCATCACCACGTAGTCGCGGTCGTACTGGAACGGCTCCGGGTCCTTGGCGTCGATCACCAGCGGACCGTAGACGCCGGATTGCTCCTGGAACCCCGAATGGCTGTGATACCAGTAGGTGCCGTTCTGCCGCACGGTGAACTGGTAGACGTACAGGCCGCCCGGCTCGATGCCCTTGAAACTCAGGCCCGGCACGCCGTCCATGTTGGCCGGCAGCAAGATGCCGTGCCAGTGAATGGAGGTGCTGTCCTTGAGTCTGTTGCGTACCCGCAGCGTCACCGTATCGCCTTCACGCCAGCGCAGCAGCGGGCCGGGAATGCCACCGTTGATGGTCAGTGCGGTGCGCGGGGTGCCGGTGAAGTTGACCGGGGACTCGCCGATGAACAGGTCGAACTCATTGCCGGCCAACACCTGCGGTTCGCCGGGACTGCTGATCGCCCAGACCGGCGTGCGCCATAACCCGAGGCCGCCGAAGAGCCCGCCGATGGCCAGGCCTTTGACGAAGGTGCGTCTTGAAGTGTGGGAGTGCATGCCGTGTGTTCCGCCCGTCAGCCTGTTGAACTTGTCGACGAGGCTAGCGGGCGGTGCCTTTCAGCAGGCTGAGGCGAAGATTACAGTTTTGACAGGTTGGATGACGCTTTCTGGCTTGAAGTGGACTTTTCCCTTGAGGCCACGGTGTCGCCGCAGTTGATGTAGGAGGACGACTTCAACCAGCGCTGGTCCGGGTAGTAGGAAAACAACAACTGGCCGTCCTTCATCGAATCAATCAGCCGATGGGCAATCGCCGGCCTGACGGCCGGGCAACCCAGGCTGCGGCCGATGCGGCCATTGGCGCGGGCCAGCACCGGGCTGACGTAGGGCGCTCCGTGAATGACGATGGCCCGGTCAAAGGCGTTGTCGTTGAAGCCGGGCTCCAGGCCTTCCATGCGCAGCGAGTAACCGTTCTGGCCGAGATAGCTTTGCTGGGTCCGGAACAGGCCGAGGCTGGTGGCGTGGCTTTCGTTGCGGTTGGAGAACAGCGTCGCCATGTTCTCGCCGCTGTTGCGACCATGGGCGACCAGTTCGTGAAACAGCAACTTGCGCCGTTTAAGGTCGAAGACCCACAGGCGTTGTTCAGTCGAAGGCAGGGAGTAATCGATCACCGCCAGTCTTTGGGCTGGGGCGACGCCTTGGGCACGGCTGCATTGGGTGGCGCGAACGGCCAGGGCAATCACTTTGGCGTCGGCGCCTGGTGCTGCTTTGACCAGCGCGTTTTCAAGCGAATCGGCGTAGGCTGACGTTACTGAAAGGCACGTCAGTAATATGGCAAATAAAAGGCCAGAGCGGTTTAGCGCCATAGTCGGGTCTCATCATGATAATTTCGAGTCTAGCAGCGCGCGCAAAGCTGGCGCCGTTGAATCGGGGGATTAAGGATTATCCATGGTGCAATTAACAAGGTCATTCGTCATAAGCCGCATGTTTTTTATGGGCTTTCTGATCAGCGGTGCAGCCTTTGCGCAAACTTCGCCGATTGAGCCGGTATCTGCCGCGAGCAGCCTAAGCGATGCCGCGGCGCCCCACGATGCGGTCGGCCAGGCGATTCAGGCAACGCTGGAACCGCTGCGTTCGGCCTTTCCGCCGTTACTCACGGCAAAGCGCAACCAGCGTGTGGACGTCAGCCGGGTGGTGCTGGATTTCTATATGCATCGCAACTATCGCGCCGCATGGACAGACGATCATGATGTGGTGCAGTTACTCAAGAGCCTTGAAGACACCCGGATCGACGGCCTGAACCCGGCGGATTTCCGCATCACCGAACTGGCCCAGGCCCATGAGTCGCTGGTGGCCGCCATGCCTTCCACGGCACAACGGGCGATGTTCGACATGGCGGCCACCCGCACCTTCATCACCGCGCTGTTGCAACTGCGCCGGGGTAAGGTCGATCCGTCGCGGCTGGACATTCACTGGAATTTCGATCCTGCCGGCGGCAATGCCCGCGAGGACATGAACAACCTGTTCGCCGCCCTCGATGCCCATGACGTGGCACGTGCATTCGCCGATGCGCCTCCTCAGGAAGAGATTTACCGCAATTTACGTGAAGGCCTGGCCCGGTTGCGCCAGGTGCGTGATGCGGGTGGCTGGCCGAAAGTCACCGAAGGTCAATCGCTCAAGCCCGGCATGGACGGGGTGGCGGTCACTCAATTGCGTGCGCGCCTGGTGGCGGGCGGGTACCTGGACCCGCACCTGGCGAAAAAAGCCGTGTACGACGACAAGGTCATCGCTGCGGTGAAGAAGTATCAGACCGAGCAATACCTGGGGTCCGATGGCGTGGCGGGGGCGGCGACGCTGGCGGCGCTGAATGTGCCGGTCGAGGCGCGGATCGATCAGGTGCGGGTCAACATGGAGCGCGCCCGCTGGCTGTTGTACAAACTTCAGGGCACGTTCGTGATCGTCGATATCGCCGGCTACAAGGTGGCGATGTACCGCGACGGTCTGCCGATCTGGCGTTCGCGGGTGCAGGTCGGCAAGCCGGTGCGCAGTACGCCGGTGTTCCAGGCCGAAATCACCTACATCACGTTCAACCCGACCTGGACCGTGCCGCCGACCATCCTCAAGCAGGACGTGATTCCGAAAGTCCAGAACGATCCGGGCTATCTGGCGGCCAACCGAATTCGTGTGCTCGATCGCGAAGGCAATGTGCTCGATCCCTCGGACGTTGACTGGAGCAACCCGCGAGGCATCCGCCTGCGTCAGGATGCCGGCCCCGACAGTTCGTTGGGGCAGGTGGTGATCCGCTTCCCCAATGACTATGCGATCTACCTGCATGACACGCCGCACCGCGAGCTGTTTGCCAAGACGGTCCGGGCCACCAGTTCGGGCTGCATCCGCGTGGAAAACCCGCTGCAACTGGTCGAGTTGTTGTTCAACGACCCGGTGCGCTGGAACAGTGCCGGGATTCAAAAGCAGTTGGCCAATGGCAGGACCGAGAATATCCAGCTGCCGGTGAAGGTGCCGGTGCTGCTGGCCTACTGGACCGTGGACCTGAGCACTGACGGGCGGGTGACGTTCAAGCCGGACATTTATGATTACGATGCCCGGGTGTTGCAGGGCTTGAGTCAGCCGACGAAATTGCCTCCGCTGGACTTGCGTCAGGCAGAGATCCCGCTGGTGGTGACGGGGCGGAACCAACAGTAACCAAAGCTGGCTCCTACAGTTTCGGCGTGGGCATGGCCCCTTGTAGGAGCTGGCCTGCCAGCGATGGACGTTAACGATAACGCGGGTGATCCGGATAAACGCGGTCCCCTGTAGGAGCTGGCCTGCCAGCGATGGTCGTTAACGATAACGCGGGTGATCCGGATAAACGCGGTCCCCTGTAGGAGCTGGCCTGCCAGCGATGGACGTTAACGATAACGCGGGTGATCCGGATAAACGCGGCGCATTCGAGCCCATCGCCAGCAAGCTGGCTCCTACAGTTTCAGCGTGGGCACGGTCCTTTGTGGAAGCTGGCTTGCCAGCGATGGACGTTAACGATACCGCGGGTGAGCTGGATAAACGCGGCGCATTCGAGCCCATCGCCAGCAAGCTGGCTCCTACAGTTTCCCCAGCCCTGTGGCACCCACCTAAAGCGCCAACCCTTGTTGCACCACGACAAGCAGATCGCTTTCTGTCAGCGCCACCGCATCCAGTTGCGCTGTGGCTTGCTCGATCGTTTGTAGCCACCAGTGTGTTTCGCCGTGTTCGTCCACGGTGCGCAACAGGGCGAACTCGTTGCCTTGGGAGTGAATCTCGACGCGCCCCTCGCCATCGGCGGTGAAGCGTGCAACCGGGTCAAAGGTCATGCTGTGCCCGTTGCCGGAGATCACCAACTGCTCGATGGCGTAATCGTAAGCGTCACCATCGGCATGACTTTCGTGCACATGGGTGGCGTTGCGCCGCAGGACCAGGCCCGCTTCGGTCAAGGGCAGCAGCCAGTGCTCTATCCGTTGATACAATTCGTAGACCTGGCCCGGCCAGCCATCGATCGCCTGATCCGCGCTGGTCAGCCCTGTCTGTTTCAATTTTTCGGCGAGTTCGTCTGCCTTGCTCATGTCGATTCCCTGTATGGAGGTCAGTCTAATCGTAGCTCGTTGACGCACAGGCAGTGCTGCCCTGGGTCATGTTTGCAGCACCACCGGGCAGGGGGGAGACCGCCGGGCAAGTGGTTGCCCCTTTGTCGTGGATAACCCCGTAAACTACGGCCCACAAAAACTGAGGGCTTTGGGCCGTTGCCCATGCCTTGCCCCCGACAGGATGAACTTTTGCCCACGCGCTTTGACAACCCGGACCACGCCCCTGGCGTTGCATTGAAACGCATACCGCTGCGCAAGGCCGCGGTGTTGTTCATTGCCACGGTGTGTCTGTGCCTGTGCGGTTTGCTCTACCTGCAACTGGAGCAGTCCCGTCGCCATGACCTGAGCCTGGCGCAAGTGGCGTCTTCGAACCTGACGCGGGCCATGGCGCAGCAAGCCGAAGACACCTTCATGAAGGCTGACCTGGTGCTGACCAGCCTGGTGGACTGGATTCAGGTCGACGGTTTCGGCCAGGACATGCGACCCCGCTTGCAGCAGACCTTTGCCCGGCGGGTGCTGGCACTGGATCAATTGCACGGCATCCTGTTGTTCGACCAGAAGGGCCAGTGGGTGGTGACCTCGTTTGAAAACCTGCCCCGGGGTACCGGGGTCGCGGATCGCGAGTACTTCAAGTATCACCAGCAGAACGTATCGTCGGTGGCGCATATCGGCCCGGCCATCCGCAGCCGGGAAAACGGCGAGTGGATCATCCCTGTTTCCAAACGAGTCAACGACAGGAACGGGTATTTCCAGGGCGTATTGCTGGCCGGCATCAAGATGTCGTACTTCGACCAGTTCTTCAAAAGCTTCAGTCTCGACGACAACGGCTCGATGTTTCTCGGCTTGACCGATGGCACGCTATTGGCGCGTCGACCTTTTGTGGAGGCGCAGATCGGCGCATCCCTGGCCCAGAGCGAGATTTTCCAGAAGTCCCTGCCACAGGCCACTTCCGGCAATGCGATGTTCACGTCCGTCATCGACGGTGTGACGCGCCTGTACGGTTACCGACAACTGGAGGCGTATCCACTGGTGGTCACCGCGGCGTCGTCCACGGAATCCATTCTCGCGGGCTGGTACGACACGGCATTCCGCTCCAGCCTCATCGTTGCCCTGGTGTTGCTGGGCGTGGGGTTGTTCGGTTGGGTGTTCATTCATCAGGTGCGCGTGGGTGAGCGGGTCGAGTCGGATTTGCGCAGGGCCCAGCAAGCACTGGAGCTGATCGCCACGCATGACAGCCTGACCGGCCTGGCCAACCGCCGGTTGTTCGAGCGGGCGATGGACATCGAGTTCGGGCGCGGTGCCCGGCAGGCAAGCCCCTTGAGCCTGATCATGCTCGATATCGATTACTTCAAACGCTACAACGACACCTACGGCCACGTAGTGGGGGATCACTGCCTGGCCGAAGTGGCACGCGCGCTGAAGAGTTGCTGCCACCGCAAGGCCGATCTGGCGGTGCGCTACGGCGGTGAAGAGTTTGCTGTTCTGCTGCCCGACACCGACATCCACGGCGCCATGACGATTGCCGAGCAGATCCGTCGCAGAGTCATCGACAAGAACATCACTCACACCGGCTCACCCAATGGCTACGTGACGGTCAGCCTGGGTTGCTATTCGTTCGTGCCCTCGGGGCGGGACAGCATGGACGTGTTTGTCCAGCGGGCGGATGCGGCGTTGTATCAAGCCAAGCATTCGGGACGGAACCGCGTGGCTACGTTGTCGATGGCCGGTGGTGGCGAGGCATTGATGCGCTCCGATCGTTGAAGTGCTTTTGCTGCCGGTAGTGTCATTGGCCGCTTTTGCCTGTCCAGCTACCGGTCCCGCCGCCAGCACCGCCGGTTCCGCCGCCGGGCGCACCGGTGCCACCGCCCGCGCCACTGCCCGGACCATTGACGCCGGTGCTGCCCATTGTCGAGCCGGGGCTCTTTGCGCGCCCGTTATTACTTGAGGAATCGCTGGGCCTGTTGCTGTCTGGCAGCATGGTTGAACTGCGGGTGGCGCCGGGTGCCGTACCGGTCGCCCCAGGACCCTCGCCGGACGCCGCAAAGGTGGCCACGGACGTAGCCGACAACCATGCGGCCATGAGCAGCGAAGTGATTTTTATGTTCATCATGGTCGTCTCCAGGATGAGTCGTTACCTGGTATTAGTGTGACAGGGCACGAGGTGGGGGCCGATCCGGTTGACGAGTGGCGCGGGGCCCTGGTGGGCCACCGATCCATGGCCAGCGAGAACCTTGTGGGAGCGGGCTTGCTCGCGAAAGCGGTGGCACATTTGGCATCAATGTCACAGACAGATTGCCTTCGCGAGCAAGCTCGCTCCCACAGTTGATCTGTGCCGGGCGGGAAATTGCGTACACCCTCGAACCCCGTGGGAGCGGGCTTGCTCGCGAAGACGTCGACCCATTCAGTATTGATGTTGGCTGACACTGCGCATTCGCGAGCAAGCCCGCTCCCACAGTTGATCTGTGTCGGGTGGGAAGTTTGCGGACACCCTCGAATCAACCAGCTTGCGCTCAATGTGCTGCCGCCCCGGGACCACGGATGCAACCACCGAAAAGGGCAGGTGTCACACGTCAGGCACCTCGTCCTCAGGAGTGTCCATTCATGAAGAAGCTGCGGATCGCCACGTTCAACGTCAATGGCCTGCGCGCCCGGCTGCCCAACCTGCTGGCCTGGCTTGAGCGGGAAAAACCGGACATCGCCTGCTTGCAGGAATTGAAGGCTGTGGACAGCGCATTCCCGGCTGCCGAGCTTGAGGCGCTCGGCTACGGCGCTATCTGGCAGGGTCAGGCGTCATGGAACGGCGTGGCAATCCTGGCGCGGGATGCGCAGCCGCTGGAGAGCCGACGCGGGTTGCCCGGCGATGACAGCGACAACCACAGTCGTTATCTGGAAGCCGCGGTCCACGGGGTTCTGGTGGGTTGCCTGTATCTGCCCAACGGCAACCCGCAGCCGGGGCCGAAATTCGAGTACAAGCTGGCATGGTTCGAGCGACTGATCCGTCATGCGCAGACACTTCAAGGCAGTGAACATCCGGTGGTGCTGGCGGGCGACTACAACGTGGTGCCCACCGACCTGGACATCTACAACCCGCGCTCATGGCTCAAGGACGCCTTGCTGCAACCGCAGAGCCGCGAGTGCTACCAGCGGTTGCTGGACCAGGGCTGGACCGATTCATTGCGGCATTTGCATCCGCAGGATCGGCTCTACACATTCTGGGATTACTTCCGCCAGCACTGGCAGAAAAACTCCGGTCTGCGCATTGATCATCTGCTGCTCAACCCGGTCCTGAGCCCGTATCTGCAAGACGCCGGGGTGGATGCCTGGGTGCGCAATGAGCCCCACGCCAGCGACCATGCGCCGACCTGGATTCAATTAGGGGCGCGCAAGCGGCGTTGAGTTTTTCATGACGGGTGATTGGCTAAATCAATTGTCGGTGGCCGTGCCTGATCCCGTATACATAGCGACCATTGGCGGAGCAATCCGCCGCTTGCGTGCAAAAGGATTGAACGATGAGCGAGCCACGCCTGACTGACCGTGCTTTGTATCTGCAACGCCTGGGCTTCGATGCACCCCCGGCACCGACCCTGGAAACCTTGCGCCAACTGCAGCTGCGTCATACCGGGGTTTTCCCGTTTGAGAACCTCACCACGTTATCCGGCGAACCGGTGCTGATCGACCTGCCGTCCATCGAGCAGAAGGTCTTGCACGCGGGTCGTGGCGGTTACTGCTACGAACTCAACAAGTTGTTTCTGGCCTTGCTTCAGGAATTGGGTTTCGACGCCCGCGCCATCAGCGGTCGGGTGGTGATGGGGCAGCTGGAGGGTGCCTGGACGGCCCGGACCCATCGCCTGAGCCTGGTCATCATTGATGACGTACGCTACATCACCGACGTCGGCTTTGGCGGCATGGTGCCGACCGCGCCACTGCTGCTCGATTCCCGCGCCGAACAGCTCACCCCGCACGAGCCGTATCGCATCGACCTGCACGTCGACGGTTTTACCCTGCGCGCCAATGTGGCCGGTGAATGGCGAGCGATGTACATCTTCGACCTGCAACGCCAGGAAGATATCGATTTTGCTGTGGGCAACTGGTACGTCTCGACCCACCCCGAGTCGACCTTCGCCAGGCAGTTGATGGTGGCGCGCACCGGGGAGGGCTGGCGCCGTACGCTCAACAACGGTAGCTTCGCCATTCACCGGATCGGCCATGACAGCGAGCGGCGGGAGGTGACGGATGTGCAGCAACTGGTTGGGTTGCTGGACAGCGAGTTCGGCATCCGCGTACCGGAGCAGGCGCATTTGGCGAGGACGCTGGAGCGATTGATCGCAGCGCCGCAATAATGGGCTGATCGCAGACATCACAAAGGGCGGGTCAGATAGATCGGTCCTTTGTGTTTCAGGGCCGAACACCCGGCGCCATCACCCGTTGAATTTCGCGCAAGGCCTCTGCCAGTTTCTGCTCCAGGCCCTTGAGTTCGGCAGGCGTGAGGGTTTGTTTCAGTTTTGCCGTCTTGCCTTCGTTGAGCAGGGCCCGGCGCAACGTATTGTTGATCGCCGTCTGGTAGCCATACCCCTCGTGTTCTGCAAGGGCCCGGGCCGCTTCGATAACAGCGTCATCGAGCATGATGGTAATGCGGGTCTTGCCTTTGGCGGGCGCCACGGCCCCGCGCCTGGCGTCACTGAAGTCGTATTCGTCTTTCATCGGTCATGTCTCCAGATACTGACGGCGCTCGTTTTTGGTGGCGATGCGCGCGGAAATGATTCGAACGAAATTCGGATCGCGGTAGGTGTACGCGACGACCAGCAAACGGCCTTTGGCATCCAGCCCCAGGGTGATCCAGCGTTGTTCGTCGTGGTGGTCCTCGATGGTCAGCGCTCGTTCGTCATGGAACACCGGTTCAGTCTCTGCGAGGCTGATGCCTTGGTGCTTGAGTTTGTTGGCTGCGTTCTTTGCCTTGTGGAACTGAATGTCGAATGACTTCATTATGCATACTTTATATGTATATGAAAGAGGCGAGTCTTACCGATGGTCGCCAGGAATTCAAAAGACTAGTCAGCACTCGGGGGGAGGCAGCGAGGGATGTATTTCAAGGTTTTTTGCGGAGCCGGGAGGGGGCCTATCAGGCGGAAATGGACAAGTATCCATTTTGTGACTGATAAGTTGTATACAACTCTATAGACATTTGTCCTATGTCTTGCATACAGTGTGCGCATAACAAAAACCAGGGAACCCCCTACCATGAAAACGCCCCATGTTTCACACCAACGGCCCGAGGACGAAAACCTAGGGATCGGCGCGAATATGGCTTATGGCCTGCAACATGTTCTGACCATGTATGGCGGTATCGTCGCTGTGCCATTGATCATCGGCCAGGCGGCCGGGCTCTCGCCAGCGGACATCGGTTTGTTGATTGCTGCTTCATTGTTTGCGGGGGGACTGGCAACGCTGCTGCAAACCCTGGGTCTACCGTTTTTTGGTTGTCAGTTGCCGCTGGTGCAGGGCGTATCCTTCTCCGGTGTCGCGACCATGGTGGCGATTGTCAGCAGTGGCGGGGAGGGCGGGTTCCAGTCGGTGTTGGGGGCGGTTATAGCGGCGTCCCTGATCGGATTGCTGATAACCCCGGTGTTCTCGCGTATCACCAAGTTCTTCCCGCCGCTGGTGACCGGTATCGTGATTACCACCATCGGCCTGACGCTGATGCCGGTAGCCGCGCGCTGGGCCATGGGCGGCAACAGCCACGCACCGGATTTCGGCAGCATGGCGAATATCGGTCTGGCGGCGGTGACGCTGGTGCTGGTGCTGCTGCTGAGCAAAATCGGCAGTGCGACCATCTCCCGCCTGTCGATCCTGCTGGCCATGGTCGTCGGTACGGTGATCGCGGTGTTCCTCGGCATGGCGGATTTCTCGTCCGTGACCCAGGGCCCGATGTTCGGCTTCCCGACGCCGTTCCACTTCGGCATGCCGACCTTCCACTTCGCTGCGATCCTGTCGATGTGCATCGTGGTGATGGTGACGCTGGTGGAGACCTCGGCCGACATTCTGGCCGTCGGTGAGATCATCGGCACCAAGGTCGACTCCAAGCGCCTGGGCAACGGCCTGCGCGCCGACATGCTGTCGAGCATGTTCGCGCCGATCTTCGGTTCCTTCACCCAGAGCGCCTTTGCCCAGAACGTCGGGCTGGTGGCGGTTACCGGCATCAAGAGCCGCTATGTGGTCGCCACTGGCGGTCTGTTCCTGGTGCTCCTCGGCCTGCTGCCCTTCATGGGCCGGGTCATCGCCGCCGTGCCGACCTCCGTACTGGGCGGCGCCGGCATCGTACTGTTCGGCACCGTCGCGGCCAGCGGCATTCGGACCCTGTCCAAGGTCGACTACCGCAATAACGTCAACCTGATCATCGTTGCCACCTCGATCGGCTTCGGCATGATCCCGATCGCGGCACCGAGCTTCTACGATCACTTCCCAAGCTGGTTCGCGACCATTTTCCATTCGGGCATCAGTTCGTCGGCGATCATGGCCATCGTGTTGAACCTGACCTTCAACCACCTCACTGCCGGTAACTCCGACCAGCAATCGGTGTTTGCGGCCGGTACCGAGCGGGTGCTGCGTTATCAGGATCTGGCGGCGTTGCGCGAAGGGGACTACTTCAGCGACGGCAAGCTGCACGATTGCGACGGCAAGGAGATTCCGGTGGTTGAGGTGGACCACGGGCATGGCGAGCCACACGCGGTGCATGCGAAAAGCAGTGAGCATGTCTGACGTTCGCAGCGACTGAAAAAGGGGCCGATCTGTTGAATGGACAGATCGGCTTTTTTTATGGATCAAAAGATCGCAGCCTGTGTAGGAGCTGCCGCAGGCTGCGATCTTTTGATATTTGTATCGGCCACAAAAAAGCCCCTGGATCTTTCGATTCAGGGGCTTTTCGGTGTTGCTGTCTGGCTCCACGACCTGGACTCGAACCAGGGACCCAGTGATTAACAGTCACTTGCTCTACCAACTGAGCTATCGCGGAATGGCGCGTATCTTACTGATTCAAAAAGAGAAGTCAAGCATCGAATAACGATTGGAGCGAATTATCGGGACGGGCGGTGGTTTAGCGGCGATTGGCGGTTACCAGGATCGCCCCAGAGGTCTACCATGGCCGCCCGGAAGTGGTGACACGCGCTGCCGGCCATTCGCCGAAAAGGTACGCACCATGAATCATTTGCCCCTCCCGCCTCGACACCATGGGGTGCACCCATGAGCATCTCTCAGATCGGCCTGCCCAAGGGGGTCGGTCCCCATGCCGAAAAGTTGTTCGACGCCATCACTCAGGCCGGCACCGCTGAAGCATTGAACCGCGCGGGTGGCAAGGCCGAAGGTTTCGTCCTGGGGCTGGAAAGCACCAAGGCGATCAAGAGCCAGGTCGCCGAATCGCTGTATGTCGCCTACGACGACGCTGCCAGTCAGCGTGCGACCGAACTGGCTTAACCGCCGAAGGTAATGGTGGCAACCATCAGTTTGGCGTAGAGCGCTGTGGCACCCAATTGCACCAGCCACAGGGCCAGGCCGCCGAGGAATACACCCGCAGCGACTTGCATTACCAGGTTGTTGCCGCGTTTGGCCGGGGCGCGGGGGATGAAGTGATCCAGGTCATCCAGGTCATCGCGGTCGGCGCGCAGGTCATCGTTTTTCATGTGGGATCTCGTAGGTCATTCAGGTGTACGCAAACCTGTGGGAGCGGGCTTGCTCGCGAATGCGATCTGACTGAGACATCGGTGTTGGAGCTGCTGGCCCTTTCGCGAGCAAGCCCGCTCCCACACGTTGATCTGATTCAGTCTAGGGGAATATCGATGGTCCATAAAAAACGGGAAGCCCGAAGGCTTCCCGTTTTTCATTTCAAGGCTGAATCAGATGACCTGGACAATCGCGTCCGTCACCACCTCGATGTTGCTCTGGTTCAGCGCGGCCACGCAGATGCGGCCGGTGTCCAGGGCGTAGATGCCGAACTCGTTGCGCAGGCGATGAACTTGCTCAACGCTCAAGCCGGAGTAGGAGAACATGCCGCACTGGCGACCGACGAAGCTGAAATCGCGCTGAGGCGCTTTTTTTGCCAGCAGGTCGACCATCTGGGTGCGCATGCCACGAATGCGCAGGCGCATTTCGGCCAGTTCGGCTTCCCACTGGGCGCGCAGTTCCGGGCTGTTCAGCACGGCAGCGACAACGCTGGCACCGTGGGTCGGCGGGTTGGAGTAGTTGGTACGGATCACGCGTTTGACTTGCGACAGCACGCGCGCGCTTTCTTCTTTCGATTCGCTGACGATCGACAGGGCACCGACGCGCTCGCCATACAGCGAGAACGACTTGGAGAACGAGCTGGATGCGAAGAAAGTCAGGCCCGACTCGGCGAACAGGCGCACGGCAGCGGCGTCTTCGTCGATGCCATCGCCGAAACCTTGATACGCCATGTCGAGGAACGGCACGTGGCCTTTGGCTTTAACGACTTCCAGGACGTTTTTCCAGTCGGCCGGGCTCAGGTCCACGCCGGTCGGGTTGTGGCAGCAGGCGTGCAGCACAATGATCGAGCCGTTCGGCAGCGCGTTCAGGTCTTCCAGCATGCCGGTACGGTTCACGTCGTGGGTCGCGGCGTCGTAGTAGCGGTAGTTCTGCACCGGGAAACCGGCGGTTTCGAACAGGGCGCGGTGGTTTTCCCAGCTCGGGTCGCTGATCGCCACGACAGCGTTCGGCAGCAGTTGCTTGAGGAAATCGGCACCGATTTTCAGAGCGCCAGTACCGCCAACGGCCTGGGTGGTGATGACGCGGCCAGCGGCGAGCAGTGGCGAATCATTGCCGAACAGCAGCTTTTGCACGGCCTGGTCGTAGGCGGCGATACCGTCGATTGGCAGGTAGCCACGGGAAACGTGTTGAGCGGCGCGAATCGTTTCGGCTTCGACAACGGCGCGCAGGAGTGGAATTCGCCCCTCCTCGTTGCAGTAAACACCGACCCCCAGGTTGACCTTGTTGGTACGGGTATCGGCGTTGAATGCTTCGTTGAGGCCCAGGATTGGATCGCGTGGTGCCATTTCGACAGCGGAGAACAGGCTCATTATTGCGGCGGCTCTGAATGGAGAGTGGAGGGACGTGTCGCGCTCCAGCCGAATGCACTAGAGCGGTGCACAAACGGGGAGCTAGTATAGAGGCCATCGGCGATGGCTGGCGACAGGCGATTGACCTTTTAAGGCAAGTTTTTCCGATTATTTATCGACCGTCAGTCGATTGGTCTCGGCAAAGGTTTTGCGTGATGCAGGACGTTTGCCTTGAAAGCGCTGGCAATCGGCTCCACATTGAGCACAATCCAGTTTTTTCCTCGGGCGACATCGGTCGTTTGCGGTCTTTCTCGTTCGTGCCGGTTTGTCCGGCAAGAGTGATCCAGAGGTATTTCATGTCTGAATTCCAGCTAGTCACCCGTTTTGAGCCCGCCGGCGATCAGCCGGAAGCCATCCGCCTGATGGTCGAGGGCATCGAGGCCGGGCTGGCGCACCAGACGCTGCTCGGTGTGACCGGCTCGGGCAAGACCTTCAGCATCGCCAACGTGATTGCCCAGGTGCAGCGCCCGACGCTGGTGCTGGCGCCGAACAAGACCCTGGCGGCGCAGTTGTACGGGGAGTTCAAGGCGTTTTTCCCGAACAACGCGGTGGAGTATTTCGTTTCCTACTACGACTACTACCAGCCCGAAGCCTACGTGCCGTCCTCGGACACCTTCATCGAGAAAGATGCCTCGATCAACGACCACATCGAACAGATGCGGCTGTCGGCGACCAAGGCATTGCTCGAGCGCAAGGACGCGATCATCGTCACCACGGTGTCGTGCATCTACGGCCTGGGTAGCCCGGAAACCTATCTGAAGATGGTGTTGCACGTGGATCGCGGCGACAAGCTCGACCAGCGTGAATTGCTGCGGCGCCTGGCCGACCTGCAATACACCCGCAACGACATGGAATTCGCCCGTGCGACCTTCCGTGTGCGCGGCGACGTGATCGATATCCACCCGGCGGAATCGGATTTCGAAGCGATCCGCATCGAACTGTTCGACGATGAAGTGGAAAGCCTGTCGGCCTTCGATCCGCTGACCGGCGAAGTCATCCGCAAGCTGCCGCGCTTCACTTTCTACCCGAAGAGCCACTACGTCACGCCCCGGGAAACCCTGATGGGCGCGGTCGAAGGCATCAAGGTCGAGTTGCAGGAGCGCCTGGAATATCTGCGCTCCAACAACAAGCTGGTGGAAGCCCAGCGCCTGGAGCAGCGCACCCGTTTCGATCTGGAGATGATCCTCGAGCTGGGTTACTGCAACGGCATCGAAAACTATTCGCGCTATCTGTCCGGTCGCGAAGCCGGCGCGGCGCCACCAACCCTTTACGATTACCTGCCGGCCGATGCCTTGCTGGTGATCGACGAATCCCACGTCAGCGTTCCGCAGGTGGGCGCCATGTACAAGGGCGACCGCTCGCGCAAGGAAACCCTGGTCGAATACGGTTTCCGCCTGCCCTCGGCCCTGGACAACCGGCCGATGCGTTTCGATGAATGGGAAAGCATCAGCCCGCAGACGATTTTCGTCTCGGCGACGCCGGGCAACTATGAAGCCGAGCACGCCGGGCGCGTGATTGACATGGTGGTGCGCCCGACCGGGCTGGTGGATCCGCAAATCGAGATCCGCCCGGCACTGACCCAGGTCGACGACTTGCTGTCGGAAATCACCAAGCGTGTCGCTCTGGAAGAGCGGGTGCTGGTCACGACGCTGACCAAGCGCATGGCCGAAGACTTGACCGACTATCTGGCCGACCACGGGGTGCGCGTGCGCTACCTGCACTCGGACATCGACACCGTGGAGCGGGTCGAAATCATCCGCGACCTGCGCCTGGGCACCTTCGATGTGCTGGTGGGCATCAACCTGTTGCGCGAAGGCCTGGACATGCCGGAAGTGTCGCTGGTGGCGATCCTCGATGCCGACAAGGAAGGCTTCCTGCGCTCCGAGCGCTCGCTGATCCAGACCATCGGGCGGGCGGCGCGTAACCTCAACGGCCGGGCGATTCTGTATGCCGACCGCATCACGGGCTCCATGGAGCGGGCCATCGGCGAAACCGAGCGTCGTCGCGACAAGCAGATTGCCTTTAACCTGGCCAATGGCATCACGCCCAAAGGCGTGTTCAAGGACGTCGCCGACATCATGGAAGGCGCCACGGTGCCCGGCTCGCGCAGCAAGAAGCGCAAAGGCATGGCCAAGGCCGCCGAAGAGAACGCCAGGTACGAAGCCGAATTGCGCTCGCCGGGTGAGATTGCCAAGCGCATCAAGGGGCTGGAAGAGAAGATGTACCAGTTGGCACGTGACCTGGAATTCGAAGCCGCGGCGCAGATGCGCGACGAAATTACCAAGTTGCGCGAGCGGTTGATCACTGTTTGAGATTTGCAGTGCCTGTCAGGCCGCCATCGCGAGCAAGCTCGCTCCCACAAGGTTCAAGGTGATCCCTGTGGGAGCGAGCTTGCTCGCGATGAGGTCGGTCAGGGCACTGCAAGTATCAATTAGTGTGCTTCCCCAGCCTTCAACCCCGCCGGCAATTTCCGGGTCAGCAACACCGCCAGCATGCTGATCCCCAGCGCGATCCCGACAAAATGAAATGCATCGTTGTAGGCCATGATCGACGCCTGTTGATGCGCGATCTCGCTGAGCTTGCCCAGTGCCGCCGTTTCACTGCCCAACCGGTCGGTCAGCGAGGCAATGCGCTCGGCCACCTGTGGATTGCTCGGCACGATGGACTCACGCAGGTAATCGAAATAAACCTTGGTCCGCGCATCCAGCAGCGTGGCGAGCAGGGCGATGCCGATGGCCCCGCCGAGGTTGCGCAGGATGTTGAACAGGCTCGATGCCGACCCTGCATCCTGGGGCAGGATGTAGGACGTCGCGATCAGCGAGATGGTGACCATGATCAGCGGCTGGCCCAGGGCGCGGATGATCTGGATCTGATTGAACTGCGGCCCGGCAAAGTCCGGGTTCAGCACGCCCGAAGAGAAGCTCGCCAACCCGAATAGCCCGAAGCCCAATGTGCACAGCCATTTCGGCGAGATGAACTTCATCAGTTTGGGCACCAGCGGGATCAGAAACAGCTGCGGCACCCCCATCCACATGATCACTTCACCGATCTGCAGGGCGTTGTAGTTCTGGATCTGCGCCAGGTACAGCGGCAGCAGGTAGATCGAGCCGTACAACCCGACCCCCATGCCGACGCTGGAAATGCTGGACAAGCCGAAGTTGCGGTTGCCGAGGATGCCGAGGTTGATCAGCGGATTGGGTTTGGAAAACTGCACGATGACGAAGGTGATCAGGCTGACCAGCGCGATGCTGCCCAGGGTCACGATCAGGCTGGATTCCAGCCAGTCCTTGCGATGGCCTTCCTCCAGGAATACCTGCAAGCAACCGAGCCCGACGCCGAGGGTGAGAATCCCGGCGTAGTCGGTGCTTTTCAGCAATTCCCAGTGCGCTTCTTTCTTCTCCAGGCCGTACATCAGGCCGGCGATCATGATCAGGCCGGGCGGGATGTTGATGTAGAAAATGTATTCCCAGCCCCAGTTCTCCGTCAGCCAGCCGCCGAGGGTCGGGCCGATGGAGGGCGCGAAGGTGGCGGTCATGGCGAACATGGCCATGCCTTTGGCGCGGTGGTGTTCCGGGAGCTTGATCAGGGTCAGGGTGAACGCCAGCGGAATCAGCGCGCCGCCGGTAAACCCCTGCAGGGCGCGGAACACGATCATGCTCTCCAGGCTCCAGGCCATGGAGCAGAGCAGGGAGGCCGCGAGAAACCCGAGGGACACCCATACCGCCAGGCGTCGCGCCGATAGCAACTGTACGAGCCAGGCGGTGAGCGGGATCATGATGATCTCCGCCACCAGGTAGGAGGTGGAAATCCACGAGCCTTCCTCCAGGGTCGCCGACAGCGCGCCCTGGATATCCTTGAGCGAGGAATTGGTGATCTGGATGTCCAGCACCGCCATGAAGGCGCCGAGCATCACGCTCATCACCGCGATCCAGTCCCGCCGGGTCGGCTCGCCGACCGGGCGGATCAGTTGATCACCGGCCATCGTCGGCGGCGTCTTTGCTGCTCACTTTGGGGGTGACGTCTGCAGGGGCATCCTTGATGTTCACCTTGGCGGTCACCGACATGCCCGGACGAATCTTGCCGCGCAATGGATTGTCGGCGGCGAAGGTCAGTTTTACCGGAATCCGTTGCACGACTTTGGTGAAGTTGCCCGTGGCATTGTCCGGCGGCAGCAGGCTGAACTGCGCGCCCGAGGCGGCGAACAGGCTGTCGACACGGGCTTTGATCGGCGTGTCGCTGTAGGCGTCGAAGGTCAGTTCGGCTTCCTGGCCGGGTTGCATGTGGCCGATCTGGGTTTCCTTGAAGTTGGCCTGAATCCAGATGTCTTCGTCCGGCACGATCGACAGCAGGTAGGCACCGGCCTGCACGTATTGGCCTTCGCGGGCGGCACGCTGGCCGATCAGGCCGCTGATGGGGGCGTGGATTTCGCTGCGGGTCAGGTTCAGTTCGGCCTGGGCCAGGTCGGTTTTTGCGTTGGCGATCTGCGCGTCCAGGCGTTTGATCTCGGCGGTCAGCGCGTTGACTTGCTGGCGCTGACTTTGTGCGTCGGCCTGGGCCTTGGCCACTTGCGAGCGGGCAATGTGGGATTCGGCAGAGAGGGTGGTCACCCGTTCTTCCGAGACATAACCGGGTTTGCGCAAGGTCTCGGCGCGGGTCAGGTCGATCTGCGAGCGGCCCAGGCTGGCCTGGCTGGACGCGACTTGCGCTTCGCTGGCGGCAATCAGGCTGGCCTGCTGGGTCAGCTTGCTCTGGGCTTGCAGGCGCTCGGCCTGGCGGGTGGCCAGGGCGGCATTGGCGCGGTCGACAGCGAGACGGAAGTCGTCGCCTTCGAGTTTGATCAGCAACTGGCCTTTCTCGACATGCTGGTTGTCCTGCACCAGCACCTGATCGATGCGTGCGCCCAGTTGGCTCGACACACGGGTGATCTCGCCCTGGACATAAGCGTTGTCGGTGCTTTCATAAAAGCGCCCCTTGAAGAACCACTGGGCAAACAGGCCCCCGGCAATCAACAGGACCATCAGCAGGAATGTAAAGAGGCGACGCTTGAGTTGGGCAGGCATGAGGCAAACTGTAGTCGAGAAATTGTAAGGGAAGTTATCAGCAGGCAAATCTGGCATACAGCCGATAAGTGGTAAATGCCATGGGCGGATATTCGGCCATTCACCGCGTCATAGGGGCGTTACAGACGCAACCTTGGCTTAAATGCCCTGTTCGCTGGAGCCGGGCGGCTGTCGCCTGTTACCATTCGCGCCTAGTTTGAACTTCGCTTTTTTTTCTTTTCGAGACATGCCATGACCACCGTCCGCACTCGCATCGCGCCATCGCCTACCGGGGATCCCCACGTAGGTACCGCCTACATCGCCTTGTTCAACTACTGCTTTGCCAAGCAGCACGGCGGTGAGTTCATCCTGCGGATCGAAGACACCGACCAATTGCGCTCGACCCGTGAGTCCGAGCAGCAGATTTTCGACGCCTTGCGCTGGCTGGGGATCGACTGGAGCGAAGGCCCGGACGTCGGCGGCCCGCACGGTCCGTACCGGCAAAGCGAGCGCGGCGATATTTATCAGAAGTATTGCCAGCAACTGGTCGACATGGGGCATGCCTTCCCGTGCTTCTGCACCGCCGAAGAGCTGGACCAGATGCGCGCCGAGCAGATGGCTCGCGGTGAAACCCCGCGTTACGACGGCCGCGCGTTGCTGCTGTCCAAGGAAGAAGTCGCCCGTCGCCTGGCCGCTGGCGAACCCCATGTGATCCGCATGAAGGTGCCGAGTGAAGGCGTCTGCGTGGTGCCGGACATGTTGCGTGGCGACGTTGAAATCCCGTGGGACCGCATGGACATGCAAGTCCTGATGAAGACCGACGGCCTGCCGACGTACTTCCTGGCCAACGTGGTCGACGATCACCTGATGGGCATCACCCATGTATTGCGCGGCGAAGAGTGGCTGCCATCGGCACCGAAGCTGATCCTGCTATACGAGTACTTCGGCTGGGAACAGCCGGAGCTGTGCTACATGCCGCTGCTGCGTAACCCGGACAAGAGCAAGCTGTCCAAGCGCAAGAACCCGACCTCGGTGACGTTCTACGAGCGCATGGGCTTCATGCCGGAAGCGATGCTCAACTACCTGGGCCGCATGGGCTGGTCGATGCCGGACGAGCGCGAGAAGTTCTCGTTGCAGGAAATGGTCGACCACTTCGATCTGAAGCGTGTGTCCCTCGGCGGGCCGATCTTCGACATCGAGAAGCTGTCCTGGCTCAACGGCCAATGGCTGCGTGACCTGCCGGTGGAAGAGTTCGCCGCGCGCGTGCAGAAGTGGGCGTTCAACGCCGAATACATGATGAAGATCGCGCCGCACGTGCAGGGCCGGGTCGAAACCTTCAGCCAGGTGGCACCGCTGGCCGGGTTCTTCTTTGCCGGTGGCGTGAATCCGGATGCCAAGCTGTTCGAATCCAAGAAGCTGTCGGGTGATCAGGTCCGTCAGTTGATGCAGTTGATCCTGTGGAAGCTCGAAAGCCTGCGTCAGTGGGAGAAGGACAGCATCACCGCGACGATCCAGGCCGTAGTCGAATCCCTGGAGTTGAAGCTGCGTGATGCCATGCCGCTGATGTTTGCCGCGATCACCGGCCAGGCGAGCTCGGTGTCGGTGCTTGATGCGATGGAAATCCTTGGTCCGGACCTGACCCGGTTCCGTCTGCGCCAGGCCATCGACCTGCTGGGCGGTGTGTCGAAGAAAGAAAACAAAGAGTGGGAAAAGCTGTTGGCCGCTATCGCCTAAACGCTCTTGATACCCTGTAGGAGCTGCCGCAGGCTGCGATCTTTTGATCTTGCTTCCAAAAGCCAACGTCAAAAGATCGCAGCCTTCGGCAGCTCCTACAGGTCTGCGTTGGGTGTAAACCTCCCGAATTTCCGGGGGGAGGGCGGTAAGTGGTTGTTATGCCGACAAAAAATTTTGAAAAATTTCAAAAATAAGTTTGACAGGCTTTCGATACGCCCTTAAGATTCGCCCCGTCCTCAGCGATGACATCAACGATGAGGGGCTATAGCTCAGCTGGGAGAGCGCTTGCATGGCATGCAAGAGGTCGACGGTTCGATCCCGTCTAGCTCCACCAATTTACACTTCAAGGCCTGGCCACACCGGCCTTGAAGCGATCAACACTCAGCGTTGATCAGTTGTATGGAAGGGTTTGCGTCCCCTTCGTCTAGTGGCCTAGGACACCGCCCTTTCACGGCGGTAACAGGGGTTCGAGTCCCCTAGGGGACGCCAGTTTTACAGAAGCGATGTTGCAAGATGTCGCTCCGCCGCGAGGCGAAAAATCCGGGGCTATAGCTCAGCTGGGAGAGCGCCTGCATGGCATGCAGGAGGTCAGCGGTTCGATCCCGCTTAGCTCCACCAATTTTACAGTTCAAGGTCTGGCCACACCGGCCTTGAATCGATCAGCTCTCAGCACTGATCAGTTGTATAGAAGGGTTTGTGTCCCCTTCGTCTAGTGGCCTAGGACACCGCCCTTTCACGGCGGTAACAGGGGTTCGAGTCCCCTAGGGGACGCCACGATTACCCGCTCTGCGGGATTTATAAGGGTCATTCAATTATTGAATGGCCCTTTTGTTTGTCTGGCGTTTGGCCAAATTCCTCCATTTCCAAAAAAACTGTTCTTCAGACCAGCGGTCACACCCAAGACTTGCTAAAATTTATTATGAGAATAATATTTCAATCGTAATATTCGGAGGCGACGATGAACGATAAAAAAGCTCAAACCCGCGAGCGCATCCTCAAGGCTGCCAGCGCAGCGCTGATTCAGCGCGGTCCGGCCGAGCCAAGCGTGGGCGAAGTGATGGGTGCGGCGGGCCTGACGGTCGGCGGCTTCTACGCACACTTCGAAAGCAAGGACGCGATGATGCTCGAGGCGTTCAAGCAATTGCTCGGTCACCGCCGCGACCTGATTGCCGACATGGACGCGGAGTTGACCGGTGAAGAGCGTCGCGCGCTGGTGGCCGCGTTCTATCTGTCGCGCAAGCACCGTGACTCCTCCGAGTCGGCCTGTCCGATCCCGGCATCGGTCGGCGAACTGGGGCGGCTGCCGGAAGCGTTTCGTGTCGCCCTGAATGAGCATATGGAATTGATGGTCGCTCAGTTGGCGGCCAGTCCAGAAGAAACCGAAAAAGCCCTGGCCGATATGGCCTTGATGGTGGGTGGGCTGGCTCTGGCGCGGGCGCTGGGGCCGGGAGAGTTGTCCGATCGATTACTGCGCGCCGCCAAATCGGCAGTGCGTTGACCCTGAAGGCTGCGGCCTGAGGAGAATGCGATGAGCGCGTTAAAGTGGGTTCGTGGCGTTAATGGCACCTTGGGCTGGTTTGCCCCGAAACTGGTCGCTAGCAAAATGCGACTGGCCTTCATGACTCCGCGGGACCTGCCGCCCCGTGACTGGGAACTTCCGCTGCTGGCGCGATCCGAGCGCATAACCCTGCGGTTTGGCCTGTCGGCGCTGCGTTGGGGGCAGGGGCCAGCCGTACTGCTGATGCACGGCTGGGAAGGTCGGCCGACGCAGTTTGCCAGCCTCATCACCGCGCTGGTCGATGCCGGTTACTCGGTCGTCGCCCTGGATGGTCCGGCCCACGGCCGCTCACCGGGCAGGGAGGCGAATGTGGTGCTGTTTGCTCGCGCCATGCTTGAAGCCGCTTCCGAACTGCCGCCGCTGCAAGCGGTCATCGGCCACTCCATGGGTGGCGCCAGTGCCATGCTCGCGGTCCAGTTGGGTTTGCGCACCGAAACCCTGGTGAGCATTGCCGCCCCGGCGCGGATTCTCGGCGTGCTGCGTGGTTTCGCCCGTTATGTGGGGCTGCCACCGAAGGCTCGCTCGGCGTTCATTCGCCAAGTCGAGAATGATGTCGGCATGCGCGCTGCGATGCTGGATGTCGCGCACTATCAACTCGATATGCCAGGCCTGATCGTTCACGCCGAAGATGATGACTTCGTCCCGGTCAGCGAGTCGGAATTGATCCACGAAGCGTGGTTCGACAGTCGCTTGCTGCGCTTGAAGGAGGGTGGTCATCAGCGCGTATTGGCCGACCCCCGAGTGATTGATGGCGTGTTATCACTGCTGGCCGGTCGCAGTCTGCAATCACGCCAATCCGCTTGAGCTTCCGTTACACTGCCCCGGTCGAAATCATCTGACCGGGAGTGGGGCATGGGCTGGGATCGGGAAACGCCATTTATCATTGATCTGCAAGTGGACGCCGAGGACATCGACGGGCTGGGACACGCGAACAACGCAGTCTACGTAACCTGGCTCGAACGCTGCGCCTGGCGCCACTCCCAACGCCTTGGCCTGGATCTGGTCGAATACCGGCGGCTGGACCGGGCGATGGCGGTGGTGCGACACGAGATCGATTACCTGGCAGCGGCCTATGAAGGCGACGAGTTGCAATTGGCGACCTGGATCGTCGATTGGGACCAGCGCCTGAAAATGACCCGGCACTTCCAGCTGATCCGCCCCAGCGACAATACAACGTTGCTGCGCGCGCAAACCACGTTCGTCTGCATCGAGCTGTCCACCGGCAAACCCAAGCGCATGCCGACGGAGTTCATCGAAGGCTATGGCCCGGCGCTACTCACCCCAGCCTGACACAATCTCTGTGTAGGAGCTGCCGCAGGCTGCGATCTTTTGATCTTGATTTTTTAAGATCAAAAGATCGCAGCCTGCGGCAGCTCCTACACAGGGGGTTTACCTTTTCATTGCTGAAACCCAGTAAACTGCCGCACGATTTTCCTCGAGTGTGTTTTTCATGCAAATTGCTTTGGCGCCCATGGAGGGGTTGGTCGACGACATCCTGCGCGATGTGCTGACCCGCGTGGGTGGTATTGACTGGTGCGTGACCGAGTTCATTCGGGTCAACGACCAGTTGCTGACGCCTGCCTATTTCCACAAGTTCGGCCCGGAGCTGCTCAACGGTGCCCGGACGGCCTCCGGTGTGCCGCTGCGTGTGCAACTGCTCGGTTCCGACCCGGTGTGCCTGGCGGAAAATGCCGCGCTGGCTTGCGAGCTGGGTTCCGAAGTGATTGACCTGAACTTTGGCTGCCCGGCCAAGACCGTCAACAAATCCCGTGGTGGCGCGGTCCTGCTCAAGGAACCCGAGCTGCTCAACCAGATCGTCGAGCACGTCCGTCGTGCCGTCCCCGCGCACATTCCGGTCACCGCCAAGATGCGTCTGGGCTTCGACAGCCCGGACGGTTCGCTGGTGTGTGCCACGGCCCTGGCCGAAGGCGGAGCGGAACATATCGTGGTGCACGCGCGGACCAAGGTCGATGGCTACAAGCCGCCGGCGCACTGGGAGTGGATTCCGCGGGTGCAGGACGTGGTCAAGGTGCCGGTGTTCGCCAATGGTGATATCTGGAGCGTCGAAGACTGGCGCCGTTGCCGCGAGATCAGTGGCGTGGAAGACATCATGCTCGGTCGCGGCCTGGTTTCGCGCCCCGATCTGGCGAAGCAGATCGCTGCTGCCCGGGCTGGTGAAGAGGTCGTGGAGATGACCTGGAACGAGCTGTTGCCGCTGATCCAGGACTTCTGGCTGCAAGCCAAGGCGCAGATGACGCCGCGCCAATCGCCGGGTCGCCTGAAGCAATGGCTGGCGATGCTGACCCGCAATTATCCCGAGGCGGTAGAGCTGTTCACCGTCCTGCGTCGTGAAACCGAACTGGATAACGTCTCGCGCTTGTTGGGGCTGCCGGTGGCTGAAGCCGCCTGAAGCTCTTTTAAAAAAAAGCAGAAAATAAGCTCTTGAAATGCAATCAGCGGTCCCTATCTAAGGGTTACGCGATGCCGAATTCGGGTCGCGGAGACAAAAAACCTTGCTGATTGTTTTCAGGAGATTTGAACCATGAGTACTGCATTTTCCCTGGCACCACTGTTCCGTTCCTCGGTAGGTTTCGACCGTTTCAACGACCTGTTCGAAACCGCCCTGCGCAATGAGCCAGGCAGCACCTACCCACCCTACAACGTGGAAAAACACGGTGACGATCAATACCGTATCGTCGTAGCCGCCGCCGGTTTCCAGGAAGATGACCTGGAGCTGCAGGTCGAAAAGGGTGTGCTGACCATCAGTGGTGGCAAACGTGACGCCAACGAAGGCGTGACCTTCCTGCACCAGGGCATTGCCCAGCGTGCATTCAAGCTGTCCTTCCGTCTGGCGGACCACATCGAGATCAAGGCTGCCGGCCTGAGCAACGGGCTGTTGAGCATCGACCTGCTGCGGGTGATTCCGGAAGAGGCGAAAGCCAAGCGCATCCCGATCAACGGGGCGCAGAAGCCGGCTTTGCAACACTGAGTCGAGCTTGATGCCGGGTGTCGTGATTGATCAAGCAACCGGCCAGAACAAAAAGACCCCGACTTGTCGGGGTCTTTTTTTTTGCCGTTCAGGTCCAGCCGTAGCGCACCAGATGAAAGAAGATCGGCGCCGCAAAACACACCGAGTCCAATCGGTCGAGCATGCCTCCATGGCCTTCGATCATGTGCCCCCAGTCCTTTACGCCACGGTCGCGCTTGATCGCCGACATCACGATGCCACCGGCGAACCCCAGCAAGTTGATCAGTAAGGCGATGAGCAGTGACTGCCAGGCAGTGAAAGGTGTGATCCACCACAAGGCGCAGCCGATCAGCGAGGCCAGCAAAATACCGCCGACAAAGCCTTCCACTGTTTTCGACGGCGATAGCTTCGGCGCGATCTTGCGTTTGCCGAACAACTTGCCGCACACGTATTGCAGCACGTCCGACATCTGCACCACGATCACCAGATAGGCGATCAACAGCAGGTTTCGACCTTCATAGCCGGCGATGTCCAGGGTCAGCAGGGCGGGCACGTGGGACACGCAGAACACCGCGATCATCAGGCCCCACTGGACCTTCGAGGCTCGCTCGAGAAAGTGCGTGCTGTCGCCGCCCAGGGACGCCAGGATTGGCAGCAGCAAAAACACGTAGACCGGGATGAAGATCGAAAACAGCCCGTACCAATCGTAGTAAATCAGCAGGTACTGCAGTGGCAGCGCCAGGTAGAACGCCGCTACCAGAGCCGGGTAGTCGCTGCGGCGGGTCGGCGTGAGGGTCATGAATTCGCGCAGGGCGTAGAAGGACACGGTGTAGAACAGCAGGATCACCGCTGTGGTGCCGAGCCAGAAGGCAACACCGATCACCAGCACCATCACCCACCAGGCATTTATCCGGGCGTTGAGGTTGTCGATCACCGGGTTGGCGGTGCCTTGGGTGCGTCGTTTGAGTACGAAACCGATGAACGAGGCCAACAATAGAAATGCACCGATGCCGGCAAATAACATCAAGGTTTGTCTGTCCATGTCAGGCATGCTCCCCAGCCAGGTTCAGCAGCGCTTCTCGACTGCGCTCGAGAAACTGCGCCTTGCTTTCCTCTTCGTCCAGGGTCAGCGCGGCGCCAAAGCTGATGGTGCATAAAAGCGGTAGTGGCAGCACGCGCCCCTTGGGCATGACTCGGTTGAGATTGGCGATCCACACCGGGATCAATTGCGCGTCGGGGTACTGTTTCGCCAGGTGATACAGCCCGCTTTTGAACGGCAGCAGGCCGTCTTCGGGGTTGCGTGTGCCTTCGGGGAAGATGATCAGCGAATCGCCGTTTGCCAGGGCATCGAGCATCGGCTGCAACGGATTCTCGGCATTATCCTTGCGCTCCCGGTCAATCAGCACGCCATTGAACACCCGGTTGATGATGTACCGGCGCAGTGGGCTTTTGAGCCAGTAATCGGCGCCAGCGACCGGTCGGGTGATATCGCGCAAGGTCGGCGGCAACGACGCCCACAGCAGCACGAAATCGCCATGGCTGCTGTGGTTGGCGAAATAGATGCGCTGCACTGCTTGCGGTGCGCAACCGAGCCAAAGGCTACGGGCGCCAGTGAGTAGACGCGCGGCAGAGGTGATGAGTGTGGCAACCACGGGTTCCAGCATGAGAACTCCTTATCCCGCTACGGCCAGCCAAGGGGCCGCCAAGATGAAAACCAGGGTCAACAGAACTTGTGCCGCCACCAGCAATGCCTGGCGACGCAACAGCTTCAGGGCGCCGGCAATGCGTTGGTCCCAGGTACGGCCGGAGCGTTCGGCGGGCTGTAGATTCAGCGCTGTCAGGGCTTGATCCAGGGCTTGGGTGCGCTCGCCGAGATCTGCGGCGCTCTCGGCAAGGCGCCGGAACAGATCGGCATCGAAAGCGACCCGCACTGCCCAGTATTTCTGCCACAGACCGAGCACCAGCAGCCCGCTGCTGCAGGTCACGCCCCAGAATCCCGGGCTGGTCAGGACGTACTGACTGAGGCCCAGCAAGGCGCCCAACAGGGTGAACCCGGTGGACAGTCGATCCAGCAAGTCGCCACGTCGCAACAGACTGGCTGTCACCTGCAGTTGCATATCAATGGACAATGCTGCTCTCCATGCGGGTCGCTACCTGCTCCAGGGCTTTTCGTTGAAGGGGACCCAAAACAATCCCTGGACGCGCGCACTGGATCAGCCAAATAGCTTCATCGATGTTGGCAGCCCGCCCGCTGTGTAGCAGCCACGCGGCCACCGCCGTGGCGCTACGCGAATAGCCCAGGGCGCAGCAGACCAGCAGCGGACCTTGCTGACGCAAGCTTTCGATGGACAGCGCCGCCTCCTGACATTGCGCGGCGGTGGGGGCGGTCAGGTCCAATACAGGCAGCGATCGGTAAGCGACGGAGCCCGGGTTCAGCGACAGTTCGGCACACAGGTCGAATACGGCAGTAAAGGCACAGTCCTCGAGTTCTTGGCGAGTCGGTATGCGCCCAAGCCAGACGTTGTCGAGTACCTGATCGGGATCTGGACTCTTGCGGGTCCACAGGCGCGAGTTGAGCCAGGCGGCGGCCAGATAGGGGGCCAGTAGCCAGCGGGCGGCGGCTGACAGGCGTCCATCGGCGCGCTTCTGAAAGCCGCCAGCCCCCAGCACGGCGTAATTGAACGCCACCAGCAGCAGTGCCAGCGCCGGCCAGAGCAGCCACAGCCAGATTCCCCCCAAGGCAAAAGCCGGGACAGTGAACGCTGCCACCCCCAGCAGGTAATACAGCGCCAGTTTCCAGCGTTTCCCCCGGGGTGCCAGATGCGCGGTTTGCGGGACAGAAGGCCCCTCCAGCGGCCATAGCCATACACACAGCCAACCGAGCATCGCTCCGGTGGGCAGATCGATGAAGTGGTGCTGGTAAGTGGTCAGCACCGAGACCCCGATCAGGGCGAACCAACCATGCATCACCGTGCGCCAGATGCCCTGCAAGTGCCGCTGATAGCAGGCCCAGAGGATCACCAGCAAGGCGATGTGCAGCGAGGGTGCCTGGTTGAACGGCTTGTCAAAGCCGGCGAGGACGTCGAACAGCCAGCCAAATACGCCATCCAGTTCCGGTCGGGCAAACGTGAAGCGCAGCGGCCAGATCAGAAAGCAACTGACGGCAATCACCTGTGCTGTCAGCAGGCGCAAGGCGTGGCGTTTCAGTTCCTCGCGGCTGCGCGGTAGCAGCAGGGACAAGCCGTAAAGCAGGTCGATGGACCAGTAAGGGACAATCGTCCAGGCCCAGAAGGGCATGTGGTTTTCCCACTCGAACACCAGGCTGCCGACATCGCCGCGCTGGGTAGTGACCCAGGTGGCGAAACCGTAGGTGCCGAAAAACATCGGCGCCAACAGCAAAAGCCAGAGCACCGCCGATTTGAGCAAGCCAGGCTCGCGTACCGCCGTTGCCGTGAGCTGCATCACGACACCCGTTGCGCGAGGGCCACGCTGAAGATGCCCCACTCATCGACGCGCAGGTCGATTCGACGAAAGCCGGCGGCCTCCACCAGTTGGTCCATTTCCGCCTGGGTGCGCCGGCGCATGACCCACGCCTGGCCTTCACGGTGGCTGGTGAGGGCGCGGGCGATCAGTTCCAGCTGCGGGTGCCAGGGTTGACCGGTATAGATCAGATAGCCACCGGGTTCGACGGCTTCGGCCAGCCCGGCGAGGGACGCGCTGACCATTTGATTGTCGGCGAACAGCTCGTACAAACCGGATACCACCGCCAGGGTCGGCTTGGGGGCCAGTGCGGCCAGATCGGCACGGTCGAAGGCATCGCCCTTGACGAATCGAGCGATCCCTTCCAGGCCTTTTTCGCGGATCAGCGCACTGCCGTCGCGCACATTGATGTCGCTGTAGTCGCGCAGCAGAATCGACTCGGGCAGCGGGCTGACGCCCTGCAAGGCTTCGAGAATGTAGCGCCCGTGTCCGGCGGCGATGTCGACGATGCGCACTTCGTGTCCTTGGTCGCGCAATTGCTGCATCGCCAGGCGCAGCAGATCCTCGACGTGCAGTTTGCGTTGGCGAATGCCGCGCCAGCCGATGGAGTCCAGGTAGTTGCGGTCGATCATGCGACCGAGACCGGATGTGCCGGTGGGTGTGTTGCGGTAGACGTAGTCAAGGGTGCTGCCGGAGTCGAACCCTGTGTCGAACCCCAGCTTGATCCCCGCCGATAGCTGGCTGCCCAGGCGCATGCTGGCGCGGGTCATGCGCCAATACAGGTCGCGCAGGGAGTTGTGCGGTAGCGGTGCGGCCAGCGATTCGGACTCGGCGCAGGTCAGACCCAGGCGATCGGCGGCCAACAGGGAAGGGCGGGCGCTCGGTTGGTCGAAGTTCTGCAGGATGAAGCGGCGTGCACTGGCGAGGGCCGGGCTGCGATTCTTTTCGCCCAGGGTGTCGTGGAAGAACCCCGGCAGTACATGTTTTTCCTTGTGCAGACTGCCCAGGCGATCGAAGAACTGTTCCTGGGGTTGGCGATGCACGACGAAATCGGCACCGGAGATCAACAGCTGGGTGGGGATCTGAATGGCCTGGGCATCGGCCACGACCCGTTCGGCTGCTTCGTAGAGGCCGAGCAAGACGTTGACCGAAATGGCCTTGGTGATCAGCGGGTCGTTGTCATAGCTGACGACGCGTTGCTGATCATGACTGAGAAAGCGTGCCTTGACGTAGCTGTTGACGAAAAAGTTGCCGCGCCACTTGCGCAGCAGTGCCAGCCCTTGGCGGGCGAAGGGCACATAGAGCTTGACCTTGAACGCCGGCGACGCCAGCACCAGCGAGCGTATGCGTGGCGCGTAATCGTGAGCCCAGGTGGCGACGATCACTGCGCCAACGCTCTGGGCGATCACCGCGAGATTTTCCTCGTCAATCCGGTAAGTCGCCTTCAGGTGGTCGCAGAAGGTCTGCACGTCGCGCACGCTGGTGGCAAAGCCAGGGCTGTCGCCACGGGCGCCTGGCGAGAGGCCATGACCCCGGGCATCCCAGGCAAAGAAGTCGTAGTCGGGCAGGTCCAGCTCATCCACCAAGTGGGCAATGCGCCCCGAGTGCTCATGGCCGCGATGAAACAACAGCACGGCCTTGCGCGCCTCGGCCAGGGCAAGGGTGCCAGGCCAGGATCGGTAAAACAGTTCCACGCCGTCATGGGTGGTGAATGTCTGCTGGCGAGCTTCGCGCATTGCCAATTCCTTAGGCTGAAGAGCCGTCTTGTTGTACTTCCCTGAGGCCCTGGCGGACCCGATTTATCAATGTGCAGAGCAACAGCACCGCGATGATCGCGAACACCCCATTGATCCACAGGGCATTGATCCAACCCAAGGCGATACCGGCGGCCACGACCCCCAGCACGAAAGCCCGGTCACTTTTGCCCATGGGCCCGTCGTAGCGCCGCGAGGCGCCGATCATCGGCCCCAGCACGCCGCTGTACTCGCTGAACAAGGCGAGCAGGGTCGCCAGCAGCACCAGCCACTGGCTGACGTCCGGCAACAGGGCAAAAGGCAGGATCAGGGCACAGTCGGCGGCGATATCGCATAGCTCATTGAGGTAGGCGCCCAGGCGCGACTGTTGGCCGAATTCCCGAGCCAGCATGCCGTCGATGGCGTTGAGCGCCATGCGCACGATCATCCACACCGGCACCAGCGCGAACACCCAGGGGTGATGCACGAAAGCGGCGATAATCGCGCCCACCAGCACCGAGCCGATGCCGGCCATCAGGGTAATCCGGTTAGCTGTGGTGCCCTTGTTGAACAGACGTTGGACCAGCGGCCGCAGGAGGTTTTGAAACGCAGGTTTGATCTGGTAGATGCTGGGCACGTCGATAGGGTCTCAGCCGGAGGAATGTGTGGAGCGAGCGTCGATCGATACGATTTTTCAGTGTAGATGGGTTCTTGCGGCACGCGTCCAGTTGCCCGTCCGTGATGCGAGAGCGCCTCATGCCTGCCCCGCCTTTGTGTTGTCTGCAGGGGCGGGCACGTTAGGCAAGTAGAAGGCAGGTATAAATCAGGCGTTTCTTTATCCGGTGTAGGATTGTTCTTTATCAGGTTGTCTGATGATCGGTGCGTGAAAATGATCCCCCCAACGTCTATTTGAGCAACAACTGAAACTCTTCCACCGGCAACGGCGGGCTGTGCAAATACCCTTGGTAGAAGTGGCACTCCAGCCCCTGCAGGAACTCAAGCTGCTCCGCTGTTTCCACCCCTTCGGCAATCACTTTCAAATCCAGGCTGCGGGCCATGGCGACGATGGCGCGGATGATCTCGGCGTCGTTCGGGTCGCTGGTGGCGTCGCGGATGAACGACTGGTCGATTTTCAGGGTGTCGACCGGCAGGCGCTTGAGGTAGGTCAGCGAGGAATAGCCTGTGCCGAAGTCGTCCATGGCGAAGCTCACGCCGAGTTTTTTCAGGCGGCGCATTTTGCCGATGGTGTCTTCCAGGTTCTGGATCACGATGCCTTCGGTGATTTCCAGCTTCAGCAACGTGCAGGGCAGCCCATAGGTGGCGAGGCTGTTTTCAACGCGTTCAACGAAATCGTTCTGGCGGAACTGGCGCGGGCTGATGTTCACGCACAGGCTGAATTTGTACGGGTTCACCAGGCCTCGGTCGATCAATTGCTTGAAGGCCTGGCAGGCTTCGTCGAGGATCCAGGTGCCGACCTCCAGGATCAGTCCGCTGTCCTCCAGCACCTTGATGAACTCGGTGGGTGACTGCGCGCCGAGTTCCGGGTGATTCCAGCGCACCAGGGCCTCGGCGCCGACGATGCGGTCGCCCCGGGCGTCGACCTGGGGTTGGTAATGCACGCGGAACTCGCCCCGGGACAGGGCCAGGCGCAGGTCGGTTTCCATGCGCAGGCGTTCGCTCGCGGCCTTCTGCATGGTGTTGTGGTACATCTGCGCGGTATTGCGTCCCGAGTCCTTGGCGCGATAGAGCGCGATGTCGGCGCGTTTGAGCAGGTCGGTCGGGGTCGAGCCGTGATCGGGGATCAGCGCAATGCCGATACTGGGCGTCACTTGCAGGCGCTGGCCGTCGAGGAACATCGGTTCGGACAGCAGCTCGCGGAGGGTGTCGGCCAGTTCGCGAACCTGATCGCTGACTTCGCTGCGCGAGCCTTCGAGGCCGCTGAGCAGCACCACGAATTCGTCGCCACCCAGGCGCGCAACGGTGTCCTCCATGCGCACGCTGGCCTCCAGGCGCGCGGTGATGATTTTCAGCACGGTATCGCCCACCGGGTGCCCGAGGGAGTCGTTGATGTGCTTGAAATGGTCGAGGTCGAGGAACATCAGCGCGCCACGCAGGTTATGCCGTTTGAGCAGGGCGATCTGCTGGCTCAGGCGGTCCATCAGCAAGGCACGGTTGGGCAGGTTGGTCAGTGGGTCGTGGTAGGCCAGGTGGCGAATCTGCGCTTCGGCGTTTTTCAGCAGGCTCACGTCCCGCGCGGTCAACAGCAGGCAGGCGGTTTCGTTGAGGGTGATCGGCTCCACCGAGACTTCGACGGTGAGCAGTTCGCCGCGCTTGTTGCGCCCGAGCATTTCCTGGTGATGAACCCGACCCTTGATCTGCAATTCGGCCAGCAGCGCCGAGCGTTGTTTTTCTTCCGCCCAGATCCCGACCTGGTACACCGTGCGGCCGACCACTTCTTCGGCGCGGTAGCCGGTCAGGCGGCAGAAACCGTCGTTGACCTCCAGATAGCGGCCGGTGTCGCGCTCGGTGATGGTGATGGCGTCGGGGCTGGAGTGGAAGGCCTTGGCAAATTTCTCTTCACTGGCCTTGAGCGCCGCTTCCGAGCGTTGTTGCTGGGTGATGTCGCGTAGCGTGGTGACGATGCAGGGCTGGTCGCCGACGCTGATCTGGCGGCTGGAAATCACGCAGGTCAGGGCCTGTCCGTCCTTGTGCTGGACGAGAATGGCGACGTTATTCAGGCCTTGTTCGCGGATCACTTGTTCGATCCGTCGCAGGCTTTTCGCCGAGGCGTCCCACAGGCCGATTTCGTCGGCGCTGCGGCCGATCACATCGGCGGTGCTCCAGCCGAAGGTCTGGGTGAAGCTGGAGTTGATTTCGATGAACTGGCCGCTGTCCTGGTGGGTGACGCAGATCGGATCGGGGCTGACCTGGAACAGCGTGGCGAATTTTTCTTCGGAAGCCACCAGCCTTTGTTCGCGCTCCACCTGGTCGGTGATGTCGAGCAAGGTGCCGGCCATGCGCACCGGCACGCCGTTGTCATCGCGGTAGAGGCGGGCGCGGCTTTCCAGGTAGCGTGAGCTGCCGTCGGGCAATTGCACGCGGTAGGTCAATTGATAGTTGCCGGCCGGGCCTTCGCGCAGGCTGCGGTAGGCGTCGCGCATGGTGTCGCGCTCTTCGCCGGGCACGCCTTCGAAGAACTCGTCGAAGGATTCGTGGAAGGGTTTGGCTTCCAGGCCATGCAGTTGGGCGGCCCGTGCCGATCCGTAGAGCATGCCGCTGGGAATGTGCCAGTCCCAGGTGCCGAGTTGCGCCGAATCCAGGGCCAGGTCGAGGCGTTCCTGGCTGTCCTTGAGGGCGTGTTCGGCGACTTTGCGTTCGGTGGTGTCGAGGAAGGTGCTCAGTAGATAGGGCTGGCCTTCGAGCTCGACTTTTTGCGCACTGAGGATGCCGTCATGGATCTGGCCGTTGCTGGCGCGGAACTGCACTTCCATGCTGACCACATCGCCCTTGGCTTTAGTGGCCTTGACCAGATCGGCCCGTTGCTCGGGGTGCACCCACAGCCCCAGTTCCAGGGTGGTGCGGCCGATCGCGTTTTGCACCGGCCAACCGAACAGGCTTTCGAAATACTGGTTGGCTTCGGTAATCAGGCCGTCTTCCTGGCGGGTCAGCAGAACCATGTTCGGGCACAGGTGAAACAGGGTAGCAAAGCGTTTTTCCGAGCTGCTCAACGCCTGCTCGCGCTGGCGCTGGTGAGTGATCTCGCGGATTACGCCGATCATCCGCGGCCGGCCATGCTTGTCCGGCAACAGGCTGCCGCTGATTTCCAGCCAGTGCAGGCTGCCGTCGGGCCAGCGGATGCGGTGGTGCATGGCCTGCTCCAGTGGCGCACCGCCAATGACCGCGTGAAACGCACGAACGGTTTTGGCGCGATCCTCTGGCGGCAGCAGGTCGAGGTATTCCAGGTCATGGGGCAGCGGTTGCCGTGGATCGAAGCCGAACAGCGCCTGCGTACCCCGGGACCAGCTGATCTGCCCGCGCTCGATGTCCCAATACCAGGCGCCCAGGCGCGCTCCGTTGAGCGCGGCGAGCAATTGCGAGGCGCTTTCCCAGCTCTGTTCGGAGCTTTTCGGATCAATTGCCTGGATACGCGGCATCGGCGGAATACGGTCTACAGATTTCGGCATTGGCAAGCCTTGGGCTGGTGTTGGGCGTTTGTTCCAGGTATTCGCGGCTCTATAGGAGTAGCACAACTTAGCCTTGAGTCCCTGGCAGATCGAGTTGAGCGTCCAGCAAGGCCATGAAGGCCCGCGCAGCATTCGACAGCGTCCTTTCCGTGTGCAGGATATAGCCTAGCTGGCGAGTGAGCTGTATGCCCGGCAAAGGTATGCGCGCCACCTGGTCATCGAGCATGGTGCGCGGCAAGACACTCCAGGCCAGGCCGATCGAGACCATCATCTTGATGGTTTCCAGGTAGTTGGTACTCATGGCGATGTTGGGTGTCAGGCCCTGGGCTTCGAACAGCCGTTGCACGATGTGGTGGGTAAAGGTGTTGCCGCCGGGGAATACCGCCGGGTGTCGGGCGATGTCCGCCAGGCTGACCTTGCCGTTGTTGAGCAGTGAATGCTCCGGGGCGACCACGAAATCCAGCGGGTCGTCCCACACAGGCGTCGCCTTGACCAGTGTGTGGGGCTCCGGTGCCAGGGTGATGACCGCCAGTTCGGCGCGGCCATGGAGAATTTCCTCGTAGGCCACTTCCGAATCGAGGAACTGAATATCCAGCGCCACTTGCGGGTAGCGTCGGGTGAATTCCCTTAATAAAGGCGGCAAACGGTGCAGGCCGATGTGGTGACTGGTGGCCAGGGTCAGACGGCCGGTCACTTCGCCAGTGAGGTTGGTCAGGGCGCGGCGCGTATCATCCAGCACATTGAGAATCTGATAAGCCCGCGGCAGCAGGGCGCGCCCGGCCTCGGTCAGGCCCACTTCACGGCCCAGGCGATCGAACAGCCGCACCTTCAATTGCTGCTCCAGTCCGGCGATGCGCTTGCTGATGGCCGGCTGGGTCAGGTGCAGCCGTTCACCTGCACCGGAGAAACTTCCGGTCTCGGCAATGGCAATAAAAGCATTGAGGTTGGCCAGGTCCATGTTCGCATTCCAGTTGGTTATCCAAAGCATAAAAAATATGAATTTGAGTTATTTAATGTAACCCCATAGGATCGACCTCACAAGCCAAGGGGTTATTGAATCGCTCAAGACCCAGGGCATAGAAACAAGCTGATGAGGAAACCGTCTGATGGCCGGCAAAACGCTCTACGACAAGCTCTGGGATTCGCATTTGGTCAAGCAGCGCGACGATGGCTCTGCGCTGATCTACATCGACCGTCACATCATCCACGAAGTGACTTCGCCGCAAGCTTTTGAAGGCCTGCGTCTGGCCGGGCGCAAGCCATGGCGCATCGATGCCAACATCGCGACCCCGGACCACAACGTACCGACCACGCCGGAGCGCAAGGGCGGCATCGACGCCATCGTTGACCAGGTCTCGCGCCTGCAAGTCCAGACCCTCGATGACAACTGCGATGAATACGGCATTGTCGAATTCAAGATGAACGACGTTCGCCAGGGCATCGTCCACGTCATCGGCCCGGAGCAGGGCGCCACCTTGCCGGGCATGACCGTGGTCTGCGGCGACTCCCACACCTCGACCCACGGCGCATTCGGCGCATTGGCCCACGGTATCGGCACCTCCGAGGTCGAGCACGTGCTCGCCACCCAGTGCCTGGTCGCCAAGAAAATGAAGAACATGCTGGTGCGCGTCGAAGGCCAATTGCCGTTCGGCGTGACCGCCAAGGACATCGTGCTCGCCGTGATCGGCAAGATCGGCACCGCCGGCGGTAACGGCCACGCCATCGAGTTCGCCGGCAGTGCGATTCGCGACCTGTCCGTGGAAGGCCGCATGACCATCTGCAACATGGCCATCGAAGCCGGCGCTCGCGTAGGCCTGGTGGCTGCAGACGAAAAGACTGTGGAATACGTCAAGGGTCGTCCGTTCGCTCCGAAAGGCGCGGAGTGGGACCTGGCCGTCGAAGCCTGGAAAGACCTGGTGTCTGACGCCGATGCGAAGTTCGACACCATCGTTGAGCTCGACGCGACCCAGATCAAGCCGCAAGTCAGCTGGGGCACCTCGCCGGAAATGGTGTTGGCGGTCGACCAGAACGTGCCGGATCCTGCGAAGGAAATGGACCTGGTCAAGCGTGATTCCATCGTCCGTGCCTTGAAGTACATGGGTTTGACCGCCAACCAGGCGATCACCGACATTCAGCTCGACCGCGTATTCATCGGTTCCTGCACCAACTCGCGGATCGAAGACCTGCGCGCCGCCGCGGTGATCGCCAAGGGCCGCAAAGTGGCCTCGACCATCAAGCAGGCCATCGTCGTGCCGGGTTCTGGTCTGGTGAAGGCGCAGGCCGAATCGGAAGGCCTGGACAAGATTTTCATCGAGGCCGGTTTCGAATGGCGTGAGCCGGGTTGCTCGATGTGCCTGGCGATGAACCCGGACCGTTTGGAGTCCGGCGAGCATTGCGCTTCGACTTCCAACCGTAACTTCGAAGGCCGTCAGGGCGCCGGTGGCCGTACCCACCTCGTCAGCCCGGCCATGGCCGCGGCCGCCGCTGTGAACGGTCGTTTCGTCGACGTCCGTGAATTGATTTAAGGAGCGCAGCATGAAAGCTTTTACCCAGCACACTGGACTTGTCGCGCCTTTGGATCGTGCCAACGTCGACACCGACCAGATCATCCCGAAGCAGTTCTTGAAGTCGATCAAGCGCACCGGTTTTGGCCCGAACCTGTTCGATGAATGGCGCTACCTGGATGTGGGCCAGCCTTACCAGGACAACTCCAAGCGTCCGCTGAACAAGGACTTCGTCCTCAATGCCGAGCGTTACCAGGGCGCCAGCGTGTTGCTGGCCCGTGAGAACTTCGGTTGCGGCTCCAGTCGTGAACACGCGCCGTGGGCGCTGGAAGAGTACGGTTTCCGCAGCATCATCGCGCCGAGCTATGCCGACATCTTCTTCAACAACAGCTTCAAGAACGGCTTGCTGCCGATCATCTTGAGCGATGCCGAAGTCGACGAACTGTTCCAGCAGGTCGAGGCCAATCCGGGTTATCAGTTGCAGGTCGATCTGCAAGCCCAGACCGTGACCCGCCCTGACGGCAAGGTGTTGAGCTTTGAAATCGATGCGTTCCGCAAGCATTGCCTGCTCAACGGCCTGGACGATATCGGCCTGACCTTGCAGGACGGCGATGCGATTGCAGCGTTTGAGGCCAAGCACCGTGCGAGCCAGCCTTGGTTGTTTCGCGACGCTTGATTGATCAGAGATTGATGTAGGCAGGGCCGGCCTCTTCGCGAGCAGGCTCGCTCCCACAGGGATTTTGTAAACACTGAAAATCCAATGTGGGAGCGAGCCTGCTCGCGAAGGCGGCAGCCCAAACACCCCAAGACTCACCCCCAAAAAGGAAGTCCCCATGACCAGCACCGCCCAGCACAGCCAGGTAGTCCAAAAGCAATTCGGTGAACAGGCAGCCGCCTACCTGAGCAGCGCCGTTCACGCTCAAGGCACCGAATTCGCTCTGCTACAGGCTGAACTGGCGGGGCAGGGCGATGCCCGGGTCCTGGACCTGGGTTGCGGCGCCGGTCACGTGAGTTTCCACGTGGCTTCGCTGGTCAAGGAAGTCGTGGCCTACGACCTGTCGCAGCAAATGCTGGATGTGGTCGCCGGTGCTGCCGTTGATCGTGGCTTGAGCAACGTATCGACGGTCCTCGGTGCCGCCGAGCGCCTGCCGTTCGCCGATGGCGAATTCGATTTCGTCTTCAGCCGCTATTCGGCGCACCATTGGAGCGATCTGGGTGTGGCCCTGCGGGAAGTGCGGCGGGTGTTGAAACCGGGTGGCGTGGCGGCATTTGTCGACGTGTTGTCACCGGGCAGTCCGTTGTTCGACACTTACCTGCAAAGCGTCGAAGTGCTGCGTGACACCAGCCATGTGCGCGATTATTCCGCCGGTGAGTGGCTGCGCCAGGTCAGTGAGGCGGGGTTGCACACCCGCAGTACCGCCCGTCAGCGCTTGCGCCTGGAGTACAACAGCTGGGTCGAGCGCATGCGCACCCCTGAAGTGATGCGCGCGGCGATCCGCCAGTTGCAGCAGTCGATGGGCAACGAAGTGCGCGAATATTTTGAGATTGAGGCAGACGGTTCGTTCAGTACCGATGTGTTGGTATTGATGGCCGAGCGATAGAATTTTTCCGGGAGCGCCCAAGGGTGCACCGACTGATGACATGAGGAAAGCATGAGCAAGCAGATTCTGATTCTCCCAGGTGACGGTATTGGCCCGGAAATCATGGCCGAAGCGGTCAAGGTGCTGGAACTGGCCAGTGACAAGTTCTCTCTGGGCTTCGAGCTGAGCCACGACGTGATCGGTGGCGCGGCCATCGACAAGCACGGCGTGCCTTTGGCCGATGAAACCTTGGAACGTGCCCGCGCGGCCGATGCCGTGTTGCTGGGTGCGGTCGGCGGCCCGAAATGGGACACCATCGAGCGTGACATCCGCCCTGAGCGCGGCCTGTTGAAAATCCGTGCGCAACTGGGCCTGTTCGGCAACCTGCGTCCGGCGATCCTGTACCCGCAACTGGCCGAGGCTTCGAGCCTGAAGCCGGAAATCGTCTCCGGGCTGGACATCCTGATCGTTCGCGAACTGACCGGCGGCATCTACTTCGGTGCGCCGCGCGGTACCCGTACCCTGGAAAACGGCGAGCGTCAGTCCTACGACACCCTGCCGTACAGCGAAAGCGAAATCCGCCGCATCGCCCGTGTCGGCTTCGACATGGCCATGGTTCGCGGCAAGAAACTGTGCTCGGTGGACAAGGCCAACGTACTGGCGTCCAGCCAGTTGTGGCGTGAAGTGGTCGAGCAAGTGGCCAAGGATTATCCTGAAGTCGAACTGAGCCACATGTACGTCGACAACGCCGCCATGCAACTGGTGCGTGCACCGAAGCAGTTCGACGTGATCGTCACCGACAACATGTTCGGCGACATCCTGTCCGACCAGGCTTCGATGCTCACCGGTTCCATCGGCATGCTGCCGTCGGCGTCCCTGGACACCAACAACAAAGGCATGTACGAGCCGTGCCACGGTTCGGCGCCGGACATCGCGGGCAAGGGCATTGCCAACCCGCTGGCGACCATTTTGTCGGTGTCGATGATGCTGCGTTACAGCTTCAATCAGCAGGCTGCCGCCGACGCCATCGAGAAAGCCGTGAGCCTGGTGCTCGACCAGGGCTTGCGCACGGGTGACATCTGGTCGGCCGGTTGCACTAAAGTCGGTACGCAGGAAATGGGTGACGCAGTAGTCGCCGCGCTGCGGAATCTGTAATCTCTCGGGCCCGCTGCCAAATTCAAGACAAGGCAGCGGCCCACATTTCAAGAAGGTGTAGTTGCGATGAAACGTGTAGGTCTGATCGGTTGGCGCGGTATGGTCGGTTCCGTGCTCATGCAGCGGATGCTGGAAGAGCAGGATTTCGATCTTATCGAGCCGGTGTTTTTCACCACTTCCAATGTCGGTGGCCAAGGCCCGTCCGTGGGCAAGGACATTGCTCCGCTCAAGGACGCTTACAGCATTGAAGAGCTGAAAACCCTCGACGTGATTCTGACCTGCCAGGGTGGCGACTACACCAGCGAAGTCTTCCCCAAGCTGCGCGAAGCTGGCTGGCAGGGTTACTGGATCGACGCCGCTTCCAGCCTGCGCATGCAGGATGACGCAGTGATCGTTCTGGACCCGGTGAACCGCAAGGTCATCGACCAGCAGCTCGATGCTGGCACCAAGAACTACATCGGCGGCAACTGCACCGTCAGCCTGATGCTGATGGGTCTCGGTGGCCTGTTCGAAGCGGGCCTGGTGGAATGGATGAGCGCCATGACTTATCAGGCGGCCTCCGGTGCCGGCGCGCAGAATATGCGTGAACTGATCAAGCAGATGGGCGCGACCCACGCTGCTGTCGCCGATCAACTGGCCGATCCGGCCAGCGCGATCCTCGACATCGACCGTCGTGTGGCCGAAGCCATGCGCAGCGACGCGTACCCGACCGAAAACTTCGGCGTACCGCTGGCCGGCAGCCTGATCCCGTGGATCGACAAGGAACTGCCGAACGGCCAGAGCCGCGAAGAGTGGAAGGCCCAGGCCGAGACCAACAAGATCCTCGGTCGCTTCAAGAGCCCGATCCCGGTCGATGGCATCTGCGTGCGCATCGGCGCCATGCGCTGCCACAGCCAGGCGCTGACCATCAAGCTGAACAAAGACGTGCCGATCGCCGATATCGAAGGGCTGATCAGCCAGCACAACCCTTGGGTCAAGCTGGTGCCGAACAGCCGTGAGACCAGCATTCAGGAGCTGAGCCCGAACAAGGTCACCGGCACCCTGAACATCCCGGTTGGCCGTCTGCGCAAGCTGAACATGGGCTCGCAGTTCGTCGGCGCGTTCACCGTCGGCGACCAGTTGCTGTGGGGCGCGGCCGAACCGCTGCGTCGCATGCTGCGGATCCTGCTCGAGCGTTGATCGACTGATGCAATGAAAGAACCCGCGCCTTGAAAGAGGTGCGGGTTTTTTTATGGGCGAAATGTTGTCAGGTCCGACGCCTTCGCGAGCTGGCTCGCTCCCACAGGGAAATGCGATCAACTGTGGGAGCGAGCCTGCTCGCGAAGGGGCCATCACAGGCACCACAAGGCCCGGCAGAATTGCCTGCATGTCAGTCACCCGGTAAAGTGCCGCTCCCCCAGTTTCGCCAGAGGTAAAACCATGAGCCAGACCATTGATATTGCCGTGATCGGCGCCACCGGTACTGTCGGCGAAACGCTCGTGCAGATTCTCGAAGAGCGCGATTTCCCGATCGGCACCCTTCACCTGTTGGCCAGCAGCGAGTCGGCCGGCAGTTCCGTACCCTATCGCGGCAAGAACGTGCGGGTGCGGGAAGTCGATGAGTTCGACTTCAGCAAGGTGCAGTTGGCATTTTTTGCCGCCGGCCCGGCGGTTTCCTTGAGTTTTGCTTCCCGTGCGACTGACGCCGGTTGCTCGGTGATCGATCTGTCCGGTGCCTTGCCCGCGGATAAGGCGCCGCAGGTCGTGCCTGAAGCCAACGCTCAGGTGCTGGCGGGCTTGAAAAAGCCGTTTCTGGTCAGCGCTCCAAGTCCGTCGGCTACCACGCTGGCGGTGGTGCTCGCGCCGCTGATGGGTGTGCTCGATTTGCAGCGCGTCAGCCTGACCGCCAGCCTGGCGGTATCGGCCCAGGGCCGTGAAGCCGTGAGCGAGCTCGCCCGGCAAACCGCCGAACTGCTGAATGTGCGGCCGCTGGAACCGAAATTCTTTGACCGGCAAATGGCCTTCAACCTGTTGGCCCAGGTTGGCAAGCCGGACGAACAAGGTCATACGCTGCTGGAAAAACGCCTGGTGCGGGAGCTGCGTCAGGTCATGGCGCTGCCTGCATTGAAAGTTTCCGTCACTTGCATTCAAGCCCCGGTGTTTTTTGGCGATAGCTATAGCGTGACCCTGCAGTGCGCAAAGGACATTGATTTGGCCAAAGTCAATGCTGCGTTGGAAGATGCGCCCGGTATCGAGCTGGTCGAGGCAGGCGATTACCCGACGCCGGTAGGTGACGCGGTAGGGCAGGATGTGGTCTACGTGGGGCGGGTTCGCCACGGTATCGACGACCTGTCGGAACTTAATTTGTGGCTGACGTCAGATAACGTACGCAAAGGCGCCGCGCTCAACGCTGTGCAGCTGGCTGAGTTGTTGATTAAAGACCTGCTGTAAAAGATACTTTGCAACAATTTGTCGAATGATTCCGGGCGAGCCTATGCTTGCCGGAGTGCTGAAGGCGAGCCACTCTGCGGGGCTTTGCGGGGCATCAATCAAATGATCGCGCGCGACGTCCTTCGTCGTTGCACGCAATGCCGTACGGCGGCGGCTATCAATATCTTCTCGCTGGCCGAGGAATGTTCAAACTAAGGATGAGCTAATGGTTCAAGTTCGCAAACTGGTGTTAGCAATAGCGGCCGCCTCGGCGCTGTCCTCCGGTATGGCGCATGCCCTCGGGCTCGGGGAACTGACCCTGAAATCGACGCTCAACCAGCCGCTGGTGGCGGAAATCGAGCTGCTCGATGTCAAGGACCTCACCGCTGCCGAATTGGTGCCGAGCCTGGCTTCGCCGGAAGATTTCGCCAAGGCCGGTGTCGACCGCCAGGCGTTTCTGAATGACTTGACCTTCACCCCGGTGCTTAACGCCAACGGCAAAAGCATCCTGCGCGTGACCTCCAGCAAGCCGCTCTCCGAGCCGATGGTGAAGTTCCTGGTTCAGGTGATGTGGCCGAACGGCCGTTTGCTGCGCGACTACAGTGTGCTGCTCGATCCATCGAAATTCTCGCCGCAAGCCGCCGAGGCGGCTGCGCAGCCCGCACCGACTTCAACCGTCGCTGCGCCGGTCACCGGTGCGACCAAGCCGTCGCAATACACCACCACGCCGCGCGATACCCTGTGGGAGATCGCCGCGAAGGCGCGTAATGGCGGTTCGATCCAGCAAACCATGCTGGCCATTCAGGCGCTGAACCCGGACGCCTTCATTGACGGCAACATCAACCGCTTGAAAACCGGCCAGGTGCTGCGTCTGCCGGATCAGGCGCAGAGCACCAACCTGCCGCAACCCAAGGCCATCGCCGAAGTGGCCGCGCAGAACAAGGCCTGGCGTCAGGGTCGCCGTTATGTCGCCAAGCCCGGGGCAGGGCAGCAGCAACTGGACGCCACCAATCGCGCTCGCAGCGATGTTGCTCCGGCGCAAGCGGCCAGCGACAAGCTGAGCCTGGTGTCTGCCGAGTCCGGCAAGAATCGTGGCAAAGGACCTGCCGGCGATGCCGTGGCCCTCAGCAACAAGCTGGCGGTGACTCAGGAAAGCCTAGACACCAGTCGTCGTGATAACGCCGAGCTGAAGAGCCGCGTGGCCGACCTGCAAAGTCAGATGGACAAGCTGCAGCGCCTGCTCGAGTTGAAGAACAATCAACTGGCCAAGTTGCAGGCCGAGGGCGCGACTGACGCACCAGGCACCGCAACGGCTCCGGCAATGTCGGCCGAGCTGGCGCCCAATCCGGCTGCACCTGCTCCGGCAGACACTGCGCCTGTGGCCGCGGCGCCCGAGGCAGCTGCGACTCCGGTCGGGCAACCTGTCGAGGCGACGCCGGCCGCATCCGACGATCAGAAATTCAATGAGTTGCTGAGCAATCCGGTGCTGCTGGGCCTGGTGGGTGGCGGTGCTGTCGTTCTGCTGCTCTTGCTGCTGTTGCTGGCGCGCCGCCGCAAAGCCCAGCAAGCTGCCGAGAAGCATCAGCGCATGGCGCGTGCCCTGGCCGAAGAGCAGCCGTTCTCGGCCGATCTCGACTTGCCGGAAAGCAGCTTCGAAGGCCTCGAAGTTCCGTCGCCGAGCGTGAAGCTGGCGACTGCACCGACACCAGCTCCCGCGCCTGCGCCGGTCATTGCCCCCGTCGTGATGACCACGCCGATCGCCGCGCCATTGGTGGCGCCGGCTGCCGAGCGTTCCGACGATGTACTGGGCCAGGCTCAGTCGCACATCAGTGCCGGTCGCCTGAACCAGGCTGCCGCATTGCTGGAGGACGGCGTCAAGCGAGAGCCTCAGCGCAGCGATTTGCGCTTGAAGCTGATGGAAGTCTACGGCCAGCAAGGCGACCGCGATGCGTTCGTCAGCCAGGAGCGCAAGCTGGTGGCCAATGGCGACAACTTCGCCCAGGTGGAAAAGCTCAAAAGCCGCTTCCCGGCCATGGCGCTGGTCGCTGCCGGTGGCATCGCCGCAGCCGCCGTTGCTGCCGAGCTGGACGCGCAGTACGTCAAGGACCTGTTGCTCGATGAGCCGCAAGCACCCACGCCGGAACCGACGCCGCTCGAGGATGACCTCGACAGCGCCTTCGACCTGAGCCTGGATGATCTGGACACGATCCAGCCTGTGGCGCCTGCACCTGTAGCGGAGCCTGAAGTGGAGGCTTTGGCGGATCTGGACGAATTCCCGCTGGATGACGATCTGAGTTTTGAGTCGGTGTTGCAGCAACAGACCGAAATCAAGGAAAACCTCGATGACCTGTCGGACTTCGACCTTGACCTGGATCTCGGTGCGCAACCGTCGCCGGCGATGCTGGCTGAGGACGATTTCCTGCTGGATCTGGATGAAGGCGTGAAGGATTTTCCAGTCGCCGAAACCCCGGCTGCTCCTGACGTTGCGCTGGATGATCTGGATTTGCCTGCCGACTTCGACCTGTCGCTGGCCGACGAAATGAGCACGCCGGATGCGTTCGCCGCCGAGCTGGATGATGTCAACGCCGAGCTGGAAAGCCTGTCCAACAGCATCGGTGAGCCGACCTTTACCGAAGCCGACGCCGCACTGGATGGTGATGACGAGTTCGACTTCCTCTCGGGTACCGATGAAGCCGCTACCAAGCTCGATCTGGCCCAGGCCTATATCGACATGGGAGACAGCGACGGTGCCCGCGACATCCTCAATGAGGTCGTGAGCGAAGGCAGTGACGAGCAGAAGAGCGAAGCCAGGGAGATGCTTTCGCGTCTGGCTTGAGTGATCGGTACGTTGTAAACAGAACGGCAGCCCGGTGAGGCTGCCGTTTTTGTTTGGGCGATGAATTGATGTCGTCTGCTGTGGCCTCTTCGCGGGCAAGCCCGCTCCCACAGGATCACACTGTACCTGTGGGAGCGGGCTTGCCCGCGAAGGGGCCGGAACAGTCAATGGAGATCTCTCTGGTATCCCCGCCCGGTGGCCTTATAATGCCCGCCTTTGGTACATCATCAGGCTGTCCCTCCTTGGCAAATATAGATAACCCGGCCGCCGAAATGGCAGCCGACGGCTTTTTCCGGATCGCGCTGGGCGTTGAATATAAAGGCTCGCGCTACCGTGGCTGGCAGCGCCAGGCGTCCGGGGTGCTCACCGTGCAGGAAACCCTCGAAAACGCCCTGTCCAAAGTCGCCGATTCACCCGTCTCGCTGATGTGCGCCGGGCGTACCGACGCCGGGGTGCATGCCTGCGGACAGGTGGTGCATTTCGATACCCAGGTCGAGCGTTCGATGAAGGCCTGGACCATGGGCGCCAACATCAACTTGCCCCACGACGTCAGTGTCAGTTGGGCCAAGGTCATGCCGGCGCATTTCCATGCGCGGTTCAAGGCCATCGCCCGGCGTTATCGCTACGTGATCTACAACGATCAGATCCGCCCCGCGCACCTGAACGAAGAAGTGACCTGGAACCACCGTCCGCTGGACGTCGAGCGCATGGCCGAGGCCGCTCAATACCTGCTCGGCACCCATGATTTCAGCGCTTTCCGTGCCGGCCAGTGCCAGGCCAAATCGCCGATCAAGGAGCTGCATCACCTGCGTGTCACCCGTCACGGCAAGATGATCGTGCTGGACATTCGTGCCAGCGCCTTCCTGCACCACATGGTGCGCAACATCGCCGGTGTGCTGATGACCATTGGCGCCGGTGAGCGTCCGGTGGAGTGGATGAAAGAGGTGCTGGAGAGCCGGATTCGCCGGACCGGTGGCGTGACCGCGCATCCATTCGGGTTGTATCTGGTGCAGGTCGAGTATCGTGACGAGTTCGAATTGCCAGAACGTTACATCGGTCCGCACTTCCTGACCGGCTTCTCCGAACTTGGCGGCTGACGCCCTCGAACGCTTTTGTTACCATCCGGGACTTTCCCGGATTTGTCTTGGAGTTGTGTCGACATGTCAGCCGTTCGCAGCAAGATCTGTGGGATTACCCGCATAGAAGATGCGTTGGCGGCCGTCGAGGCCGGGGCGGATGCCATCGGCTTCGTGTTCTATGCCAAAAGTCCCCGTGCGGTGACGTTCCAGCAGGCGCGCTCGATCATCCAGGCGCTGCCACCGTTCGTGACCACCGTGGGCCTGTTCGTCAATGCGAGCCGTTGCGAACTGGGTGAACTCCTCGACGCAGTGCCCCTGGACCTGCTGCAATTTCACGGCGATGAAAGCGCGGCGGATTGCGAAGGCTGGCACCGCCCGTACATCAAGGCGCTGCGGGTCAAGGCGGGGGATGATATCGCCGCGGCCTGTGATGCGTATGCCAGTGCCAGCGGTATCCTGCTCGATACCTATGTCGAAGGCGTTCCCGGAGGAACCGGTGAGGCGTTTGACTGGTCACTGATACCGCAAGGTTTGAGCAAGCCGATCATTCTGGCCGGCGGCCTGACGCCGGATAACGTCGCCGAAGCCATTGCCCGTGTCCGGCCTTATGCCGTGGATGTCAGTGGCGGGGTAGAGGCGAGCAAGGGCATCAAGGATCACGCAAAGGTCCAGGCATTTATCAAGGCGGTACGCGGTAGCACCTGTTGATGTGACGGCTGGCAGACTGCCGCCGTCCACTGCACTGTACAAAACGGCTGAGGGTCATGGGGTGGTACGCAGGTCACGTTTTGCTGATCCGGCCATTCACTGATCATCGCCGCACACATGAATTTAGCGCTAGGGCATACACGGGGCTGCGAACCAGAGCGTTCGGGCCGCCGGTACTGGAGAAAGAAAGCATGAGCAACTGGTTAGTAGACAAACTGATCCCTTCGATCATGCGTTCCGAGGTCAAGAAGAGCTCGGTGCCTGAAGGTCTTTGGCACAAATGCCCGTCTTGCGAGGCTGTGCTGTATCGTCCTGAGTTGGAAAAGACCCTGGACGTTTGCCCCAAGTGCAACCATCACATGCGTATCGGCGCCCGCGCCCGTATCGACATCTTCCTCGACGTTGAAGGCCGTACCGAGCTGGGTGCAGACCTGGAGCCGGTTGACCGTCTGAAATTCCGCGACGGCAAGAAGTACAAGGACCGCCTGACCGCTGCACAAAAGCAGACCGGCGAAAAAGACGCGCTGGTGTCGATGAGCGGCACTTTGCTGGGCATGCCGATCGTGGTTTCTGCGTTCGAGTTTTCCTTCATGGGCGGTTCGATGGGCGCCATCGTCGGTGAGCGTTTCGTTCGCGCCGCCAACTACGCCCTGGAAAAACGTTGCCCGATGGTCTGTTTCTCGGCTTCCGGCGGTGCGCGGATGCAGGAAGCGCTGATTTCCCTGATGCAGATGGCCAAGACCTCTGCGGTGCTGGCGCGTCTGCGTGAAGAAGGCATCCCGTTCATCTCCGTGCTGACCGATCCGGTCTACGGCGGCGTTTCCGCCAGCCTCGCGATGCTGGGCGACGTGATTGTCGGCGAGCCGAAGGCGCTGATCGGTTTTGCCGGTCCGCGAGTGATCGAGCAGACCGTGCGTGAAAAACTGCCGGAAGGCTTCCAGCGCAGCGAGTTCCTGCTGGAGCACGGTGCCATCGACATGATCATCGACCGTCAGGAACTGCGTCCGCGCCTGGGCAACCTGCTGGCGCAAATGATGGGCCTGCCGACGCCGAAGTTCGTGGCTGCACCCATCGTTCCAATCGTGGTTCCACCGGTACCTGCCAGCCTATGACCCAACGTACCCTTGGCGAATGGCTCGCCTACCTCGAACAGTTGCACCCTTCGGCCATCGACATGGGGTTGGAGCGGTCGCAGCAGGTAGCGTCCCGCATGGGACTGGGCAAGCCGGCGCCTCGGGTGATTACGGTCACCGGGACCAACGGCAAGGGTTCCACCTGTGCGTTCGTGGCGTCCTTGCTGCGGGCCCAGGGCTTGAAGGTGGGGGTTTACAACTCCCCGCACCTGCTGCGCTACAACGAGCGGGTAACGGTCAACGGCGTCGAAGCCACTGACGCCGAGCTGTGCCAGGCCTTTGCAGCGGTAGAGGCCGGGCGTGGCGACACGTCGCTCACCTACTTCGAAATGGGCACCCTGGCGGCGTTCTGGCTGTTCCAGCACTCCGGGCTCGATGCAGTGGTGCTGGAGGTCGGCCTGGGCGGTCGTCTGGACACGGTCAACGTGGTGGATGCCGACATGGCGCTGGTCACCAGTATTGGCGTCGATCATGCCGACTACCTGGGTGATACCCGAGAGTCCGTGGCCTTCGAGAAGGCCGGTATTTTCCGCCAGGGCGCGCCTGCGCTCTGTGGCGATCTGAATCCTCCACAACCCCTGCTGGACAAGGCGCGCGAGCTCAATTGCCCGTTTTTCCTGCGTGGGCGCGATTTTGATCTCGGCGTGACCGATCACAACTGGCAGTGGCGCGGTGTCGATGCGCAAGGGCGTGCGGTCGAGCTGCGCGACCTGCCGCTGCTCGATCTGCCGATGGAAAACGCCGCGCTGGCGTTGCAGGCTTACTTGCTGCTTGGCTTGCCTTGGGTGGATGTGCAGATTATCGAAGCGCTGCGGGCTACGAAGGTGGTCGGTCGTCTGGATCGCCGCGCGTTCGAGTGGCAGGGCAAGCGTTTGAATTTATTGCTGGATGTGGGGCATAACCCGCATGCGGCGGAGTACCTGGCCCGTCGTCTGGCCAGCCGTCCACCGGTCGGCAAGCGCCTGGCGGTGTTCGGGCTGCTGGCGGACAAGGATCTGGGTGGTGTTGTCGGCGAATTGAATGCTAGTGTCCAGCACTGGGCTGTTGCACCGCTGGATTCGCCTCGGGCGCGTCCGGTTGCGGATCTGCACGATGCATTGCAGGGTCTTGGTGCCTCGGTCACGTCATACGGCAGTGTAGCGGCCGCCCTGGAAGGGCAGTGCGCGCAGGCCACGAGCGACGACGAAATCCTGTTGTTCGGATCATTTTATTGTGTCGCCGAGGCCCTTGAATGGCTGGCCCGGCGCTCCACGGAGGAAGCGGCAAATGGCATTGCTGGATAAGGCATACAAGCAGCGAATGGTTGGCGCCCTGGTGTTGGTCGCGCTGGCGGTGATTTTTCTGCCGATGCTGTTTTCCCGCCAGGACGAACAGCGTCAGGTGACGGTCGAAGCGCCGGCGGCCCCGCAGGCGCCTGCGCTGCCCCAGGTGCAGGTCGAACCCGTGGCGGTGCCTGAGCCGCAAGCCTTGCCCCAGGAACCCGTGCCGAGCGATGACGAAATCGCCCAGCAGGAATCGGCGGTGCCGGCTGCACCGGTGGCTCCGGCACCTGCTGTCAAACCGGTTACGCCGCCGCCTGCGCCTGCGCCGGTTCCGGCGCTGGCCGCCAAGCCTGCGCCTGCGCCGGTTCCGGCGCTGGCCGCCAAGCCTGCGACCGCGCCTGCCCAGCCCATCACGGCGTCACCGGGCAAGCCGGACACCACGCAAAGCCGTGTCGATGCCAATGGTTTGTCGGTCAGCTGGTCGGTGCAACTGGCCAGTCTGGCGAACCGTGAAAGCGCGGAAAAGCTGCAGAAAACCTTGCGCAGCCAGGGTTACAACGCCTACATCCGGACCGCCGACGGCAAAAACCGGGTGTTTGTCGGGCCGCTGATCGAGCGCGCAGAAGCCGACCGGCTGCGGGATTTGCTGAACCGCCAGCAGAACCTGAAGGGGTTTGTCGTGCGCTTTCAGCCGGAACGTGGCTAAAACTATCGCCCCGATATGAAATGCACTGACAATCGCAGCTTACCGATAAGCATGGGCTCTGCTAAAATGCGCCGCCTTATCCGTCTGTAGGCTGCACTGTGCCATTTACCTGGGTTGACTGGGCGATCGTAGCAATCGTCGCCATCTCCGCATTGATCAGTCTGAGCCGCGGCTTCGTCAAAGAAGCACTGTCGCTGCTGACCTGGATCATCGCAGGAGTCGTTGCCTGGATGTTCGGTGGCTCACTGTCCGAGTACCTCGGCGGGTACATTCAAACGCCATCGGCCCGTATAATCACGGGCTGTGCCATCATGTTTGTCGCCACTTTAATCGTAGGCGCAATGATCAATTATCTTATCGGCGAACTGGTTCGCGTCACCGGGCTCTCCGGGACCGACCGATTCCTCGGCATGGCCTTCGGCGCCGCGCGTGGCGGGTTGCTGGTGGTCATCGCCGTCGGGCTGTTGAGCCTGGGGCCGGTACAGCAGGACGGGTGGTGGAAAGAGTCACAGCTCGTGCCAAAATTTCTATTGGTCGCCGACTGGTCCAAAAACCTGATCCTCGGGTGGAGCAGTCAGTGGCTTGCCAGCGGAATCAGCGTACCCGCTGATATTCCGTTCAAGGAGCAACTCTTGCCGATGGCCAAAACGCCTCAGTGAGTAGTGCTCAGTTCAGATCCATTAAGTAGGGGTTGCGTCGCATGTGTGGCATCGTCGGTATCGTCGGTAAGTCGAACGTCAATCAGGCGCTGTATGACGCGCTAACCGTGCTCCAGCACCGCGGCCAGGACGCTGCCGGTATCGTGACCAGCCATGATGGCCGGTTGTTCCTGCGCAAGGATAACGGCCTGGTGCGTGACGTGTTCCAGCAGCGTCACATGCAGCGCCTGGTCGGTCACATGGGCATTGGCCATGTGCGTTATCCGACCGCGGGCAGCTCGACGTCGGCTGAAGCTCAACCGTTTTACGTCAACTCGCCTTACGGCATCACCCTGGCGCACAACGGTAACCTGACCAACGTTGAACAACTGGCCAAGGAGATTTACGAATCTGACCTGCGCCACGTCAACACCAGCTCCGATTCGGAAGTGCTGCTCAACGTGTTCGCGCACGAACTGGCCCAGCGCGGCAAGTTGCAGCCGACCGAAGAAGACGTGTTTGCCGCCGTCACCGACGTGCACAACCGTTGCGTCGGTGGTTATGCCGTCGTGGCCATGATCACCGGCTACGGCATCGTCGGCTTCCGCGATCCGCACGGCATCCGCCCGATCGTTTTCGGCCAGCGTCACACCGACGAAGGCGTCGAGTACATGATCGCCTCGGAAAGCGTTTCCCTGGACGTGCTGGGCTTCACCCTGATTCGCGACCTGGCGCCAGGCGAAGCGGTCTACATCACTGAAGAGGGCAAGCTGTACACCCGTCAGTGCGCGACCAACCCGTCCCTGACCCCGTGCATCTTCGAACACGTCTACCTGGCGCGTCCGGATTCGATCATCGACGGCGTGTCGGTCTACAAGGCCCGCCTGCGCATGGGTGAGAAGCTGGCCGAGAAGATCCTGCGCGAGCGTCCGGATCACGACATCGACGTGGTCATCCCGATTCCGGACACCAGCCGCACCGCCGCGCTGGAGCTGGCGAACCACCTGGGCGTGAAGTTCCGCGAAGGCTTCGTGAAGAACCGCTACATCGGCCGGACCTTCATCATGCCGGGCCAGGCCGCGCGGAAAAAATCCGTACGCCAGAAGCTCAACGCCATCGAACTGGAGTTCCGCGGCAAGAACGTGATGCTGGTGGATGACTCCATCGTGCGCGGTACCACGTGCAAGCAGATCATCCAGATGGCCCGCGAAGCCGGCGCCAAGAACGTCTACTTCTGCTCCGCGGCGCCAGCGGTTCGCTACCCGAACGTCTACGGCATCGACATGCCGAGCGCTCACGAGCTGATCGCGCACAACCGTTCGACCCAGGACGTGGCTGACCTGATCGGCGCCGACTGGCTGATCTATCAGGATCTGCCTGACTTGATCGAAGCGGTCGGTGGCGGCAAGATCAAGATCGACAAGTTCGATTGCGCGGTGTTCGATGGCCAGTACGTCACTGGCGACGTCGACGAGGCTTACCTGAACAAGATCGAACAGGCACGCAACGATGCCTCCAAGGTCAAGACGCAGGCAGTCAGCGCGATCATCGACCTGTACAACAACTGAGTTTCTACCGGCCCTGAGGGGCCGGTTTTGTATCCGGCTTTTAATTTAAGAGAATAGGGAAAGGAGTGACAGCATGAGTCAGGATTGGGATGCCGGTCGGCTGGACAGCGACCTCGAAGGCGTAGCGTTCGATACCCTGGCCGTACGTGCCGGTCAGCACCGTACGCCGGAAGGCGAGCACGGTGATCCGATGTTCTTCACTTCCAGCTATGTATTCCGCACCGCTGCCGACGCAGCCGCGCGGTTTGCCGGGGAAGTACCGGGCAACGTTTACTCGCGCTACACCAACCCGACCGTGCGCGCCTTCGAAGAGCGCATCGCCGCTCTGGAAAGCGCCGAGCAAGCTGTGGCCACCGCCACCGGCATGGCTGCGATCATGGCCGTGGTGATGAGCCTGTGCAGCGCCGGCGATCACGTATTGGTGTCGCGCAGCGTGTTCGGCTCGACCATCAGCCTGTTCGAAAAGTACTTCAAGCGTTTCGGCATCGAAGTCGATTACGTGGCCCTGGCGGATCTGTCCGGCTGGGATGCGGCGATCAAGTCCAATACCAAGCTGCTGTTCGTCGAGTCGCCGTCCAACCCGCTGGCCGAGTTGGTCGACATTGCCGAACTGGCGAAAATCGCCCACGCCAAAGGCGCGATGCTGGTGGTCGATAACTGCTTCTGCACCCCGGCCTTGCAGCAGCCGCTGAAAATGGGCGCGGACATCGTCGTGCACTCGGCCACCAAGTTCATCGATGGCCAGGGCCGTTGCATGGGCGGCGTGGTCGCCGGTCGCAGCGAGCAGATGAAAGAAGTGGTTGGCTTCCTGCGTACCGCCGGGCCGACCCTGAGCCCGTTCAACGCCTGGATCTTCCTCAAGGGCCTGGAAACCCTGAACCTGCGGATGAAGGCCCATTGTGCCAATGCCCAGCAACTGGCCGAGTGGCTGGAACAGCAGGAAGGCATCGAGAAAGTCCATTACGCCGGCCTCAAGAGCCATCCGCAGCACGAGCTGGCGCTGCGCCAGCAGAAGGGTTTCGGTGCGGTCGTCAGTTTTGAGGTGAAGGGCGGCAAAGAGGGTGCCTGGCGCTTTATCGATGCCACGCGCCTGATTTCGATCACCGCCAACCTGGGCGACAGCAAAACCACCATCACCCATCCGAGCACCACCTCCCATGGTCGCCTGGCGCCGCAGGAGCGTGAAGCGGCGGGCATTCGTGACAGCCTGATCCGCATTGCGGTCGGCCTGGAAGACGTGGCGGACCTGCAAGCCGATCTGGCGCGCGGCCTGGCTGCGTTGTGATCGAGTTGTCTGCGCCAAACACCGGCTCCAATGGCCGCGTAGCGCTGGTGACCGGTGCTGCGCGGGGCATAGGCCTGGGGATTTCGGCCTGGCTGATCAGCGAAGGCTGGCAAGTCGTGCTGACGGATCTGGACCGGGAGCGCGGGTCGAAAGTGGCGAAAGTGCTGGGTGACAACGCCTGGTTCATCCCCATGGATGTCGCCAACGAGGGACAAGTCGCGCTGGGCGTGGCCGAGGTGCTCGGCCAGTTCGGGCGCCTGGATGCGCTGGTCTGCAATGCGGCGGTGGCCGATCCGCACAACATCACCCTCGAAAGCCTCGACCTGGCCCACTGGAATCGGGTGTTGGCGGTGAACCTCAGCGGGCCGATGCTGCTGGCCAAGCACTGTGCGCCGTACCTGCGCGCTCACAGCGGCGCCATCGTCAATCTGGCCTCGACCCGCGCCGGGCAGTCGGAACCCGACACAGAGGCCTATGCGGCGAGCAAGGGCGGCTTGTTGGCCCTGACTCATGCGTTGGCCATCAGCCTTGGCCCGGAGATCCGGGTCAATGCCGTCAGCCCTGGCTGGATCGATGCGCGCGACCCTTCGGTGCGGCGCGCCGAACCCTTGACCGAGGCCGATCATGCCCAGCATCCGGCGGGCAGGGTGGGGACGGTCGAGGATGTGGCGGCGATGGTGGCCTGGCTGCTGTCGAGGAATGCCGGTTTTGTCACCGGTCAGGAATTCGTGGTCGATGGCGGCATGACCAAGAAGATGATCTATGAGCAGTGAAAGGCAGCTTCAAGCTGCAAGTTAAAGCGTGACGGTGGTGTGCCTGCTATATGCGTGCTTGCTTTTACTTGCAGCTCGAAGCTTGCCGCTAAAAGCTGTTTTTGAAAAAAACTTCAATCCTGCTATTGACTTAGGTTCGCTACCTGCGTAAATTTCGCGGCCTCGGAGATGCAAACGGGTGATTAGCTCAGCTGGGAGAGCGTCTGCCTTACAAGCAGAATGTCGGCGGTTCGATCCCGTCATCACCCACCACTCCCGAGATACTTGCGAAAGCAAGAGGTAGGCTGAAATGCCTCCACCGACGCGCAGCGGTAGTTCAGTCGGTTAGAATACCGGCCTGTCACGCCGGGGGTCGCGGGTTCGAGTCCCGTCCGCTGCGCCATATTTACCGAATCAGGCATGCTCTGATTCGAGATTGAAAAGCTACTGAGTTTTCAATCAGACGAGTTACTTGAGCATCTGCTCAAAGCGATACGCAGCGGTAGTTCAGTCGGTTAGAATACCGGCCTGTCACGCCGGGGGTCGCGGGTTCGAGTCCCGTCCGCTGCGCCATATCTGCCCCGAGGCCCACTGAACGCCTTGGAGCTACGAAGAAACCACTGGTTACTTCGAGTCGATAGCAAAAACCCTGGTCGAAAGACCGGGGTTTTTTGTGTCTGCGATTTGGCTTTTTCTCCTGCCTCGCGACCCTCAGGGTTTCACATATGCCGGCCTGGCGCAGATGCCCGGTAAATCCCGATGACTCTCGAAAATCCCCCTCAATAACCCGCAGCCTTGTTAACCGGCGCCTGCGCGGCCGAAATGCCTGCCTGTCATCAAATAATTCAAGCATTTACCGGGTGCAATTCGCACAAAGGACTTGGATTGCCCGCGCAACACTAATTAGAATGAGTCGCATTTAAATTATTTCTTCGCCCAGGGTTCCTTCAGATGAGTGATGCCGCGATGCCGCCGGAGCAAGCCTTCCACGACCTGTACCGCGACCATCGGGGCTGGCTCGAGGGCTGGTTGAGGCGACGCATGAGCAATGGCAGCGATGCAGCGGACCTGAGTCAGGATACCTTCGTTCGTGTACTGGCCAGCTCTCAGCGCATCGCCGACTTGCAAGAGCCTCGCGCCTACCTGGCGACCGTCGGCAAACGACTGCTGAGCAACTTCTACAAGCGTCGCAGCCTGGAGCAAGCCTATCTCGATGCATTGGCGTTGCTGCCCGAGGACTGTGTGCCGTCCCCGGAGCAACGCTGGATTCTGCTGGAGACCCTGCAAGCCCTGGACGAATTGCTCGATGGATTGCCGGGCCCGGTACGCCGCGCGTTTCTCTTGAGTCAACTCGAAGGCCTGAGCTATCAGGAGATTGCCGAGCGCCTGCAAGTCTCGGAACGCACGATCAAGCGCTACATGGCTCAAGCCTACGAACATTGCCTGCTGGTGGACATGTGAACGGTTCGGCACCTTCGGCCCAGACCCGACAAGTCGTGCGGGCCGCCGCGCAGTGGCTGGCCCTCATGGAATCCGGCTGTGCCAATGAGCGGGACCGGGAGCAGTTGCAGAGCTGGCGCGACAGCCATTCCAGCCATGAGCAGGCCTGGCAGAAAGCGCAGTGCTTGCGTCAACGTTTTGCCGACCTGCCATCGGGCCTGGCCATGGCCAGTCTGGACCGGCCGCAAGCCAGTCGACGCACGGTGCTCAAGCGCGCGGTCGGTGCAGTGGCGTTGCTGCCGACCGCCTGGTTGATCAGTCGGCAGTTGCCTCTGGATGCCTGGGGGGCCGACCTGCGCACCGCCACCGGGGAAAGCAAAAAAGTCCGGTTGGCCGATGGCAGCGCTGTGCAACTGAACACGGCCAGTGCCGTCGATATCGATCTGAAGAGCCGGCGCCTGACACTGGTGGAAGGCGAAATGGCGCTGAACGTGCCCGCGACTTCGCCGCTGACGATCCTCACGCGCTTCGGGCAAGTGACCGTCAGTCAGGGCGAAGTGTGTGTGCGTCAGGGGCAGACGGGCTGCAAGGTGTCAGTGCTTCGAGGCACGGTGCAGTTGCAGCCTCTGCACGGGCCGGTCTTTTCGTTGCGCGGCGGCCAGCAAGTCAGCCTGCAAGCGGCGGGTGCCGGCGCTGTGGAGCCATTCGATGTGCTGGCCCCTGGCTGGCGTGACGGAGTGCTGATGGCGCAGAACCAACCCTTGGGGGATTTCCTGCGCGAACTCAGCACCTATCGTCCGGGCGTGTTGCGTTGGGAGCCAGCGCTGGAATCGCTGCGCATCACCGGCAGTTTTCGCCTGGAAGACACCGATCGCATCCTCGCGCTTCTGGCGGTCAGCCTGCCGCTGGAGGTGCATTCGCGTACGCGTTATTGGGTAACGCTGGTGCCGCGCAAAAATAGTGTTTAACGCGTGTCCCCTTTTTTCGCGGCGCTTGTCATTCAAGGCAAGTGAAACGAAATCAGAGAGATTCTCAATGCCCGCAGTGATGCCTTGCAGTACGCGTCTGGCTCCATCCCGGTTGCGCCCGTTGATGCACTTGAGTCTGTTGTTGAGCCTGAGTGCCTGTCCGTTGTTCATCACTGCCGGTTGGGCAGAAGACGCGCCACGGCGCAGCTATCAGGTGCCAGCCGGTAGCCTCGGCGCGGCGCTGACCCGTTTCGCCGGCTTGGCCGGGGTCAATCTGTCCGTGGACCCGGCACTGGTGGGTGGGCGCACCAGCCCTGGCCTTTCCGGCGACTTCGCGGTGGAAGAGGGCTTTGCCCAACTGCTGCAGGGTTCCGGTCTGCAACTGCAACCGGTGGGCGAACAGGCGTACATGCTGACCCCGGCGCCAACAGGCAGCACCCTGCAATTGGGCGCGACCTCTATTTACGCGACGGCGGACACGGCGCACGGTGATCCGTATGCCGGCGGGCAGGTCGCACGCCGTGGGTCGCAAGGCTTGCTGGGCTCGAAAGACTTCATGGAGACGCCATTCAGCGAGACCACCTACACCAGTGAGTTGGTGAAAAACCTGCAGGCTCGTACCCTGGGCGACCTGGTTGCCAGCGATCCCTCGGTTCGCGCCACCAATCCGGCGGGTGGGCGGTATGAGCAGTTCACCATTCGCGGAATGAGCCTGTTCAACAGTGATGTCTCCTACAACGGTCTCTACGGCATTCTGCCGACGTACACCATCGACATGGAAATGGCCGATCGCGTCGATGTCCTCAAAGGCCCGAGTCAGCTGATCAATGGCATCTCGCCGCGGGGCAGCGTGGGCGGCGGGATCAACGTGGTGCCCAAGCGCGCCACCGACGTGCCCGTTACTTCGTTTACCGGCAACTACGCTTCCGACAGCCAGGTCGGCGGTGCGGTAGATATCGGTCGACGCTTTGGTGAGGGGGACATGTTCGGGGTTCGTTTCAACGGCGTGAAGCAGTCCGGCGACACCGAATGGGATCACCAGAGTGTTGACCGCGAGATGGCTGTGCTGGGCCTGGATTTTCGCGGTGAGCGCCTGCGGCTCTCGACGGACATCGGACACAACGAGCGTGACACCGACGCCCCGCAGGAGCGCGTACAGGTGGGTGCCAAGGCGCAGGTTCCGCACGCCAGCGATGTTCGCCACAACTATGCACAGCCATGGAGCAAGGCGCGGACCAAGGACACCTTCGGTACGGTGACCGGCGAGTACGATGTCAGCGATTCCGTCATGGTGTACGCCGGTGCGGGTGCGCGTAAAAGTAATCACGACTTCCTTCGGCACGCCGTAGCGGTCACCAACAATGCGGGCGATTTCAGTGTTCAGCCACGTGACTTCACCCGTGACGAAAATGTCCGCACAGCCAACGCCGGGGTCCGCAACTGGTTCCATACCGGTCCGGTGAGCCATGAAATCAACCTGGCTGCCAGCTACTTCTACATGGACTTCGAAAACGGTGGCGCCCGTTATGCCGCCGCCCCGAGTAACCTCTACAACCCTGTGGAAACACCTACACCCATCACGCCCACGCGACTCGATTCGCAGGTGTATACCGAGAACCGTTCCAGCAGCGTGGCGTTGTCCGACACATTGGGCTTCTTCGATGACCAGGTGCTGTTGACCCTCGGCGCACGCTGGCAGCGAGTGCAGGTTGACGACTGGACGGATAATGTCAAAGGCGACACGGGCTACGATGAAGAAAAGGTATCGCCCTCGGGCGGCATTCTGTTCAAGGCCACGGACAAGCTCTCGTTGTATGCCAACTACATGGAAGGCCTGAGCCAGGGCAAGATCGCCCCGTCGACCTCGGTGAACGAGGACGAGATCTTCCCGCCGTTCATCAGTCGGCAGGTCGAGGTCGGTGCCAAATATGATGCGGGTGCATTCGCCGTTACCACTGCGGTGTTCCGGATCAAGCAGCCGGCCTATGAAACCAACGCCACGACGCGGGTTTTCGGCCCGAACGGCAAACGCGAAAACAAGGGTGTGGAAGTCAACGTGTTCGGTGAGCCGCTCAAAGGTTTCCGCCTGCTCGGCGGCGTCATGTACATCGACAGCGAACTGACCGACACCACCAACGGCACCTTTGATGGCAACCGCGCGCCCGCCACGCCGGAATACAACGTCAGCCTGGGGGGCGAGTGGGACGTGCCGAATGTACAAGGCCTGACCCTCACCAGCCGCGGCATCTATTCCAGCTCGCAGTATCTGGACCAGTCCAATAACAAGGAAATCGATGCCTGGACGCGTGTCGACGTGGGCGCGCGCTACGCCTTCAAGGTTGAAGAAAAGAACATCACCCTGCGCGCCAATATCGAGAACGTGGCCGACAAGCGCTACTGGAGTTCGGCCGGGGCTTCGGATGACAGCGAGCCTGGATTGACGCTTGCGACTCCACGAACCTACCTGCTGTCGGCGACCGTCGACTTCTGAATCGATTCAACCGTGGAATGCGCCACAGGGATGGGCGCGACCGAGTTGTGTCATGAATCGATTGCAGAGGACCAGAGCATGCCCGGCCTGACTGACCCGCTCAAGAAAGAACAGCCCGACACGCCCTCCAGGCGCACGCTGCTGCGCCTGTCCCTGGGCCTGCTTGCGCTCAGGTTTGCCCCGTCGGCGTGGGCCCGGGCCGACGCTGCGCCGCTGCGGGTGATCACCCTGTTCCAGGGGGCCACGGACAGTGCCGTGGCGCTGGGCATCACACCCTGCGGCATCGTCGATTCCTGGAGTGAAAAGCCCACTTATCGCTATCTGCGCTCGGCACTGGAGCCGGTGCCCCATGTCGGGCTGGAAACCCAGCCCAGCCTTGAGGATATCGCGCTGCTCAAGCCGGACGTGATCATCGCCTCGCGCTTTCGCCATGAACGCATCGCGCCGTTGCTCAAGCAGATCGCCCCGGTGGTGATGCTCGAGGAAGTGTTCGAGTTCAAAAAGACCCTGGCGTTGATGGGCCTGGCCTTGCACCGCCAGCAGCGCGCCGACGAGGTGTTGGCCCGCTGGCAGTGGCGCACGGCACAACTGCGCGAGCAACTGCAGCAGGAATTTGCCGGGCGCTGGCCGCCGACGGTGTCGATTCTGGATGTCCGTGAGGACCATATCCGCAGTTATCTGCCGGCCAGTTTTCCGGGTTCGGTGATCACCGAGCTGGGGTTTGGCTGGAGTGAGGCCAGTCGCGCGGCGAGCGGGGTATCGATCAAACTCACCAGCAAGGAGAGTCTGGCGGTGGTCAATGCCGACATTTTCTTTGTCTTCTTGCGCGCGGAGAAACCGGCGGTGCAGCGAAACTATGAAAGCCTGGTGCAGCATCCGCTGTGGCAGCAAATGCGTGCGCCGCAACAGGGGCAGGTGTGGCGGGTCGACGGAGTGGCCTGGAGCCTGTCGGGCGGGATGCTCGGGGCGAACCTGATGCTCGATGACGTCGCACGGCTGGTCACGGCGGACCTGTCCTGATGAGCAATGGTTTGAAGTTGTGCTGTGCCGCCGTGGTGTTGCTGCTCAGCGGCGTGCTGAGCCTGGCGGTCGGAGCCACCTGGATTCCGTTGTCGCACATTGCCGCCGCGTTCGTGCATCCCGATCCGCTGAGCGTCAGCCATGTGCTGGTGACCACCACACGCCTGTCGCGCACCTTGATGGCGATGGCCGTGGGCGCGAGCCTGGCCGTGGCGGGGGCCTTGATGCAGGCGCTGACGCGCAATCCGCTGGCGTCCCCCGGGTTGTTCGGGATCAACGCCGGCGCGACGTTTTTTATCATCCTGTGCTCCTCGCTGTTTTCCCTGTCATCCCCGGATGCCTGGCTGTGGAGCGCGTTCATCGGCGCGGCCGTGGCCGGCAGTCTGGTGTGGCTGATCGGCAACATGGGGCAGGGCAGTCTCAGCCCGCTGCGCATTGTGCTGGCGGGTGCGGCGATGGCCGCTTTGTTCTCCGCGTTCAGCCAGGCGTTGCTGGTGGTCAATCAGGATGGGCTGGACACGGTGCTGTTCTGGCTGGCGGGCTCGTTGACCGAGCGCAGCCTGTCGGTCGCCGCGCCACTGCTCATCTGTGGCGTGCTCGGGTTGCTCGGCGCGATGTTGCTGGCGGGTCAGGTCAACGTGCTTGACGCAGGCGAGCAGATCGCCACCGGCCTGGGTCAGCGCACCGGTTTGATCCGGCTGCTGATGAGCGTGCTGGTGGTCTGTCTGGCGGGCAGTGCCGTGGCATTGGCCGGCAGCATCGGGTTTATCGGCCTGCTGGTGCCGCACATGGTGCGCAAGGGCCTGTCCATCGATCATCGCTGGTTGCTGCCGGGGTGTGCGCTACTCGGCGCGATTGTCCTGCTGCTGGCCGATACCTTGTCGCGGGTGTTGATCCTGCCGCAGGAGGTCCCGGTGGGCGTGATGACGGCGCTGTTCGGCGCACCCTTCTTCATTCTGCTGGCCCGGCGTGGAGGTCGTTATGGATAAGGTCCTGACCTGGCGCCGCAGCGGTTTTTCCCGGCGGATCAATGTCACTACGTTGTGGCGGTTACTGGCGGCGTCGATGGTGACGGCGCTGATCATGCTTGGCTCCCTGTCGCTGGGCAAAGTCATGCTGTCGCCGTTGGAGGTGCTGCGGATTGTGCTGTCGAACCAGGACGCCAGCCTGACGTTCATCGTCGAGCAACTGCGCTTGCCGCGCATGCTCCTGGCGGCGTTGGTCGGGGCGGCGTTGTCGGTGTCGGGGCTGATTCTGCAAAGCATCATCCGCAACCCGCTGGCTTCACCTGACCTGCTGGGTATCACCAGCGGTGCCAGTGCGGCGGCCGTGCTGTATCTGGCGTTTTTCTCCGTGGCGCTGGGCCAACAGTATCTGCCGCTGGCGGCGATGTGCGGTGCGGGGCTGGCGGCATTGGCGATCTATCTGCTGGCCTGGAAGCAGGGGGCCTCACCGCTGCGCCTGGTGTTGATCGGGGTCGGCATCAGCGCGATGTTGACCGCTGCGACCACCTTCATCCTGGTCTTCAGTCCGCTGACCACGACCCTGTCGGCTTATGTCTGGCTGACCGGCAGCGTGTACGGCGCCAGTTGGCCGGAACCGCTGGCGCTGGGGCGCTGGTTGTTGGGTATCTGCCCGCTGCTGGTGCTGCTGGCCCGGCAGGTGAGGGTGCAACAACTGGATGACGCTCTGGCCCAGGGCATTGGCGTTCGTGTGCAGTGGCTGCGCGCCGGTTTGTTGCTGGTGAGCGTGGCATTGGCCGGTGCAGCGATTGCCTGGGGCGGGGCGATCGCGTTTGTCGGGCTGATTGCGCCGCACATTGCCAAGTGCCTGGTAGCCCCGGGTTTTGGTGGCCAGGCGGTGATGGCCGCGTTGGTCGGGGCGAACCTCGTGGTGCTGGCCGACCTCGCCGGGCGTGTCCTGTTTTTGCCGCTGGATCTGCCGGCGGGGATTTTTGTCGCCGTGCTGGGCACACCCTTTTTTCTCTATTTGTTGATTAAACAGCGTCATTAAGGAATTCAACGCATGACGTCGATTGCAAGTCGCCGCCTGACCCTGAGTTACCAGCGCCAGGTCATTATTGACGCGCTGGACATGCAACTGCCCCAAGGCAAGATTTCGGTACTGATCGGCAGCAACGGCTGCGGCAAAAGCACCTTGCTCAAATCCTTCGCCCGACTGCTCAAACCGCAGCAGGGCTCGGTGATTCTCAACGGTGTGGATATCCAGCAAAAATCCACGGCCACTGTGGCCAGGGAGTTGGCCATTTTGCCTCAGACCCCCAGCGCGCCGGAGGGCATCACCGTGCGGCAGTTGGTGGCGCTGGGGCGTTATCCGTATCAGAGCTGGATGCAGCAGTGGTCGACTGAAGATGAGGCCATGGTCAACCGCGCGCTGACGCAAACCAGCCTGCAGGCCCTGGCGGACCGACCGGTGGACGCGTTGTCCGGTGGGCAGCGCCAGCGCGCGTGGATCGCCATGACCCTGGCCCAGGACACCGGCATCGTGCTGCTCGACGAACCCACCACGTTTCTCGACCTGGCGCACCAGATCGAAGTGCTGGACCTGCTGCGCGACCTCAACCGGCTCGAAAACAAGACCATCATCATGGTGCTGCACGACCTCAACCTGGCCTGTCGTTACGCCGACCACATGGTCGCGGTGCACAACCGGACGGCCTTTGCCCAGGGGCGACCCGACGAGGTGTTGACCGAACCCTTGGTCAAAACCGTATTCGACCTCAATTGCCGGATCATTGCCGATCCCTTCTTCGGCACGCCGTTGTGCATTCCGTTTGGCCGGGAATTGCCGCAATGAGTCTGGCACGTCATTTCACCGCCTCGCAGTGGACGATGTTGTCCGGCGGCTTGCGGCTCAAGGACGGCGACGAGCGCGACCCGTTGCGTTCGCTGATGGCCCGGGACTTGTTGCAGGAAGACGTGTGCGAGCAACTGCTGGACACCCTGGGCCCGGTGATCGGCTCGCCGACCCGGGCGATCACCGCCTCGCTGCTGGGCAAGCGCTTGTCGTTTCTGGCGACCGGCGCCTGTTTGTATGCGCTGTCGGTGTATGACAAGGGGCTGTTGTTGACGCTCGACAACACGCTGATCGAATACGGCCACGATGATGGGCAGTGGACGTCGTCAATGCCCCTGCATCACGGTCTGCCCCTGACCTATGGAGCCAATGAGCGCGAGGCCTGGCGGGAGGCCCTGGTGCGGGGACTGTTCGCGGGTCTGCTGCAACCGTTGTGGCACACCTTCAACCGTGTCACCGGTGTCTCCCGGCGCATCCTCTGGGAAAACACGGCCGTGCGCGTGTACTCGCTGTATGAAAAACGCATGGCGAAAATCGAAGACCCGTCAGTGCGCGAGCGTTGTGAAGCGGATTTCAATTGGCTGCTGACACAAGCCGAGCCTGCGTTGTTCGGTCTCGATTACAACCCGCTGAGCCATTTCCGCCGACCGCCGACGCAGGTGGACGACGGGCAGCGCAGCATTCGCTTTCGCCGAACCTGTTGCTTCTATTACCTGGCCACCGAACCCGCTGAATACTGCTCGACCTGCCCGTTGCTACGTCCGGGGAAATGCCGATGAGATGTGCATTTCAGGAGGGCGGGGCAGACGCCTGAGCGATGGCACAGGCGCCTTCCCTTCACAGAAAGTGCGTGACTCAGCCTTGCAGATACACCGCGTGGGTATGGGTGTATTCGTACAGCCCGTGCTTGCCATCCGCGCCGCCGATGCCGGACTTGCGCACACCGGCATGGAACCCCTGCATCGCTTCGAAGTTCTCGCGATTGACGTAGGTTTCGCCAAAATCCAACTCGCGCATCGCCTGCAGGGTTTTGCTCAGGTCACGGGTGTAGATCGACGAAGTCAGGCCATAGTCGCAGTCGTTGGCCAGGGCGATGGCTTCGTCCAGGTCGTCGATTATCTGGATCGGCAGCACTGGCCCGAAAATCTCTTCGCGCATGATCTCCATGTCGGCGCGACAACCGGCTAAAACAGTGGGCTGGAAGTGGAAGCCATTCGGCAGGTCGGCCACTTGCCCGCCGCTGATCAGGCTTGCGCCCTGGCTCAACGCGGTGCGGACTTTGCGGTTGACGCTGTCCAGCCCCTGGCGGTTGATCAGCGGGCCCATCTCCACGTCGGGCTGGGCAATCGGGTCGCCATAACGGGTCGCACTCATGGCCGCCGCGATGCGTTCGATGAACTGATCCGCCACCTTGCGCTCGACATAGACCCGCTCGGCGCAATTGCACACCTGGCCGCTGTTGATGATCCGCGAATCGCGGATCGCCCGGACCGCCAGGTCGAGGTCTGCATCCGCCAGCACAATGGCCGGCGCCTTGCCGCCCAGTTCCAGGTTGAGTTTGGTGATGTTCGGCGCGGCGGCGGCCATGATTCGTGAGCCGGTGTCGACGCTGCCGGTGAAGCTGATCATGTCCACGCCCTTGTGCGCGCTCAGTGCCGCGCCGACTCGGCCGTCACCGCAGACCACGTTGAACACGCCGGGCGGCAGGTCGGTCTCGGCGACCAGCCGGGCAAATTCGAAGCAGTTGTTCGGGGTTTCTTCGCTGGGCTTGATGACGATGGTGTTGCCGGTCAGCAGGGCCGGGGCCATTTTTCGGGCAATCAGGAAGAAGGGGAAATTCCACGGCAGGATCCCGGCCACCACGCCCAAGGGTTTGCGCAACAGGAGGATGTTTTCGTTCTGGCGGTCGCTGGTGATGATTTCGCCTTCGATACGCCGGGCCCATTCGGCCATGTAGTCGAGGTAGTCGGCGGTGAAATTGACTTCGACTTCCGCCAGCCCGCTGATCTTGCCTTGCTCCAGGGTGATGGTGCGCGCCAGGTGCGAGACGTTTTCCCGCAGTTTCGCGGCGATCCGGCGCAAGTAGCCGGCGCGGTCATTTGCCGGTTTGCGCGCCCAGTCTTTCTGCGCGGCACGGGCGGCAGCGAGGGCGCGGTCGACGTCCTCGGCGGTCGAGGCCGGGACTTTCGACAGCACGGCGCCGGTGGCCGGGTTGATCACATCGAGGTGGGCAGCGCTGGCCACGAATTGGCCGTCGATGAAGTTTTCGTAAACAGGCATGGATGACATGGTGCGACTCCTTGGCAGATCAGTAAGTGCGTGACGGCGCTTGAGGGGTGGCAGGTTCGCGATAGCGGGCGAGGGTGGCCATGGCGCCTTGGCGCAACAGGCTGATGTCGATGGCCACTGCAATGAACTGGCAGCCCCAGCGCTGGTAGCGGCGGGCGTCTTCTTCGTTGGGGGCGAGAATCCCGCAGGCCTTGCCGGCCGCCAGTGTGGCGTTCACGGCGTGTTGAATCCGCTCCTGGACTTCCGGGTGGCCGGGGTTGCCGGCATGACCCAGGCCGATCGACAAATCCGCCGGCCCGATAAACACCGCATCCACGCCCTCGACGGCGGCAATCGCGGCGACGTTTTCCACGCCGGTGCGCGATTCCACCTGCACGATCAGGCACAGTTGTTCGTGGGCGGTATTCAGGTAATCCGGCACGCCGTCCCAGCGCGTGGCCCGGGTCAGGCCGCCGCCGACCCCGCGGATGCCGTGGGGCGGGTAGCGCATGGCGCGCACCAGTGCCTGTGCCTGCTCAGCGGTTTCGACCATCGGGATCATCAGCGTCTGCGCGCCGATATCCAGCAGTTGCTTGATCAGGTTGGCATCGCCGTTCACCGCGCGCACCACTGGCGCGGTCGGGTAAGGCGCCACGGCCTGCAACTGGGCGAGTACGCCGGGCACGGTGTTGGGCGCGTGCTCGCCATCGATCAGCATCCAGTCGTAACCGGTGGTGGCGACGATCTCGGCGGCGTAGCCGGTGGCGAACCCGGCCCAGATGCCGTACCGGGTTTCGCTGTTGTTCAGTGCGGCCTTGAACGCGTTGTGCGGCATGTTCATCACGAACTCCTTTCTCAGCGGTTGTACGGCCGATGCAGTTGGCATTCCGGGTTGAGGGTCACGCCGAATCCTGGCTGGTCGAGCGCGGACAGGCGCATGCGGCCATTGACCGGCACCGGTTCGCCGAGCAATTGCGGGTGGAACATCGGCACCACTTCGTCAGCCTTCGGCGCCATCATCAGGAACTCGGCGAACGGGCTGTTATGCCGGGTGGCGACGAAGTGGTAGCTGTACACCGAAGAGCCGTGAGGGATGACCAGCGCGTTGTGGGCATCGGCCAGGGCCGAGATCTTCACCAGTTCAGTGATCCCGCCGCACCAGCCGACATCCGGCTGGATGATGTCGCAGCAGCCCATCTCCAGCAGCATGCGGAAGCCCCAGCGCGTGGCTTCGTGTTCGCCGGTGGTCACCAGCATGCCCTTGGGTACGTTGTTGCGCAGGGCGGCATAGCCCCAGTAATCGTCCGGCGGCAGGGCTTCTTCGATCCATTTCAAGCCATGTTCGTGGGCGCCGACCGCCAGTCTGGTGGCGTAGTTGAGGTCCAGGCTCATCCAGCAATCGAGCATCAGCCAGAAGTCCGGGCCGACACGCTCGCGCATGGTCGCCAGTTCGTCGAGGTTCTTGCGCAGGCCTTCTTCGCCTTCGGCCGGGCCGTGGTGCAGCGGCATCTTGCCGCCGATGAAGCCCATTTTCTGCGCCAGGTCCGGGCGGGCGCCGGTGGCGTAGAACTGCAATTCGTCGCGCACCGCACCGCCGAGCAACTGGTGCACGGGCTCCTGGCGGATCTTGCCGAGCAAGTCCCACAGCGCCAGGTCGACGCCGGAGATCGTATTGATGACGATGCCCTTGCGCCCGTAATACAGGGTCGACTGGTACATCTGGTCCCAGATTTTTTCGATGTCGGTGACCCGGGCGCCTTCGAGGAAGCGCGCCAGGTGCTTCTCGACAATGTAGGCGGCAGGCTCGCCGCCAGTGGTCACGGCAAAACCGACGGTGCCGTCGCTCGCCTCGATCTCCACCACCAGGGTGCCGAGTACGTTGATGCCGAAGGTGCGGCGGCTCTGGCGGTACTCGGGGTATTTGCTCATCGGCGTGGCAATGTGATCGTCGATCCAGTGGCCGTCGGCCTGGTCGTGATAATCCGCACCGCCGCCTCGCAGCGTGAAAGCGCGGACGTGTTTGATGGTTGGAATGCCCATGGTGTGATTCCTTTTGTTAAACGGCGGTCAGGTTTAAACGGTGGCCGGTTTGTTCGAGGCTTCATGGCCGGGCGCGCGTACGCCCAGCACCAGCAACGCGGCGATGACGGTGGTAACGGCGAGCACGTACAAGCCTGCTGCCGGTGAATGGAAAGCGCCTTCGGCCCAGTTCTTCAGGATGGGGGCGATGAAGCCGCCGAGGGCGCCGAACGAGTTGATCAGGGCGATCCCGGCCGCGGCGGCGCTGCCGGCGAGGTAGCTGGAGGGGAAGGTCCAGAACACCGGTTGCACGGCGATGAAGCCGGAGGCGGCAAAACACAGGGCGATAATCCCCAGCAGCGGATTGCTGAAGGTCACCGAGCAGGCGATCCCGGCGGCGGCCATCAGCAAGGTCAGGCACGCGGTGCGGCGGCGTTCGCCGGTGCGGTCGCTGTAGCCGGGGATCAGGTAGGCGGCGATCAAGGCGCAAATCCATGGAATCGCCGTGACCAGGCCGACCATCAGCCCGACCTTGGTCCCGAGCAGTCCGCCGACCTGGCTTGGCAAGTAGAACACCACGCCGTAGACGCTGGCCTGGATCAACAGGTAGATCAGGCACAGGTACAGCACCGAGGGTTGGCAAATGACGTTGAGCAGACTGCGGCCGTGATTCTGTTTATGGCTGTCTTCCTGATCGAGCAGGGTCTGCACTTGCTGGCGTTCCTCGACGGTCAGCCACTTGGCGTCGGCCGGCCGGTTGTCCAGGTACCAGTAGGCCCAGATGCCCACCGCCGTTGCCATCAGGCCTTCAACGGCAAACAGCCACTGCCAGCCGTGGAAGCCGGCGAAGCCGTCCAGTTCCAGCAGCAGGCCGGACAACGGGCTGCCGAAGATGAATGCCAGCGGCGCACCGAAATAGAAGAAACCCATGGCCTTGCCGCGCACGGCGCTGGGGAACCAGTAGGTGAGGTAGAGGATCACGCCGGGGAAGAAGCCGGCTTCGGCCACGCCCAGCAGGAAGCGCAGGATGTAGAAGCTGGTTTCTGTGTGGGCGAAGACCATGGCGGCGGAGACCAGGCCCCAGGTGACCATGATCCGGCACATCCACAGGCGGGCGCCGACGCGGTGCAGGATCAGGTTGCTCGGCACTTCAAGCAACGCGTAGCCCACGAAGAACACCCCGGCGCCGAAGGCGAAGGCGGCATCGCTGATGTTGGTGTCGGCTTGAAAGGCTTGCTTGGCGAACCCGACGTTGGCGCGGTCGAGGAAGGCCATGATGTACATCAGCAGGAGAAACGGGAGTAGCCGCCAGGAAATTTTGGCGAGCAGAGGCGCGGGTAGAGTCTTCATCGCAGTTTTCCTTTGGTAGGGCATTTGTTCTTATGGGGAAGACTGTACGGCCGCTGATCGATGCGTTACAAATCGAATCTAGCTCACAACTGATACCTTTAGGGTATCGATAAAAAGGCCCGCCATGACCACACCGATCATCTCCCGCAGCCTGCTCAATCGCCTGCGCTACAAGCATCTGCACATGCTGGTGACGCTCAGCAGCAGCCAGAACCTGCACCGCGCTTCGCAAAGCCTGAACATGTCGCAACCGGCGGCAACCCGCATGCTCCATGAGATTGAAGACATGTTCGGCTGCGATCTGTTCGAGCGCCTGCCGCGGGGGATGCGCCCGACAGCGCTGGGCCAGGAGCTGATTCGCTTTGCCGAGTCGGCCATCAGTGGTCTGGACCGTTGTGCCGAGGACCTGATGGCACGGCAGCAGGGCGGCTACGGCTATCTGTCGATCGGTACCATCATGGGCGCGGCGCCAGGCCTGGTCATGGACTCGATTGCCGAGATCAAGGCGCTCAATCCGCAGCTGCGGATTCGCATCATGGGCGACACCAGCGACCAGGTGATCCAGTTGCTGGAACAGGGCCGCATTGACCTTGCCATCGCCCGGCGCAATGCCGCCACCGACAGTGAGCATTACGTCTTCGAGCAATTGGGTAACGAACGCTTACTGGTGGTGGTGCACGCCGGCCACCCGCTGGCCCGGCGCAAAAAACTGGACATGGCCGAGCTGGTCAGCGGTTGGCCGTGGATCCTGCAACCGGAAACCAGTCCGGCGCGCATCGGCCTGGATCAGGCCTTGCAGCGGTTAGCCTTGCCGCTACCGGCGGACATCATCGAATGCAGTTCGGTGTACTCCATGCAGCAACTGATTCAGCTGACCGACGCGATCATGGTCCTGTCGGAAACCGCATTGCGCGACTATCTTAAAATGGGCCTGGTGGTGGCGTTACCGGTGGAACTGGATGTGCAGATGGCGCCATTCGGGTTGTTGTTGCGCAAGGGCGAGCACATCAGCCGGGAGTTGGGGTTGTTCATCGAACTGCTGCGTCGAAAAGTCGCGGTTTTTTGATTCCTTGGTCAGTTTTTAGTTTTCCGCGAAGGCATAAGCCTATAAACTTAACCTTTCGGTCAGCTTTGCACTGTCAACAACAGCCCTTTGCATCGTCGAAAAGGGCTTCTGCAAGACTCGAGATTTCCAGTACATAACCAGAAGGGCGGACCCATAACCGCCCAGAGGATGATCCATGTCCAACCGTGATATATCCCGGCGCTCGTTCCTTCAGGGCGGGCTGGTAGCGGGTGTGAGCGTGACGCTCACACCATTGAGCAGCCAGGCGCTGGCCGCCTTGATGGAAAACAGCGTGACCGTGCCGTCCGAGCAGTGGCTCGGCAACAATGGCAAGGCGCGCGCCCGTAACGATGCCTTGTCCAAGGTCTGCGGCAGCAAGGTCTTTGCCCGCGACATCCGCGCCAAGGACATGCCGGGCTGGCCGCAGCAACAAGGCCACGCCATGCTGCTCAAAACCATCAAGGCCGACCACATCTTCGCAGGCATCGACCTGTCGTGGCTGGGCGCCGAGTTGCAGCCGGACCGCATCGTCACCGCCGAAGACCTGGTCAAGGACGGTATCGTGTTCCCTGAGGAGCACGCCCCGGATCCATTGTTGCCGGCCGGCAAGGTGCCGATGTTCATCGGGCACCCGGTGGCGATCCTGATCTGGAACGACTTCGAGCGTTTCCGTCAGGCCAAGAACCAGCTCAAGTTCAATGACAAGGCGATCCGCTACGGCGATAAAGTGCCGTTCTTTGAAGGCGATCCTTACGGCAGCTTCCGCTACGTGCGCGTCGGCGGTGCGACCTCGGCGGATGAAGACGAGTTCGCCAGCCTCAAGGATTCGATCCTGTTCCCGATGCTGAAAAACCGTCGCCCGGTGTGGAACTCCCAGCCGAACCTGCACGGCAACCTGACCGAGCGCGGGTTGTTCTACGCCGACCGCATGAAGCAGCAGATCGATACGCCGCCGGACAACTGGCTGGTGTTCGACGAGCGCTACAAGACCCCGTCGATCGAACCGGCCGCCCTGGAACCGGACAACGGCAACGGCTGGTACGACCCGGCGACCAAGACCCTGCATTTCGTCGTCGCCACCCAGTGCCCGCTGGAAGCGGCGACCGAGACCGCGAAGATGATCGCGCCGTCGCGTTTCGGCCTGGCCAACCTGAACATGCACCCGGGTTACACCGTCGGTTATGGCTCCAAAGACCACAACATTTTCGTCTACTACGCAGCGCTGGCCGCGTTGTACGGCGCCGGTGTGCCGGTGCGCCTGGCCAACGACCGCTACGAGCAGTTCCAGAGCGGCATCAAGCGTCACCCGTTCGACATTCGCTACCAGTTGGCGGTGGACAAGAACGACCACAGCTTCAAGATCTTCCGCGCTGAAATGAGCGTCGACGGTGGCGGGCGAATCAACTACAGCCCGTCGGTGGCGGCGGTGGGCGCCACGGCCGCGCAATCGATCTATTACATGCCGCAGAACGACCTGCAGGTCACGGCTTACCATTCCCGTGCGGTAGAAGCCGGGTCGATGCGTGGCTACGGCACCCTGCAGAGCATGGCGTCGACCGAAATGATGGTCGACGAAATCGCCGATCGCCTGGGTATCGATGCCATTGAACTGCGCCGCAAGAACGCGCTGCGCTCGGGCATGAAAAACACCCAGGGCGCGATCCCGGCCGGTGCCCTGCGCCTGCACGAGATTCTCGACAAGGCGGCGGTCCACGAGGTCTGGAAAAACCGCGACGCGATCAAGAAACAACGCGAAGCCGCCGATCCGGATAACTGGTACGGGGTGGGTTTCGCCATCTGCCAGAAAGACTTCGGCACCGGTTCCGAAGCGCCGATGGCCAGTATTGAGTTCACCGCCGAAGGTCGCATCAGCCTGCGCCACATCGGTATCGAGATCGGCACCGGCATGTCGACCTCGCAGGCCATGGTCGTGGCCGATTTCCTCGGTATCCCGGCGCACGAAGTGAAGACCGGTGAAACCGAATGGAAGGAGTTGCAGCTGATCAGCAGCGGCAACCCGTACATCATGAGCCAGGCCGAACAGGATAATGTCCTGCGCAACCCGCGTTGGGTCGGCAAGGTGGCTTCGGCATCGTCGGCCACCAACTCGGCGTACTACTTCAGCCACGCCACCCGTGAAGCGGCGCGCGTGCTGTTCAACCACGGCCTGTGGCCGGCGGCGATGGAGATCTGGCGCCAAGGCCCTTACGGCGGCCAGGCCAACCCTTACGTGGTGCGCCGCGAAGACGCCCATTGGGTCGACGGCAAGCTCACCGCCAACGGCATGGAACCCCTGCCGTTCGCCATGCTGGCCAAGCGTGTTCACGAGCGCGGCCTGGTGAGCGGCGCCACGGTGCACGGTTTTAACCGCTGGAGCTGGGCCGAGGCCGAGTTCAGCATCGACGGCGTGCGTGAGCGCTTGCCGCTCGACGGCCTGGCCGTGAAGTACGGTGACGGTGCACCGAAAGCGAAGAAGGCGCAGATGAACAGCGCCGGTTTCCATTTGCTGGACCGGCAGAACATCGCCTACCCGGCAACCCAGTTGAACAACGCGGCGGTGACGTACTACAGCCCGGTGGCCACGCTGGTGGAAGTGAAGGTCAACAAGGGTTCGAACGAAGTGTCGGTACTCAACCATCACTCGTGGGTCGAGTGCGGTCGCGTGCTGGTGCCGGAACTGGTCAAGGGCCAGCTCGAAGGTGGCATCGCCATGGGCATCGGCCATGCGCTGATGGAAGAAATGCCGCTGTACGAAGGCGGGCCGGGGGAGGGTGACTGGAACTTCAACCGTTACCGCCTGCCAATGGCGCGGCATGTTGCGGTGTGGAAGCAGACGGCGGAGATCCTGCCGCCACTGTCGCCAAGCGACCCGTCCAAGGGCATCGCCGAAGTGGTGATGATTCCGGTGGTCGGTGCCATCGGCAATGCCGTGGCCCATGCCATCGGTAAACGTGTCCGCGACCTGCCTATCACTTCTGCACGCATCAAGGAGGCCCTCAATGGCTAACCGTCCGCTTCAACTGACCCTCAACGGTCAATCCGTCGGCCCGGTGGACATCCCTGATGACCTGCCGATGATCGACTACCTGCACGAATACAAGAACCTCACCGGTTCGCGCCTGGGCTGCGGCCAGGGCATCTGCCACGCCTGCGTGGTGATCGTCGACAACCCTGACGGCACCAGCGAAGAAGTGCGCACCTGCATCACCGGCGCGCACTATTTCGAAGGCAAGAAAGTACGGACCATCGAAGGCCATGCTTCCTGCGACGAGCAGGGCAAGGTCACCGAGCTGAACCCGATCCAGCAGCGCTTCGTGGATGAGTTCGCCTTCCAGTGCAGCTACTGCGCGCCGGGCTTCGTCAATGCCGCGACCGTGCTGGTGGAAAAGCTGCAGCGTCAGCCGATCGTCAAAAGCCAGCTGGAAAAAGTCATCGAGGACAGCCTCGGTCATCACATCTGCCGTTGCACCGGGTACGTGCGCTACTACAGCGCCACCCGCAACGTGCTGACTGATCTCGGCCTGGTCAAGGAGGGTTAAGCATGAAGCCACTATTGTCCCGCCTGGCGCTGGCGGTCGGCCTGGCTGCGCCTGTGTTGCTGGCCCACGCCGATGAGGCGCAGGTCAAGCAAGGCGCGTACCTTGCCCGCGCGGCCGATTGCATGGCCTGCCACACCGCGCCGGGTGGCGCGCCCTATGCGGGCGGTCTGCCGATCGTGTCGCCGTTCGGCACGATCTACGGCACCAACATCACCCCGAGCAAAGAGCACGGCATCGGCCTGTACAGCGATGACGAGTTCTTCGCCGCGCTGACCGAAGGCAAGCGCCGCGATGGTGCGAACCTGTATCCGGCGATGCCGTACACCTCGTATCACCTGATGCCGCGCGCCGATTCCGACGCGATTCATGCCTACCTGAAAACCGTCGAGCCGATCGAGCGCGCCGCGCCGGTCACTAGCCTGAGCTTTCCGTTCAACGTGCGCCTGGGCCTGATGGGCTGGAACATGATGTACGGCAAGGACGTGAAGCTGGAGTCTGCCGAAGGCAAAAGCGAAGCCTGGAAGCGCGGCCAGTACATGGTCGACGTGCTGGGTCACTGCGGCGAGTGCCACACCCCACGCGGCTTGCCGGGTGCGATGCAGCAGGACAAACGCATGACCGGCGGCATTCTCAATGGTTATCTCGCACCAAGCCTGCTGGCCACTGACCTGGCGGCCCGTGGCTGGAATCATCAGGACCTGAGCTCGTTCCTCAAGCACGGCATGAGCGCCCAAGGCACGATGTTCAACGAGATGTTCCCGGTGTTCCACAACAGCACCCAGGGCCTCAGCGATCCGGATCTGGCGGCGATGGCGACCTTCCTGCTCGGCGATCAGCCGCCAGCGGCGAAAGTGCTCACCGAAGTGCCGGTGGACAAACTGAGCCCGAGTGCCCAGCGTGGCCGTCAGGAATATTTGAACGTCTGCGCCGGTTGCCATGCGCCAGGCGGCGAGGGCAAGCCGCACATCGCCGTCGCCATGCGCGGCAACACCACGCTGCGCCTGGAAGATCCGCGCAACCTGGTGCGGGTGATCGACGACGGTATCGGTGAGCAGAAGTTCTCCGGGTTCGAGCACATGCAGCCGATGCCGGGCTTCGCCGACAAGTTGAGCGACGGGCAACTCACGGATCTGCTGAACTACCTGCGTCAGGGTTGGGGCGGTCAGCCCAATGACCTGGCGGTGAACGACGTGCAGACGTTGCGGGCCGATGCGCCGCCGCTCGAGCACAAGGCCCACTGATATGCAGCATCTCGATCTGCAAGTGGTGCGCCGGGCGTTGGAGTGGTCGACGGCCGGTCAGCGCATCTGGCTGTGTACGGTGCTGGCCACGTACGGCTCGGCACCGCGCGCACCGGGTTCGCTGCTGGCGGTGAACGCTGACGGGCAATGGATTGGTTCGCTGTCGGGTGGCTGTGTCGAGGAAGACTTTCTCGAGCGAGTCGCCGAGGGCGCGTTTCTGCAGCCGGTCAGCGTCGTTCGTTACGGCGAAGGCGACGACCCACGCTCGCGCGTCAGCCTGCCCTGTGGCGGGGTGCTGGACGTGCTGGTCGAGAAGCTTGACGCCGAATGTGACGTGCAGGCGCATTTGCGCGAGCTGGAGTCGGCACTGTTGGGCCGACGTCGGCTGATCCGAGAAGTCGATCTGCAAAGCGGTGCGCGCAGCCTGTTCGATGATCGTGAGCAGGGTGTGCGCATCGAGCGTGAAATCGATCGGGTGCGTGTACGCGTCGGCGCGGCCCAGCGCTTGTTGCTGGCCGGGTACTCCAGTGTGGCTCAGGCCTGCGCGGAGTTTGCCGTGGGCTTGGGTTTCGAGGTGATTCTGTGCGATCCGCGGGACGAAGTGCTGGAAGGCGTCGTGCTGGAGAACGTGGAGATTCGCCGCCAACTGCCGTCGGTGTTCATCGCCGACGGCGGCTGCCACAGCGACACGGCGGTGGTGGCGTTGACCCACGATCCGCGTATCGATGACCTGGCGATGATGGAGGCGGTTCGCACCGAGGCGTTCTATATCGGTGTGATGGGCTCCATGCAGACCTCACGGAAGCGTTTCGAGCGGTTGCGGCGTATTGGTGGCTTGGGCGATGCCGAACTGGCGCGGATTCATGCGCCAATCGGGCTGAACCTGGGCAGCAAGACGCCGGCGGAGATTGCTTTGGCGGTGCTGGCGGATATCCTGCGGATTCGCAGCGGTATCCCACGAGATCGTCTCTAACCCCCAAAACCTGTGGGAGCGAGCTTGCTCGCGATGAGGTCGTAACATCCAACACATCCGTTGGCTGCCAGACCGATATCGCGAGCAGGCTCGCTCCTACAATGTATTGCGTGTCGCTTAGTACCCGAACTTGTCCCGCAATCCGTAATACCACGCACCCAATGCCGCAAACGGCGTACGCAGCAACTGTCCGCCAGGGAACGGGTAGTGGGGCAGGTCGGCAAACGCGTCAAAACGCTCGGCCTGGCCGCGCAACGCTTCGGCCAGCACCTTGCCCGCCAGGTGCGTGTAGGTCACGCCATGGCCGCTGCAGCCCTGGGAGTAGTAGATGTTGTCGCCCAGGCGTCCGACCTGAGGCAGGCGCGACAGGGTCAGCAGGAAGTTACCGGTCCACGCGTAATCGATCTTCACGTCCTTGAGCTGCGGGAAGGCCTTGAGCATCTTCGGTCGAATGATCGCTTCGATGTTCGCCGGATCCCGCGCGCCGTACACCACGCCGCCGCCGAAAATCAGGCGCTTGTCACCGCTGAGTCGGTAGTAGTCGAGCAGGTAATTGCAGTCTTCGACACAGTAGTCCTGAGGCAGCAGGGTCCTGGCAAGTTCATCGCCCAGTGGCTCGGTAGTAATCACCTGCGTTCCGCAAGGCATCGACTTGGCGGCCAGTTCCGGCACCAGATTACCCAGATAAGCGTTGCCGGCGACGATGATGAATTTAGCCCGGACCTTACCCTGCGGCGTGTGCACCACCGGATTCGCACCGCGCTCGATACGCACTGCCGGCGACTGCTCGTAGATCGTCCCGCCCAGGGATTCAACCGCCGCCGCTTCACCCAGCGCCAGGTTGAGCGGATGAATGTGGCCGCCACTCATGTCCAGCATCCCGCCGACGTACTGATCACACGCCACCACTTCGCGGATGCGCCGTTGATCCATCAACTCGAGCTGGGTGTGGCCGAATCGCTCCCACAGACGCTTCTGCGACTCCAGATGACCCATCTGCTTGGCGGTCATCGCGGCGAACACACCACCGTCCTTCAGATCGCACTGGATGTTGTACTTGGCGACCCGCTCACGAATGATCCGGCCACCTTCAAACGCCATCTGCCCCAGCAACTGAGCCTGCTTGGGACCGACCGTGCGCTCGATGACATCGATGTCGCGGCTATAGCTGTTAACGATCTGCCCGCCATTACGCCCGGACGCCCCGAAACCCACCTTGGCAGCCTCAAGCACCTTGACCTTGAAACCGTTCTCCAGCAGAAACAGGGCAGAGGACAGCCCCGTGTAACCGGCGCCAATCACACAGACATCGGTCTCGACGTCATCCTGCAACGCCGGGCGCGGCGGAACCGCATTGGCCGATGCGGCGTAGTAGGACTCTGGGTAGGGAGTGTTAGCCATCCGGCAGCCTCTGTTTAATATATTTTACGAGTGCGTTGATCCTACCCGAGTTGAAAATCGCCCGCCAGCCACCCGGAAAATCTTCTTTGTACCGGCAAAATTAAATATTTTGCATATTCATAGGGTTAGCGCGAAAAAAGGTGTTGACACCCCTCCGGAATTCCGTAGAATGCCGCCTCACAGCAGGCACGTAGCTCAGTTGGTTAGAGCACCACCTTGACATGGTGGGGGTCGTTGGTTCGAGTCCAATCGCGCCTACCAAACAAAATCCGCTCTGCTGGGCGGTCTGGAAGGGCTCACCGAAAGGTGGGCCCTTTTTTGTTGTCTTGGATTTCTTCAGAACGTTCACAAAATATAGGCTTCGTTCACACTGGGCAATGTGAACGCCGTGAACGTCAGTTCCTAGGTGGTAAAAAGCTAGCCCATGATGTTGGGGTGATTCACTTGCCACCAGTTCCAGGGGGGCGATCCCTGCCATAAATCTTTTCATAATTACTCCTTGTATTGTGGTTGGGGTGGGTCTGCCCGTACATTCTGATGTCGAACTACAATCTACGGATTAATCCATGGTCGAGCGCCAAGGAAGCCCGTATGAAATTTAGCCTTATCGTCTTGAGTGGCGCTGTCGCTATGGCTCTTGGTGGCTGTGCCATGGCATCCAAAACCTATACCTCTGATGGGCGTGAGGGTTTCAGTATTGATTGCTCTGGAAGTGCACTGAGTTGGGGGAAGTGCTACGAGAAAGCTGGGGAATTATGCGGGGCTCGGGGCTATGACTTGCTCGAAAAGTCAGGCGATCAAGGCAGCACTGTCGCAGCTAATCAGTTTGGACTCTACGGTGGATCAGTCATGAGCAGGAGCATTGTGATTGCGTGCAAGTAGCACCTGAGAAGCCGGCGGTAAGTCGTATGAAGTCGTTTCGCGGGCTTGGCGATGCACAGCGAGGTTCACCATGAAGACGTTATTTGTAATGGCGCTGCTGGTATCGGTGCTGGGTAGTACGACGGCTACTGCTGCTACGTTCGACGGCTACCAATGTAAGGGTGATTGCTCAGGGCACCAGGCAGGGTATGACTGGGCAGAGCAGAACGACGTAGACGATGAGTCGTCTTGCAGCACTCCATCTGCATCGTTTAATGAAGGTTGCCAGTCGTACGTAGATGAGGGCAGCGAATCTAGCTCAGGGGCCAGCTCATTAAATGACGACGACGATTATGAAGAAGATGAATAAGATCGAGGTCAGGTTCAAGGGAAAGAAGTATGAGTCCAGCTATAAGGTCGCCCATGGGATGTCTACTGTCCAGTCAATCTGCGGTGAGGAGTCCGTACAGATCGGTGGGATGACTGAGGAGTGGGCAGCGAAGGAAGCCCTCACGGCGCTTCTGTCGAAAGCCGAAGCCAGCGGCTGTCTGGATATGTGGCCTGCGAGAGAATCCTGATGAAGGTATGGATAGGAGTGGTCGCACTGGTAACGGCAACGAATTCGTGGGCAACGGACGACTATCGCTGCACGATTGAAAACACGTTTGCTGCAAAAGAAAAACCGATAAACCGAATCTACATTGGCAAACAATTCACTGTTGAAAGGCGGACTGGATTGATGGCGGGCGCCCTGAAGAATTCTTACGTCACTGACCCACAGGTCATTGACTACGGATCGATTGAGAATAGCTACAAGGCCGTAGCGACCATGCGGAAAGATCAGGGGGCGGGAGTCGGCTCAAGCATCTATGCATTGACGATCAATGAGTACGACGAGGGCGATAGAAAGCCCTTCATCTTCCTGCAAAACGACGAAGCGTTTCTCGGTTGGTGCGAGCATTTCTGATTTGAGGTGGATCGCAAAGCGTGCCTATCCTCCCTTCTGTCTTACCATGGGCTACTGATGATTCTGACGCAGCTTTTCTATGGCTGTGGTGATGGCGTCTGCGTTCATATCAAGTCGTTTCAGTGCGGTGCTGACATTGTGTGCCGGGGTGTGGCTGGCAGGGTTATCACCTATCTCTAATCCCTTGATTTTAAAGGATTTATCAGTCAAAAAACTCGAAGTGGACCAGCGTTTAGTGACACCTAAGTGGTGTACTGTGCTGTGATCTTACCTTCTCATATTTCCCTATCCAATCGTTTTGCTTCGATGGCCGATTTCTGGTTCAAGTTTCGGGTGCAGACGTCTTGCAGTCATTACCATTGCCTCGCTTATCGCTCGGCCAAACTGTGGAAGGTTATTGGCATTCCGAGGCGATGAGGTATAGTGGCAATACGAAGGCATAGAGGCATTTCACTTCCGAATTGCACCTTCAAAAATGACAGTGTCTCGGCAGGGTTAGTAGAAGAATAGTGGCTGGACGCAAGGGGTGCTGGAGGATGGTGTTTTGAGCGTTTTTATTGATGTGGTCTCTTTTCTATCTAACCTATTAACCGTTATCGCCTCTTCTATAGCTATTTATTTGTTCTTGGCGAAGCGCAAAGAGATATCCTCAGTTTTTTCTCTGCTGGTTAATTACACATTTCAGATGTCTCTTGCTGAGATAAAGGAAAAGCTTGAGCGCTTAAATGATTATAATGCCAAGGACCCAGAGAGCATAGAAATTATCGAGAATATCTTCCATGAAATAATTGGGCAAATTCGTGGTAATGATAAGTTGTCTGGGCATTTCGCTGAGTTGATAGAAAGGATGGAAGATCTTACTACTAATAAAAAGAAGCTTACAGAGCCAAAGAAGCGTGCAGTAGTAAGCGAGCTGCGCGAAAGGCTCAGAAATCTCAATGTCGAAAGCATAGATGGTTTGGTTGGGAGTGAAAATACGTGAGTAAGATTGTTGAAGCGGTTAATGTGATGGCTTCTAATAAAGACAAGATTGACACGGTTTTGCAGGGCGAGTTTGAGTCTGAGATCTTTTTTCGCTATGCAAAAAAACATAAATGGTCGATCATCAAGAATGACTCGGGTGAGTACTACCTTCACTACTATCCTGGCAAAGCTAGTCTTGAGGAAATGGCATCCTGGCACCCCGAAGAGTGGCATGAATTCAATGGTATGGTTTCTTACAACTCTAAAGATTTAGGAACCAAGGAAGCCCGAGAATCCCTTGGGGAGCTATATACCATAGTTAAGGAAAAGGTGTATGGGATGGATAGTGTTTTACAAGATATCATTAGTAGCGATGATACTTGGTGATATTGTTGTCACTGGCATGCCTCTACGATTAGTGAGCTTCTCGCCTACATTTACTTTATAGGCTGGCTCACTATATACATGTTGCATTGCCAGTGCGACCATCTGGGTCCCCAGCGCTCATATAGAAATAAGCATTTGATTAAACGAATCCTTGAACACAGCATGATCTATAGCATTTCTCTGCCACCATGTATTTACAAATAAAATTATGGCGAGCAACGCATAGAGCACGGGGAGAATGTAATCTGTAAACCAAGAAGTAGTGAAAGAGCCTTTTGTAAGCGCATAGAGTTGACAAATGCGAACTAGAAAAATATTTGGGACTACCAGCTCATTTCTGATAATTTGCGTATGTTCTTGTTCGGCGGCAATGAATGAGAACGAAATATCAAAAGACAATTCCGTTCGTTTGGCAAGTTCAGGGTTTCGATACTGAATAAATTTCAAAATAGACGAATAATCATCTGACAGCTGATGCCCCATTGTGACCTGCTTATAGATCTTCACCAATTTAACATCATCTTTAGCTTGGCCAGCAGACTTATACATAGCCAAGGCTAATCTTCTAATGTAAGCATAAGGTGCTATCGTCTTTAAAACGGATTCAAAGACGGAAATCATGTCTTCATTTAGTTTGAAGCAACCCCTGGGCGACTTCTGAAAGAAGCGAATCAGAAGGTATAGATTTCCTAATGCTGCTACTAAATGTACATTCTGGATATTGTCTCTAATGCCGATAGACACTCCTAGAAAACTAAAAGCTCTCAAATCCACAGAAAAATACCACAGAAGTAAAAGCAATGTAGAGTACGTTAACAGAAAAGCCCTAGACTTTTTGAAGTCACTTTCCACATCTATAGCATCCATAGCAACCTCTTTCGTGATGACAAATTTCGTTTTGCTAGTGTAGCGAGCACTATTTAACAATATTCTGTTTTTTGCATTCTACTACTAATTTCTACTACCCAGCCCCTCTGATTTGAAGAACCGATTTCAAGGTCGAATCCGTACCATTCAGGTAAAGTCCGTGGTGGTCTTGACTGTTCATGATCACAGCGGGTATGTAGGTTGATGCTTGTTGTAACACCCGATCGATGTTTTGCCTATCCTCGATAAATACCCTTGCAAAAGATAAACCTTGCCTTGCCAGCTAGTAAAATTTATCCTAATCTGAAGTAATTTTAGTACACATATCGCGAAAGTAATATGGTGACTCATGAAATTCTTAAACATGATGCGAAACTTCTTGTTAGCAGTTTTTCGCCGGTTATTTTATGGTGATGATGATGGTCGCAATCGTATGAGTGGCCAGGAGACGAAAGAGTTCTATGGCGGGTTATTTCACGAATTCCTCGACTTGGTATGGCGCAACCCATCTGACACCCATAAAACATTGAGAAGAACATTTGTTCTTGGCTTTGTCGTGTTTGTTGTTTTTGGTGAGTCCCGGGGTTTGTCGCACTTCACATCAATAGGTGTTGCGCTGATAGGCTCCTTTATCAATTTATTAATAGGTTTTTTTGTTTTAAGCTACCTGTGCTCCCATATTGCAAAAGGCCGAGGAGTTACGGATTATGATGGGTATTTGGAAGAATCCCTAAAATACTCCAATCGGACCTCTGTGCGAAAAATAACAACGACCGTTATTGTTGGGCTAATGGGCTTGATTCCTTTAGTGGCTTTAGTCTGGCTCGATAGACTGCTCCAGGGGGGGTAGTTAGCAATAGGATTATATGATGTGATTTTGGTGAGTTTGAAATGTCGTGACATTTCCCAACTGCAATAGTCTCTCGAAAACTCCAACCTCATCCCCAGACACGTCAATTTGACCTTCTTGAATCTTACTCAGCAACGCTCTCAATACTTCAGTGCCATACACAGTCATTTGTAACTTCTCCGGAAAACCAAGATGCTTGGCGAACATGCATTGGATGTGTCGAGGCTCGCACTTGTCAACGCTCGTGCGAAAAACCTGTGATTACGGGCGTGATTTGCCAATTACGTGCAGAAAACCCAGGTCTGGTGCTGTTAACGCACCCTGCTTGTCAAGCTTTAACCCATAGTCCTTACAGAATGCGGGCTGTAACCATGGGCACCTTCTTCGCTCTAGGTTGATCGCGTGATTGGCGTAGGGGTTTCAGCAGGGTTACTCGGCAGTTGTTCAGGGGTTTTCATGTTGCTGAGTGGATACCACCGGAAAACACAGTGCCGTCCCAATATCGATTGGCTTGTGCTTGAGTACATCAGCAATACCGATACGCTTGAACTCCTCCAGCACCATCGTGGCAGCGGTATCACAGAGACGAATCATGTTGTTTGCATACGTTGCTGATTTGTCGCTGGAGGCGTACAAAAACTTCAAGCTAGGCGGCAGGTAGCTTTGACCATAATACGGTTCCCTGCCAGAGTTAATGTCAAGGTGCTTGCCCAGCTCGCTATCTACGATCATTCCGATTTTACAGCTTTGCAAGAACAGCGGATCGAGACTCCGAGTGATCGCTAGGTGCCATCCAATGGGCTCACTCTTGGCTTCATGGTCTGTATTCAAGATGATGTAGCTTGCATGGTGGTCGTAACGGATGTCGGCTCCTAGCGAACGTAGTGGCTCCTTCACCACGTAGACGCTACAAACGCTCACCCGATAACCCTGATGAGTTTCGATAAGCGTATTGGTGTCAACGGCCATCAGATAGTCGAAGCGCGTCTTCAGCTCAGCAAAATCGCCCAGAGACAACGAGAAGTCATTGGCTGGGGCGGAATAGAGGACCTTGTCGTCTTTACCCTCTCGCTTATGCGTGATCTGGCGACGAATACTGCTTGGATCAATCTCAGGAATATGCAGCTGCTGGGTCGTTGGGTCATATTCCAACGTAAGCGATGAGACGTTTTTTTTCACTTGCCCATACACGTAGTGGTCCCGTGGAACTTTCTGCTGACCTTGCTTACGTTTTTTCTTGTCCTTCTTTGCCATGGGGGCAGCGTCCTTGATGGTGAAGTGACGACATTGTAGCTGCACTGACTGGGCTGATCGCCCCTAGATGGCTTGACCCTCTCTGATGTGAACCGTTTACAGCGCCGCTGTAAGGGTAATCAACGCTGATGCACAGTTGGTCTTTCCAGTAGCACTGGTAAGCGGAGCTTACGACAGTTCCTGCTCGAGCATCGCTCGCCGCCATTGCACTAGCAAGCGTCAGCTTGAAGCTCGACCATTCCAGTTAGCTGGCGGATATATTGATATATATCAATCTGCTTACACCCATGAACTGCCGTTCATTGCAGGAAACACCTTAGATCTTGAAGCTTGGTCATCACGTATTTTTCAAGGATGTGCCGTGACAGCCTTCAGCCGATTTTCGAGTGTGCTGGCCAAATTCGAAGCGCTTTCAGTTGAGTGCATTGTGGTGCTGCGCCGCGCCGCCTGCGCGGTTGAAAGCGACCCGCTAAAAAACGAGGTCGAGTATGACGCGATGATCAACGATACGGAGCCTGACTGTGCTGCATGGCTCGCTGCCGTGGCTGCGATCAAAGAGCGCTACCCACTGCCTGACTGATAGCCGCTTGCCCAAAAAGCTCAGCGGTCAGACTGCCCGGCCGTTATAAACTGGCCGGGAAGTCCGTGAATTATTTTATTGTGCGCTGGAAGATTCGTAAAAGCAGTCGCTGCTAGAGCGCTAGTTTTGATCGGTGTTTGAATGCTCGTTCGTTATAAGGTCTACGAGTAATTTTCTTGCCAGGTATTCAGACGCTATTGGCGTAAGGTGTCCATAATCCCAGCTTGTGATGCCTGCTTTAATGTCATTTCCCAAGTAGGTCATGCAGCCATCTTTGTTGCAGAATGCGCTTATTATATCGGCATAAATTGCTCCCGAGTTGGCCAGGCTTTTTTTCAACTCGGTGTTTTGATTCATCACTATCATGTTTAGCCCTAAAAGAGTGCGCCTTGGCGTGTTAATCCACAGGGTTTTCATGATCGTTTTAGGAAGATCAACTGTCCAGTGTGGTGTGGGCCCTGTAAAAATAACGCGCTTGACTCCAGCGTCTTTCAATGCCAGGTAAATACGGCGAAGAGCCGCCGGGTCGTGGTTTTCATTTTGGCCAACAATTACTACGTCTGGATTTAGTTGCTTTATTTGCTTGAGAGCAAACCAGTTTGACTGCGTACAGAAATCTGTAGTTGAAGGGTCCTTGACGTCGGGAGATGCCACACATCCTGAACTGGCGACTTGTAGGACATCCCAGTTTTCAGGCATTTCTTTTCTTAACCCTGAGAAAAGTTGTTGGGCGTGAGAGTCTCCCCAAATAAATAGTGTCTTGCCATTTGGGAATTGCTTTGTGTAGCAACTGCTGTCTATTTCGGCGACCGGTACATTTGTTGAGTTTCCTTTGACGTACTGGGCTGTATTTTGAAAATTGCACTCGCCACGATAATTCTTGAATAACTCAAGTTTTGCGAAGTATTTTCGTTCTGGTAAAGAGTTTTCAAAATACTCCGCGAATTCCTCTCTGTCTTTTAAGCGAGATTTGAAGCCGCCATTTACGTATGTGGTGTATCCAGTGATCCCGAAAAACAGCAAAAGAACGATCAGTGCTGTTGTTTTCGTTTTGTTGTAACCGCCAAGGCGCAATGGCCGCTCGACAAATTTATATGTCAGCCAAGACAGGAGTACGGAAGTCACAACAGCCAAGCTCAATGTTGTTGGTGAGACTGTGCTCCCTTCCAGGATGTGAGCGAATGATAGAAGAGGCCAATGCCAAAGATACAATGGGAAACTGATAAGTCCGAACCAAACGAATATTCGATTAGATAGTACTGTTCTGTTGAACCATGCATGAGGACCTCCCGCGATAATGAGAGATGCGCCCACAGTTGGCAGTAGCGCCCACCAGCCGGGAAACTGGTTATTCTTGGTGGTTAGAGAAAACGCCACTACAAGGCATGTAAACCCAACAAAGGATTGAGTGTTTCGAATAACTGGGCCGCCGACCCCTCGCCATTTCGGGAATGTCTGGCTTTTATACAGGGTCACATAGGCCAGATATGATCCAATTAGAAGCTCCCAAAATCTGGTTTGCGGGGAGTAGAAAGTGCCAACTGGATCTGACTGCACGCTCATTACGTTTAAGGCGAACGATGTGCCGCCAATCAAGGCGAGTAGTATCAGAGTATTCAGTCTTATTTTAAATGCGGCCCAGAGTATCAATGGCCAAGCCAGATAAAATTGCTCTTCTATACCCAGGGACCATAAATGCAGGAGCGGTTTTGTGTCTGCGCTATTGTCGAAGTAACCGGATTCTGCGCGGAGCACGAAATTTGATATGAAAGCAGAGCCTCCGGCAATGTGTTTTCCAAGTTGCATGTATTCATCAGCAAGGAGAACAAACCAGCCGAATGCCCAAGTGGCGGCAAGCATGAGCAAGAGCGCGGGAAAAATCCGCCTTACCCGACGACTGTAGAATTCCACGAAACTAAAACTGTTTTTCTCGAGGCTTCCTAAAATGATGCTGGAAATCAGGAAGCCGGAAATAACGAAAAAGACATCGACACCAACGAACCCACCCGGAATCAGGGATGGAAAGGCATGGAACGCGACGACAGACAGGACTGCAATCGCGCGCAGCCCATCAATATCTGGCCGATATTTAGGGTGACTCAGGTGCTTATCGACCGCTGATTGCGGCGATTCGGATAAGGAAGTCATTGTTTTTAGTAGATCCGATTTAATTGAACGCCATACTTTGGCGCCGAGCAGCATACCAGCACCACAAACCTTTCCCGCCATCGAGCGGTTTTTTTCGCCTGGAGAAAGCCATGGGCATCAGCGCGCAGCAGCTGCTGCAGATCCTCCGGAGCGCCCGCCGCCAAGCGGGCGTTTTTGCACCTGCGCGCTCAACGCGGCCAGGTATCGCGGCCGTGGCCTGATCCAGATCACTGGCCCGGCGAATTACGCGGCGTGTGGCGAAGCATTGGGAGACCTCATCAATCATCCGGAGCTGCTGGAGCAGCCGCAGTCGCCTGCCTCATAAAAACTCAGAGCGCGAAACCCGTCGCATGAACCAGATGCACCTCCTGCGCTCCAGCGATCAGGTGCATGGGGACGTTCTGTTGTACATCAATGGACGGTACCTCGAAGCTCCCTACAATCTGGAGGTGTCGCTCGCTCAGTTCGGTCGACTCTGCTGCCTTTTCCTTAGCCATTCTCGCGTGGTTCATTGCGATTTCGTTGAGCGTTGACACGTTACATCTCCCGGTGACTGACCAAGCGTATCGCTGGAGTCCTTAAGCATTGATTGAATGGCTGCTGCGTCAGAATTATGTCGTTCCCGCGCTGCTGTGCGCGATCTGTGCAATCCTCAAGCCACGGATGCGGTTGAACTCATCGTCGTGTTTTGGCAGGCGACGAATGGCGGGCAACGGTGGATGATGATCCGGATTCTTTGCCATTCAGGCGTAAACTAGTGGGGCTGCCTCATTCAAAGGAGCCGCCATGAACGTCGATCAAATCAGCAAACAGGCACCCGTAGACAAAGCCGTTTGGGATCAATATTTCTGCGCTGCATTGATTGCCGAAAGCAATCTGACAGCCCCGGTAGTGGGTGGGGCTACGCACGAAGACAGGCAGAACCTGTTGATCGAGAGGGCTAAAACCCTGGCCGACAAAATGATGGAAAACCGGAAGTAACCAGAGCCCAGCCATCGCGCTGGGCTCTTTGCATGCGGCGCTCTTTGTATGTGGGGCGCCGATGCTGGCGAGGTGCACGTAGTGGGTCAGGCGATCAACTCTACCTTGCCGCTCGCCAGGCGATAGATGCCTCCCACGATCTTCAGCATGCCTTTGCTCTGTGCATCGGTCAGCAAGGGCGAAGCCTGTTTCAGGCTGTTGACCGAATTTTTGACGTTCTGCGCGGTGGCGTTTTCCATCAGGCTCCCGGGTTGCTTGAGCACGGCCTCGATGGCCGACTTGAGTGCGTCGGTCAGTTTCGGGATGTGGCCGGGGAAAACCGTCTGGTCCTTGACGGCCTTGATACCGGCCTCGATGGCGCCGCAGCTCTCATGGCCGAGTACCAGAATCAGCGGGGCGCCCAGCACGGCAACCCCGTATTCAAGACTGGCCAGGCCTTCCGGGGTGACAAAGTTGCCCGCGACGCGGATGGAGAAAAGATCGCCGCGCGCAGTGTCAAACGCATACTCCGGGGCGATGCGCGAGTCAGAGCAGCTCAGCACGGCCACGAACGGATTTTGACCCGACACCAGGGCCTCTCGCTCAGCCTTGAAATCATGAGTCTTGGATGTACCGCTTACATATCGTTCATTGCCCTCCATCAGTCTTTTCAGCGCCATGTCGGGACTGATCACGTTTTGTGGTTTGGGTGGGGCTGACGCTGTTTCGGCTGCCTGGATGATCCTGCCGGGCAGTGTGCCGGTCAGCAGCAGGGCGCCTGCGCTCAATCCGGCAAATTGAAGAAAACGACGACGGCCTGTTGTGTTTGAAGCAGAGCTTGAATCACATGATTCACACATGATTTTGTTTACTCAGTTCAATGCGGTGAGAGTGAGTTGCTGTTGGGGCTGGGACTGCCACGGTAGCTCAATGCCAGCGCAGTGGAGTCTAGTTGGTCTGTCATTTTGTGTTCCGGGCAATGTCCAGGGATGCCGTGCAAGCAGCCATTTCATGGGCTACTACTGTCAGGCTCATACAACTTCGACCTGGCAGGAGTTTCTCGATGCTGACTCATTGGTTTCTGGCGGCGGTTCACCTTTTGGCGGTTGCCTTGGGATTCTGGGCGGTGCTGGTTCGAGGCACGGCTTTTCGGCGCTTGGCCGACGGGGCAGGAGAGGTGCGCAGTGTCCTGATAGCGGACAATATCTGGGGTATTTCGGCTGTCGTGTTACTGATCAGCGGGGGGATGCGCGCCTTTGGCGGGTACGAGAAAGGCACGGACTATTACCTGCATCAGCCGCTGTTTCATCTGAAGATGACGCTGTTCGTGCTGATCTTGCTGCTGGAGATTGCGCCCATGGTGACGTTGATCAAATGGCGGATAGCGCTGGGCCGTAAAGCCGCCTTCGATACTGGCCGTGCGAAGCTGTTTGCACGGATCAGTCATGTCGAGGCACTGCTGGTGCTGTTGATGGTGGTGGCGGCGACTGGCATGGCGCGCGGGGTGATGTTTGGTTGATCACGCAGTGAATGCGTCCTTCCCCAGGGTAAACAAGAAAAGTCTGACAGCCAGGACGTTGAGCTTGTCGCTAGTATCGAAAGCTTGCGTGGGAAAGCAGGCGGAAGCGATGCGATGCTGAATCTTTAGCCAGCCGTGGTTGCGCATTCAACGGGCTGGCTACTGACTGCAACAGAATTCAGGATTGCGGCTTTTCCGGGGCGGTCAGGCCGGCCTGAATGCGCTGATAAATTTCTTCACGGTGCACTGCAACGTCCTTGGGAGCGTTGATGCCGATCCTGACTTGCTGGCCGCTTACGCCCAGGATGGTGATCGTAATGTCATCACCGATATTAATGCTTTCACCGACTTTGCGGGTGAGTATCAGCATGGTCTTCTCCTTGATTGCTTCGTGGGGCACCTGATTCGGACAGTGCAGAGGTCGGTGGTATGTATAGATTAGTGCGAAGTCTCACAGTTTGGGTGCCTCTTTCTGACGCGCAGATGTGGCATTAATTCCCAAGGCGTAACTATACAGAGGCCGCCACCATGATTCTCGTTGTTTTGAGCCCATTTTACGGCACTCGTGAAGTATTCATGGATGTTAAAATCTGCGCTTTAAGCATTTAGAGGGAAACGCCGTGCACAAAATGGTCTTGGTATTCGCGATGTTGGCACTGGCGGGATGTGGTGAGGGCGGCAGTGTGGATGCGCCGAAGCCTAAGCCGGCCATGGCTGCCGTACCCGCGGCAGTGTCCGGCCCGCAATGGGATCTTGAAGTGCGAGGTGAAACCCCTCAGGCGGTCAGCGATTTGAGTGGCTGGCTGATAGAGCACAGCTTCATGTCCAGCGTCGTCAAGGAAAATGGCAATACGCGAGTCCTGATGGGGCCGTTCAGTTCGAAAGCCGAGGCCGAAGCCAAGCAGGATGAAGTCCGTGCGGCGCTCACTCGCGCCAAGAAACAGAACATCGAATTGCTGGTGCTTGAGCGTCCGGCCGCTCAATAACGTTCGGCAGCGAAGGTGTTGGGCAAACAAAAAGGTTCTTCTGTAGGAGCAGCCGGTCGACGCTCGATTGCTCTCGATGGACGTTAACGATGACGCGCAAACGGGAGAACCGTGGCGCACTTGAGCCCATCGCCAGCAAGCTGGCTCCTACAGTTTCCTGGGATTGCGAACCAATAAAAAGGCCTCGGGGTTTAGCCTCGAGGCCTTTTTTGTTTCAGATGTCGCCTGGATTCAGCCGCAGGCCTTCATGTCCACCGGGCCGACGAACTCGTTGCCGCGTCCCATGACGCACCCCACGCTCTGGTTGCGTTGACGCTCCCAGGCCTGTACGGGATAGGTTTTGTCCCAGGCTTCGTACAGTTGCCGATCCTGTTTCGACAGGCGCAAGCCATACTGCTTGCTCATGTAGAAGTAGGTCCGGGCGATCATGCCGCGAATGGAAGGGCGGGGCATGACTTTCTTGGCCTTGAAGTCGACTTGGGTCAGGCACGAACCATACTGTCCCGACTGTTCGGGCAGCCAACCGAAACTGAAGTTGCTGCGATCGCCATTGACCTCGCCAATGCTGGGTACCAGGTTGTGCAAGTCAGCTTCGGCCTTCTGGTAAACCGGATCGTAGCGGGTGCAGTTCTTGCGACCGCCTTCTTGCCAACACTGGCGTTGATGGCCGATCTGCCAGGCTGGAACGATGTGCTCCCACTCGATGCGGGATGCGCGCTTGGCATTTTTACGCGGCACATAACCGCAGGCGGCAAGGTTCACCCGGTTGCCGGTGTACTTGCAGCCACAGTAAAACTCGGTGGATTGGGGCGCGTAGAGTTTCCACGCGACCTTTTTCGCTTCGGTGAAGGTACGTGGAGCGTCGGCTTGCGCAGCCATGGCAAAAAACACAAAAAACAAAGCGAACCAGCGGGCACTCATCAACTCAATCTTCCTTCGGCACAACCCAGAAAATCTGCACGCCGCCATCGTCGCGATAAGCGAGGGTGACGTTGTCGTTCTCGTCGATTTCTTCCAGCAAGCGTTCCCATTCATCCACCGGCTCGTCAGGCAGGCGGAAGATCAGTGCTGCCCTGGCCTTTTGTGCAGTGGGGGAGTTGATGATTTTCTGAACGCGCAGGCCCATGCGTACATAGGTGTCAGGAGAGGCAGAGGTAGTGTCCACGGGATTATCCTTATTAAGCTGTACGTGCATACAGTATTTAACTGTAGGCAATTTCGCAACTGCTTAAAAATCAAGAAAATCCTCTGACAGCGGTTTGTTCCATTTGGTGTAAGGCGCAGGGAGTTTTTTTATCAGAACGAGTGGCGCCAATCGCCAGGACTGGAGAATGGCGCACAGGGTGCCCGACCGGATCGGTCGGGCGAGGGCGAATCAGTATTCCCAGAACATCCGCTGCAGCTCTTTGCTGTCATTGGTCTTGGTCAGCGCGACCATCGCCAGGATCCGGGCCTTTTGCGGGTTCAGGTCGTGGGCCACGACCCAGTCGTATTTATCGTCAGGCTGTTCGGCGTTGCGCAATACGAAGCCGCCGGCGTTGACATGGGAGGAGCGAATGATCTGCACGCCGTCCTTGCGCAGGGCTTGCAGGGTCGGGACCACACGAGACGATACCGAGCCATTGCCGGTGCCGGCGTGGATGATGGCTTTGGCGCCTGATTGAGCGAGGGCCTTGTAGGCGGTGTCGCTGACATTGCCGTAGGAATAGGCGATCTCGACGTCAGGCAGGCTCTTGATGGTCTTGATGTCGAATTCGGAATCCATGGTGTGGCGCTTGGCTGGCAAACGGAACCAATAGGATTTGCCTTCTACCACCATGCCCAGAGGACCCCAGGGGCTTTTGAACGCTTCGGTCTTGATGTTGATCATTTTGCTGACGTCGCGACCCGACTGGATTTCATCGTTCATGGTCACCAGCACGCCTTTGCCTCGCGCATCCTTGCTGCTGGCCACGGCCACTGCGTTGTACAGGTTGAGCATGCCATCGGCGGACATCGCGGTGCCCGGGCGCATGGAGCCCACGACAATGATCGGCTTATCGGTTTTTTCCACCAGGTTCAGGAAATACGCGGTTTCTTCCAGGGTGTCGGTGCCGTGGGTGATCACGATGCCATCGACGTCTTTGCTGTCGGCCAGTTCGGCTACGCGGCGGCCCAGTTGCAGCAGGTTTTCGTTGGTGATGCTTTCGGAAGCGATTTGCATGACCTGTTCGCCACGAACGTTGGCCACCTGGCTCAGTTCTGGAACGCCGGCGATCAATTGTTCAATGCCGACTTTCGCCGCTTGGTAGGTCGCGCTGTTGGCGGCGCTGGCGCCGGCACCGGCAATGGTGCCACCGGTGGCCAGGATCACCACGTTGGCCAGTTTCTGTTGGGTTTCGGCTTCTTTGGCCTGAAGGGCGGTCGGCAGAAGCAGCAGCAGGGCCAAGGCGCCCGGAACAAAGGTCTTGAGTGCAGATGTCATTATTTTTCTCTTCTAGTTGTGAGACGGTGCAGATGCAGGTTCATCTAGATACGCCCCGGGCGAATCTGAGCGCCGGAGGTGCGAGGAGGAGAGCAGGATCTGTACCAGTAATACCTTGAATCGAAAAACACGCGTAACTTAATGATTTGTAACGGTATTGCAGTTTATGTCCGGAGGCGGTTCCGGGGGCGGGCGTCCGGATTGCCGAACATGTTTAACTTTTGCGTTCGGCTCTCCGATACGGATGGCCGTCCTGTTTAAGATTCCTGTTTAAAATTTAAGGGCGTCAAATCGTCGTTAACGACTAAAGAAAAGCGCGCGTCGGTCGATGCTCCTTCAAGGGATCTATTTCTGCAGGAGTTCACATGTCGTTATCTATTGGTTTCCCGAATGCCGCGGGCATCACCATCGGGGGAAAGTCTGCGGCGACTGTTCGTGCCTTGGGCGATGCAACAGAGGATGCGGCTGCCAAAGCGCTGGGAGTGAAGGAAGGCGACGGCACCCAGGTTAAAACCGGTCCGGTAGGCCTGGGTGAAAGTGCCGACGCAAAGGCCGAATCGGAAACCAGCGATAACACCAGTATTGCGGTGAAGGTCCTGCTCAAGCGCCTGAAGGAGTTGCAGCAGCAATTGCGTGAGCAACAGCAGCAATTGGCCCAGGCCCAGGCGGCGTCCTATCCGACCCCGGAAGCCAAGACCACCGCGGTAACGGCCATTCAGGGGCAGGTGGCCCAAACCAACGGCGCCATCCTGCAGGTGAGCGCGAGTCTGATCAAAGAGATGGCCAAAGGTTCCGGCACGGGATCGGTGATCAACACCACGGCATGAACGGAATGCCGTTTTTCGCCAATCCTCTCTGGAAGCACTTTTCAGGACGTTGACAAATACCGGCAGGATTCGCATAGTCTGGGTCACGCAAACGTTTGCGCGACCCGCGGTAATGGCTTTCCATCACAGTGGGTCGTGAAGCTTACGCCGGCGCAAGCGTTGCTCACAATAATCATAAGATCGGAGTGAACCCATGAAGCTGCCATTTGCTGGACGTCTTCTCGCTGTCGCTGTGCTGGCTGCCGCATCCACTGCATTGCCTGTCTCCTCTGCCTTCGCTGAAACCACAGAAAAACCGAAAGTCGCACTGGTCATGAAATCCCTGGCCAACGAGTTTTTCCTGACCATGGAAGACGGCGCCAAGGCCTATCAGAAAGATCACTCCGGCGAATTCGAGCTGATCTCCAACGGCATCAAGGATGAAACCGACACTGCCGGCCAGACGCGGATCGTCGAGCAGATGATCCTGGCCAAGGTCAATGCGCTGGTGATCGCGCCCGCAGATTCCAAGGCCATGGTGCCGGTGATCAAGAAAGCCATCGATGCCGGTATCACCGTGATCAACATCGACAACCAGCTGGACCCCGCCGTCGTCAAAAGCAAAAACATCAGTGTTCCGTTCGTAGGCCCGGACAACCGCAAGGGCGCACGCCTGGTCGGCGATTACCTGGCCAAACAACTGAAGGCCGGTGACGAAGTCGGCATCATCGAAGGTGTGTCCACCACTACCAATGCCCAGCAGCGCACGGCAGGTTTCAAGGATGCGATGGAGGCGGCGCAGATCAAGGTCGTGTCGTTGCAATCCGGTGATTGGGAAATCGACAAAGGCAACAAGGTGGCCGCCTCGATCCTCAGCGAATATCCGCAAACCAAGGCCCTGCTGGCCGGCAACGACAGCATGGCGGTCGGCGCGGTGTCTGCCGTGCGCGCCGCGGGCAAGGCCGGCAAGGTACAAGTGGTCGGCTACGACAACATCAACGCCATCCAGCCGATGCTCAAGGATGGTCGGGTGCTCGCCACTGCCGACCAGTTCGCAGCCAGGCAGGCGGTGTTCGGCATCGAGACGGCATTGAAGATGCTCAAGGGCGAGAAGGTCGACGGCGGCGCCAATGGCGTGATCGAAACGCCGGTAGAGTTGGTCACCAAAGAGTCGGTCACACAGTAACCTTCTGGCGACGCAACGGCGCTCGTCCAGCCGGACGGGCGCGTGGAGATTTTTTATGTCCGCTTGCGCTACGAACGCTGTCCTCTCGGTCAGCGGAATCGGCAAGACCTACGCCCAACCGGTTCTGGCCGGCATTGACCTGACGCTCATGCGCGGTGAAGTGCTGGCGCTGACCGGCGAGAACGGCGCAGGCAAAAGCACGCTGTCGAAAATCATTGGCGGGCTGGTCACGCCGACCACCGGCCAGATGCAGTTTCAAGGGCAGGCCTATCGCCCCGGCAGCCGGAGCCAGGCAGAAGACCTCGGCATCCGCATGGTCATGCAGGAACTCAATCTGCTGCCGACCCTGTCGGTGGCGGAAAATCTGTTCCTTCACAATCTGCCCAACAACGGTGGCTGGATCAGTCGCAAGCAGTTGCGCAAGGCTGCCCTCGAGGCCATGGCTCAGGTCGGACTCGACGCCATTGACCCGGATACCCTGGTCGGCGAACTGGGCATCGGTCATCAGCAAATGGTAGAGATCGCCCGCAACCTGATCGGCGATTGTCATGTGCTGATTCTCGATGAGCCCACCGCGATGCTCACGGCACGCGAAGTCGAAATGCTGTTCGAGCAGATCACCCGCCTGCAGGCTCGCGGTGTATCGATCATCTATATCTCCCATCGCCTCGAAGAGCTGGCGCGGGTCGCGCAGCGCATTGCCGTGCTGCGCGATGGCAATCTGGTCTGTGTCGCGCCGATGGCCAATTACAACAGCGAGCAACTGGTCACCCTGATGGTGGGTCGCGAGCTCGGCGAACACATCGATATGGGCGCGCGCAAGATCGGCGCCCCGGTGTTGACGGTCAAGGGCCTGACCCGTGCCGACAAGGTTCGCGACGTGTCGTTCGAAGTGCGTGCCGGCGAGATTTTCGGCATTTCCGGTTTGATCGGCGCGGGGCGCACCGAGTTGCTGCGCCTGATCTTCGGTGCCGATATCGCTGACAGCGGCACGATTGCCCTGGGCTCGCCGGCGCAGGTCATCACTGTGCGTTCGCCGGTGGATGCGGTCGGGCATGGCATCGCGCTGATCACTGAAGATCGCAAGGGCGAAGGCCTTTTGTTGACGCAGTCGATCGGTGCCAATATCGCCTTGGGCAACATGCCCGGCATCTCCCGCGCCGGCTTTGTCGACAACGATGGCGAAAGCGCCCTGGCCCAGCGGCAGATCGATGCCATGCGCATTCGCAGCTCCGGTCCGGCACAGTTGGTGTCCGAGCTGTCCGGCGGTAACCAGCAGAAAGTCGTCATCGGTCGCTGGCTGGAGCGCGATTGCTCGGTGCTGCTGTTCGACGAGCCGACCCGGGGCATCGACGTCGGCGCCAAGTTCGATATCTACAACCTGCTCGGTGAATTGACCCGCAAGGGCAAGGCACTGGTGGTGGTTTCCAGCGACCTGCGCGAGCTGATGCTGATCTGCGACCGGATCGGTGTGCTGTCGGCAGGAAGCCTGATCGATACGTTCGAACGCGACAGCTGGACCCAGGATGAGTTGCTCGCCGCTGCTTTTGCCGGCTACCAAAAACGTGATGCGCAGCGCTTCGACGCCGCGCCTAGGGATCTTCCATGAAAACCGCTTCTTTCGCCGGCACACGCAGTGGCAACTTCTATGGCCTGGGCACCTATCTGGGCCTGGCGGGTGCCTTGTTGGCGATGATCGTGCTGTTCTCGGTGCTCAGCAGTCACTTCCTGTCCTACGATACGTTCAGCACCCTGGCCAACCAGATTCCGGACCTGATGGTGCTGGCGGTCGGCATGACCTTTGTGTTGATCATCGGGGGCATCGACCTGTCGGTGGGTTCGGTGCTGGCACTGGCGGCCTCGACCGTCAGCGTGGCGATACTCGGCTGGGGCTGGAGCGTCCTGCCCGCAGCGTTGCTCGGCATGGCCGTCGCGGCGCTCGCAGGCACCATCACCGGTTCGATCACGGTGGCGTGGCGGATACCGTCGTTCATCGTGTCCCTGGGCGTGCTGGAAATGGCACGTGGAGTGGCGTACCAGATGACCGGGTCGCGGACGGCCTACATCGGCGATGCATTCGCCTGGTTGTCCAACCCGATCGCCTTTGGCATTTCACCTTCGTTCATCATTGCGTTGTTGATCATATTCATTGCCCAGGCCGTGTTGACCCGCACGGTGTTCGGTCGCTACCTGATCGGTATCGGCACCAACGAAGAGGCTGTGCGGCTGGCGGGGATCAATCCGAAGCCCTACGAAATCCTGGTGTTCAGCCTGATGGGATTGCTGGCCGGCATTGCCGCGCTGTTCCAGATTTCTCGCCTGGAAGCCGCCGACCCGAATGCCGGCTCCGGTCTTGAGTTGCAGGTGATCGCCGCCGTGGTGATCGGCGGGACCAGCCTGATGGGCGGGCGCGGCTCGGTGATCAGCACGTTTTTTGGCGTCCTGATCATTTCCGTGCTGGCCGCGGGGCTGGCGCAGATCGGGGCAACCGAGCCGACCAAACGCATCATTACCGGCGCCGTGATTGTGGTGGCGGTGGTGCTGGACACTTATCGCAGTCAACGCGCAAGCCGGCGGACCTGAGTCATGGCGACTATCAAAGATGTGGCAGCCCTTGCCGGCATTTCCTACACCACGGTTTCCCATGTGGTGAACAAGACCCGTCCGGTCAGTGAAGAAGTCCGGATCAAGGTCGAGGCCGCGATCAAGACCCTCGACTACGTCCCCAGCGCCGTGGCCCGTTCACTCAAGGCCAAGACCACGGCGACCATCGGCCTGTTGGTCCCCAACAGCCTCAACCCGTACTTCGCCGAGCTGGCCAGGGGGATCGAGGATTACTGCGAGCGAAACGGTTACTGCGTGATCCTGTGCAACTCCGACGACAATCCGGACAAGCAGCGCAGCTACCTGCGCGTGCTGCTGGAAAAACGCATCGACGGCCTGATCGTCGCCTCGGCCGGCGGCGACAGTGGCCTGGTACAGGGTCTGAAAGGCGTGCGCACGCCCATGGTGATCGTCGACCGCGGACTGGACGGTGTCGATGCCGACCTGGTGCGCATCGACCATGAATACGGCGCGTACCTGGCGACCCGGCACCTGTTGGAGTTGGGCCACCGGGATATCGCCACGATCAGCGGACCGGAAAACACCAGTGTGGCGCAGATGCGTCTGGCGGGTTATCGCAGGGCCTTGAAAGAGGCGGGCGTCGAAGTCTCTCCCGAGCGCATGCTGGCAAGCGATTTCACCAGCACCGGCGGTTACAGTGCTGCCGCGATTTTGCTGGAAAGCCATCCGCCCAGCGCCATTTTTGCCGCCAACGACATGATCGGCATCGGTGTGCTGCGGGCCGCCGCCGAGCGCAATATTCGTGTACCGAGCGAGTTGTCGGTGATCGGCTTCGACGATATCCAGATGAGTCGGTATGTCTATCCGTCTTTGACCACGGTGGGGCAGTCGATCCTGCAACTCGGTGAAATGGCTGCCGAAGTGCTGTTACGGCGAATCGCCACGCCGGGTCTGGCGACCGATCAGCGGATCGTGACGCCGAGTATTGTCATCCGTGAATCGACGGCGCCACTGGCCGGCGTGTTTGCCCAGTGCCGTTGAAAACAGAGCGCCGTTGAAAGCAGAGAGCCGTTGAAACAGAAAGCCGTTGAAAACAGAAAGCCGCTGAACCGACAGCGCCGCCGAAACAGAATCGATGAGTAGCAATGTATGTCAGCAAAAGTAGTGGTAATTGGCAGTTTGAACATGGACCTGGTGACCCGGGCGCCGCGTTTGCCCAAGGGCGGTGAAACGCTGATCGGTCAGTCGTTTGCCACCGTCTCCGGCGGCAAGGGCGCCAACCAGGCCGTGGCAGCGGCGCGGCTCGGAGCCCGGGTGTCGATGATCGGCTGCGTGGGCAATGACGCCTATGGTGAGGCACTGCGCGGGGCGCTGTTGGCCGAGCAGATCGATTGCCAGGCGGTGAGCACCATTGACGGTTCCAGCGGTGTGGCGTTGATCGTGGTCGACGACAGCAGTCAGAACACCATCGTGATCGTCCCCGGTGCCAACGGTGCATTGACCGCTGAAGCCATTGACCGTTTTGATTCGGTGATACAAGCGGCGGACGTGCTCATCTGTCAGCTGGAAGTGCCCGATGCCTCCGTTGGCCATGCGCTCAAGCGCGGCCGCGAGCTGGGCAAAACGGTCATCCTCAACCCGGCGCCGGCCAGCCGTCCGTTGCCATCGCACTGGTACGGGTCCATCGATTACCTGATTCCCAACGAGAGCGAAGCGTCGGCCTTGAGCGGAGTGTCGGTGGACTCCCTGGAGACCGCGCAAGCCGCGGCGACCCGGCTGATTGCCCTGGGTGCCGGCAAGGTGATCATCACCCTCGGCGCGCAAGGTTCACTGTTTGCCGATGGCCAGCGCTTCGAGCATTTCCCCGCGCCCGTCGTAAAGGCTGTCGACACCACGGCGGCGGGGGATACGTTCGTCGGTGGTTTCGCTGCAGCGTTGGCTGCGGGTCAGGATGAGGTGCAGGCAATCCGCTTCGGGCAGGTGGCTGCGGCGCTGTCGGTCACCCGTGCCGGCGCGCAACCGTCGATTCCCGCCTTGAGCGATGTGCAGGCGTTTAAAACTCCATGAAAAAGACACCCTTGCTCAACATCGCGTTGTCGCGGCTGATCGCCTCATTGGGGCACGGCGACATGGTCGTCATCGGCGACGCCGGTCTGCCGGTTCCTCCGGGCGTTGAATTGATCGACCTGGCCTTGACCCAGGGCATTCCGGATTTTGTCAGCACCTTGAAGGTGGTGCTCAGTGAGATGCAGGTCGAAAGCCATGTGCTGGCTCAGGAGATTTTCGATAAGAAGCCGTCGGCCCTGATCGCGCTGGATGAACTGAACGGCGAAGGCGCACTGGGGCGCCGTGAGGTGCTCAGCCATGAACAATTCAAGGTCCTGAGCCGACAGGCCAGGGCGATTGTTCGTACCGGCGAGTGCCAGCCGTACTGCAACATCGTGTTGTTCGCCGGGGTTACGTTTTGATGGACTGCCTGCGTTTTGATTTCCCATGCACAAGGAGTGCGCCATGTATCGCTATGCCAAGAAACTGCACCAACTGCTCCGGAGTCTGCTGCTTTTGTCCCTGATTACCGCAACGAACGCCCAGGCGGCGCAAAAAATCGACTTGATCATCGACACCGATCCGGGGGCTGACGATGTCGTTGCCCTGTTGTTCGCCCTGGCGTCGCCGGACGAGCTGAATGTTCGGGCGCTGACCACGGTTGCGGGCAACGTTCGCCTCGACAAGACCTCGCGCAATGCGCGACTGGCCCGGGAGTGGGCGGGGCGTGAAGAAGTGCCGGTCTATGCGGGCGCGCCGAAGCCCCTGATGCGCACACCCATCTATGCCGAGGACATTCATGGCAAGGAAGGGTTGTCCGGCATTGCCGTGCATGAACCCAAGCAAGGCCTGGCCAAGGGCAGTGCCATCGCTTATCTGATCGACACCCTGAAATCCGCCGAGCCCCACAGCATTACCATCGCCATGCTTGGCCCGCAGACCAACCTGGCCCTGGCGCTGATCCAGGAACCGGGTATCGTCCAGGGCATCAAGGAAGTGGTGGTCATGGGCGGTGCGCACTTCAACGGCGGCAACATCACGCCGGTGGCCGAATTCAACCTGTTCGCCGATCCGCAAGCCGCCGAAGTGGTGCTCAAGAGTGGCGTGAAGCTGACCTACCTGCCGCTGGATGTGACCCACAAGATCCTGACCAGCGAAGCGCGTCTGCAACAGATTGCGGCGCTGAACAACAATGCCAGCCGTTTGGTGGGCGACATTCTCAATGAATACATCAAAGGCGACATGGAACACTACGGCATGACGGGTGGCCCGGTGCATGACGCCACGGTGGTCGCTTACCTGCTCAAACCGCAATTGTTCAGCGGCCGCTCGGTCAACGTAGTGGTCGACAGCCGCGAGGGACCGACTTTCGGGCAAACCATCGTTGACTGGTATGACGGCCTCAAAGCGCCGAAGAATGCGTTCTGGGTTGAAAGCGGCGATGCCCAGGGCTTCTTCGATCTGCTGACCGAGCGCCTGGCCCGTCTGAAGTAAGTGCCATGCCCCGCAGGTGCCTGCTGCGGGGTTCACTCCCGTCCACTGTCAGTTTCGGGCTTCTGGTCCGACAGATGCTTCTCGAAAATCTGCTCGATGAACGATTGGGCGGCTTCGGTTCCCAGGTCCCTGACCAGCAGGTCGATACCGATAATGGCAAGCTCTTCCGTGCTGCTTGGACTGTAGGAGCTGTGGCCGTCCTGCCACTTGGCCTTGATGTCGGCGTCGATGCTTACGGTGGTCATGATGGCACTCGTGAAGTCGGGGGGAAGTCTGAGTGCCGAGTTAACCATTTTGCGGGGCTTTTGACACGTCGACTTAGGCATGAAAGAAGGGCTATGCGACACTTGGTCTCTGTCGAATTTTCAAGGAGCACGCTGTGCAGATCGATTTGAACTCCCCGGATGGCTTGACCCTCGAGTCGGTGCGTCAGTTGCTGGCCGGCGCCAGTGACGATGAGCACACCCAGTTGCGGGTCACCAAGGGAGGCATTGCCTATATCTCCTCGGGTGTCGTGGGCGGTACCGATATCGACGGTTTGTTGTTCCGGCTCGAAACCTGGGCCAAGGGCTCCGGTTATGTCGGACGGGTCGCGGCCAGCGATGAAGTCTGGGTCATGCAGATCTTCAATGCCTTGAAAGAGAACTGGCCCAATCCGCCTTACGACTACATCGACGTCTATTGAGCGTTGTTCATATTCAGTCACGATTCAGTGATTAATGGGAGGGCGGCGCTCAGGCAGAATCGCGGCTCGTCCGGATTGCGGGCAGGGTGCTGGCACTGCCTGTGAAACCAAACGCCAGTCTGGTTGTCGCACGATCTCAGCTTAATCATTGAATAAGGAGGCTTCATGCCTTGGAAGCTCGCGTCATTGGGTACTTTGCTGGCCGTTGCCACGCTGGCCGGTTGCAGCACTGCCTCTACGGAGTCGGCAAACGCGGATGTTACGACGACTGACACGGGTCACAGCCGCTGTGAAGCGAAGGCTGCCGAGTTCACCATCGGCAAACAGGCATCGCCGCAACTGCTTGAGCAGGCACGTACCCGCGCAGGGGCGCAAAGCGCGCGGTTCCTGCTGCCAACCGATATGGTGACGCTGGAGTACCGTTCCGATCGCCTGAACCTGAACACCGATGCCGGCAGGGTGGTCACCCGGGTCAACTGCGGCTGATCCCCAGGCTTTTGTTTCACCCATAAAAAACCCCGTCACATGGACGGGGTTTTTTTAGTGCGCCTGGAAATTACTCTGGGCGAACTTGAGCAGCTTGCATACCCTTTTGGCCTTTCTCAGCCACGAAGGAAACAGTCTGGCCTTCTTTCAGGCTTTTGAAACCGTCGCTTTCGATAGCTTTGAAGTGTACGAACAGGTCGTCACCGCCACCTTGAGGAGTGATGAAGCCGAAGCCTTTTTCATCGTTGAACCATTTAACGGTGCCGGTTTGGCGATTAGACATGGTGTATCTCCAAGAAACATATATTTTCAGTAGTACTGTGCTGCTCAGGCCAACTGGGCACACCCGAGTATCATAGTCGAAATGTTCGGTTTGGGACCCCCCCGGACGCGCTGTTTGCCAGCCAGTCGTATTTTCTTTGTGTCCTTTAGCGGCTGAAAGCCCCGTACTATAAGGCTTTCAGCCGAAACTCAAGGCGATAAAAAAAGCTGAAAAACCTGAATAAATTGTACGAAAGGACCTGTTTCAACCGCTTTTTAACAGTATTTCAGGGGCTGGAAGCGCGGGGGCGGGCTTATTTCTGCTCTTTTTTGGTGGCCTTGCAGGCTGCAATTTTGTTCAGTGCCTGTTGCTTCAATGTGTCGCTGGCCGTGTTGTTCATCAGGGCCTGAATATCGGCGGCAGGGTACGATTTGATGGCATCGGCACCGCAGGCGCAGTGGGACTTCGCTGCTGGCGTACCAATCTTCTCGGCAGCGGCAGGAACGCACTGAGCCATGTATTTCTCTCGTTCGCCTTTCGGCCATTCTGCATGGGCGGCCAGTGGCAGCAGGAGAACGACGGGGGCGACTACGGCGAACAAACGATTCAGACGCATGCTGAGATACTCCTTGTGGGTCAGATATCTTGATATCTGAGGGCGATAGTGCACTTCAAGTTCAGCACTCTGGCATAAAAACAGCCAATTTACCCTGCAGCAAAACCTGTGCACGGTGGCAACCGTTCATCTGTGCTAGCATGCCCCGCTCGGGCGTTTGCAGGCTCCGACGGACCTTCAGTCCCGGTGGCGGCAGATGCACGATTAACCCTGATTTGAATCCCAGTCACTCTGGTTCGGTTTTCCGGTTGGCCGCAAGGCTCCTGCCGCTGTAAGGCAGGCGTTCGTCATTGAATGGCCTGGACCGGATCTTGTACTGGCTCATCCCAACCCACGTGACCTTTGGTAGGGGTCACCACTAGGAGAGGAGGCGCCATGCCAACTATTACTCTTCCCGACGGCAGTCAACGTTCATTCGATCACCCGGTTTCCGTAGCCGAGGTCGCCGCATCCATCGGTGCTGGCCTGGCCAAGGCCACCGTTGCGGGCAAGGTCGATGGCAAGCTGGTCGACGCCAGCGACATCATCGACAGCGACGCGTCGCTGCAAATCATCACGCCAAAGGATGAAGAGGGGCTGGAGATCATTCGCCACTCTTGCGCCCACCTGGTTGGCCATGCGGTCAAGCAGTTGTACCCGACCGCCAAAATGGTCATCGGTCCGGTCATCGACGAAGGTTTCTATTACGACATCGCCTTCGAGCGTCCTTTTACTCCGGACGACCTGGCGGCGATCGAACAGCGCATGCAGCAGCTGATCGAGAAAGATTACGACGTGATCAAGAAAGTCACTCCGCGCGCCGAAGTGATCGAAGTGTTCAAGGCCCGTGGCGAAGACTACAAGTTGCGCCTGGTCGAGGACATGCCGAACGAACAGGCCATGGGCCTGTACTATCACGAAGAATACGTCGACATGTGCCGCGGTCCGCACGTGCCGAACACCCGCTTCCTGAAATCCTTCAAGCTGACCAAGCTGTCCGGCGCCTACTGGCGTGGCGATGCCAAGAACGAGCAATTGCAGCGCGTCTACGGCACCGCATGGGCAGACAAGAAGCAACTGGCGGCTTACATCCAGCGCATCGAAGAAGCCGAAAAACGCGACCACCGCAAGATCGGCAAGCGCCTGGGCCTGTTCCACACCCAGGAAGAATCGCCGGGCATGGTGTTCTGGCACCCGAACGGCTGGACTTTGTACCAGGTGCTCGAGCAGTACATGCGCAAGGTTCAGCGCGACAACGGCTATCTCGAAATCAAGACGCCGCAAGTCGTTGACCGCAGCCTGTGGGAGAAATCCGGGCACTGGGCCAACTATGCCGACAACATGTTCACCACCCAGTCGGAAAACCGCGACTACGCGATCAAGCCAATGAACTGCCCTTGCCACGTGCAGGTGTTCAACCAGGGCCTGAAGAGCTACCGCGAGCTGCCGATGCGCCTGGCCGAATTCGGTGCCTGCCACCGTAACGAGCCATCGGGTGCCTTGCACGGCATCATGCGTGTGCGCGCGTTCACCCAGGACGACGCCCACATCTTCTGCACCGAAGAGCAGATGCAGGCCGAGTCCGCCGCGTTCATCAAGCTGACCATGGACGTCTACGCCGATTTCGGCTTTAAAGATGTCGAGATGAAGCTGTCCACTCGTCCGGAAAAACGCGTCGGTTCCGACGAGCTTTGGGATCGCGCCGAAGCGGCACTGGCCGCAGCCCTTGATAGCGCGGGCCTGCCGTACGATCTGCAGCCGGGCGAGGGTGCGTTCTACGGTCCGAAGATCGAGTTCTCGTTGAAAGATTGCCTCGGTCGCGTCTGGCAATGTGGTACTCTGCAGCTCGATTTTAACCTGCCTGTGCGTCTGGGAGCCGAATACGTCTCCGAAGACAACAGTCGCAAGCACCCGGTGATGTTGCACCGGGCGATCCTGGGGTCCTTCGAGCGGTTCGTCGGAATCCTGATCGAGCACTACGAGGGCGCGTTCCCTGCGTGGCTGGCTCCGACCCAGGCAGTGGTGATGAATATCACTGATAAACAGGCTGATTTTGCCGCCGAAGTGGAAAAAACTCTCAACGAAAGCGGGTTTCGTGCCAAGTCTGACTTGAGAAATGAAAAGATCGGCTTTAAAATCCGCGAGCATACTTTGCTCAAGGTTCCTTATCTCTTGGTTATCGGAGATCGGGAAGTCGAGATGCAGACTGTCGCTGTGCGTACTCGTGAAGGTGCTGACCTGGGCTCGATGCCCGTCGCCCAGTTCGCTGAGTTCCTCGCCCAAGCGGTTTCCCGGCGTGGTCGCCAAGATTCGGAGTAATTATTATTAAGCGTGAAATGAGACAAGATAAACGAACTGCACCGAAAGCCCCGATCAACGAGAATATCTCGGCACGCGAGGTTCGGTTAATTGGGGCTGAAGGTGAACAGCTCGGGATTGTGTCAATCGAAGACGCGCTTCTTAAGGCTGAAGAGGCCAAGCTGGATCTGGTGGAGATTTCCGCCGATGCAGTACCACCTGTTTGCAAACTGATGGACTACGGCAAATCGATCTTCGAAAAGAAGAAACAGATTGCTGCGGCCAAGAAAAACCAGAAGCAGATTCAGGTTAAAGAAATCAAGTTTCGTCCAGGGACGGAGGAAGGGGATTACCAGGTAAAACTGCGCAACCTGGTACGTTTCCTGAGTGACGGGGACAGGGCCAAGGTATCCTTGCGATTCCGCGGCCGTGAGATGGCCCACCAGGAGCTGGGGATGGAACTCCTCAAGCGAGTTGAAGGTGACTTGCTCGAGTACGGTTCGGTCGAACAGCATCCTAAGATGGAAGGACGCCAGCTGATCATGGTCATCGCCCCGAAAAAGAAGAAGTAATCAACAGGGCACGGCAGGCCTTCTGATTATGTTTATCAACTGAATGCGGAGTATCCGAACATGCCAAAAATGAAGACCAAAAGTGGTGCTGCTAAGCGGTTTCTGAAAACTGCTAACGGTATCAAGCACAAGCACGCTTTCAAGAGCCACATCCTGACCAAAATGTCGACCAAGCGTAAGCGTCAACTGCGCGGTAGCAGCTTGCTGCATCCGTCTGACGTGGCAAAAGTCGAGCGCATGCTGCGCCTTCGTTAATTTTAGTCAAGAATAGAGGAAGTAACTCATGGCTCGTGTAAAGCGTGGCGTCATTGCCCGTAAGCGTCACAAAAAAATTCTGAAACTTGCTAAAGGCTACTACGGCGCACGCTCCCGCGTATTCCGTGTTGCCAAGCAAGCGGTAATCAAGGCAGGCCAATACGCCTACCGTGACCGTCGTCAGAAAAAACGTCAGTTCCGCGCTCTGTGGATCGCTCGTATCAACGCTGGTGCTCGTATCAACGGTCTGTCCTACAGCCGTTTCATCGCCGGCCTGAAAAAAGCGTCCATCGAGATCGACCGTAAGGTTCTGGCTGATCTGGCAGTGAACGAAAAAGCGGCGTTTGCTGCGATTGTCGAGAAAGCTAAAGCCACCTTGGCTTAAGTACCCCCGACAGTCACCCGGCCTCGCATCTGTGGGGCCAGGTGTTAAACGTCATAAATAGGGGAAGAGCCTTCAAGCTCTTCCCCTATTTTGTATCTGGAGTCTGTACATGGAAAACCTGGATGCGCTCGTCTCTCAAGCACTAGAGGCTGTGCAAAGCGCTGAAGATATCAATGCCCTGGAGCAAATCCGGGTTCACTACCTTGGCAAGAAGGGTGAATTGACTCAGGTGATGAAGACCCTGGGGAATTTGCCGGCAGAAGAGCGTCCGCAGGTCGGTGCGCTGATCAACGTTGCCAAGGAGCGTGTCACAGAGGTCCTTAATGCGCGCAAGGCATTGTTTGAAGAAGCCGATCTGGCTGCCAAACTCTCCGCCGAGTCCATTGACGTGACCCTGCCTGGCCGTGGTCAGACCTCCGGTGGTCTGCATCCGGTTACCCGCACTCTGGAACGCGTCGAACAGTTCTTCACCCGTATCGGCTACGGCATCGCCGAAGGCCCTGAGGTCGAAGACGACTATCACAACTTCGAAGCGCTCAACATCCCAGGCCATCACCCGGCCCGGTCGATGCATGACACCTTCTATTTCAATGCGAACATGCTGTTGCGCACCCATACCTCGCCGGTACAGGTCCGCACCATGGAGTCCAAGCAGCCGCCGATCCGTATCGTCTGCCCAGGCCGCGTCTACCGCAGCGACTCCGATATCACCCACTCGCCGATGTTCCACCAGGTCGAAGGCCTGCTGATCGATCGCGACATCAATTTCGCCGACCTCAAAGGCACCATCGAAGAGTTCCTGCGGGTGTTCTTCGAAAAGGAACTGGCGGTGCGTTTCCGTCCTTCGTACTTCCCGTTCACCGAGCCCTCCGCTGAAGTCGACATGGAATGCGTGATGTGCAGCGGTAAAGGCTGCCGCGTCTGCAAGCAGACCGGCTGGCTGGAAGTGATGGGCTGCGGCATGGTTCACCCGAACGTGCTGCGCATGTCCGGTATCGACCCGGAAGAGTTCTCGGGCTTTGCCTTCGGCATGGGCGTTGAGCGTCTGGCCATGCTGCGTTACGGCGTGAACGACTTGCGTCTGTTCTTCGACAACGACTTGCGGTTCCTCGCGCAATTTCGCTAGTCGTAACGAATTCTTAGGAGAGCAGGATGAAATTCAGTGAACAATGGCTGCGTGGCTGGGTTAGCCCGCAGGTAAGTCGCGACGAGCTGGTTGCTCGTCTGTCGATGGCCGGTCTTGAGGTCGATAGCGTTACGCCGGCCGCCGGTGTTTTCAGTGGCGTGGTGGTTGGCGAGGTGCTGAGCACCGAGCAGCACCCGGACGCCGACAAGCTGCGCGTGTGCCAGGTCAGCAACGGTTCGGAAACCTTCCAGGTGGTTTGCGGTGCGCCCAACGTGCGCCCGGGCCTGAAGATTCCTTTCGCCATGATCGGCGCCGAGTTGCCAGGTGACTTCAAGATCAAGAAGGCCAAGCTGCGTGGCGTTGAATCCAACGGCATGCTGTGCTCGCAATCCGAGCTGCAGGTCGGTGAAGGTGACGACGGTCTGATGGAACTGCCGGCCGATGCGCCGGTGGGCAAGGATTTCCGCGTTTACCTGGACCTGGAAGATGCCAGCATCGAGGTCGACCTGACCCCGAACCGTGGCGACTGCCTGTCCCTGGCCGGTCTGGCTCGTGAAGTCGGCGCGCTGTATGCCGCTCCAGTCACCCGTCCGGTAGTGGCTTCGGTGCCTGCCGCCCACGACGAAGTGCGTTCGGTAGAAGTGCTGGCGCCGGCCGCGTGCCCGCGTTATCTGGGTCGTGTGATCCGTAACGTCGACCTGTCCAAGCCTACGCCGCTGTGGATGGTAGAGCGTCTGCGTCGCGCCGACGTGCGCAGCATCGATGCTGCCGTCGACATCACCAACTACGTGATGCTGGAGCTGGGTCAGCCACTGCACGCCTTCGATCTCGCCGAAATCAACGGCGGCATCCGTGTGCGCATGGCCGAAGACGGCGAGAAGCTGGTGCTGCTCGACGGTCAGGAAGTCAGCCTGCGCAGCGATACGCTGGTGATTGCCGACCACTCCCGCGCACTGGCAATCGCCGGCGTCATGGGTGGCGAGCACAGCGGTGTGTCCGCGACCACCCGTGATGTGTTCCTGGAAAGTGCCTTCTTCGACCAGATCGCCGTGGCAGGCAAGGCCCGTTCCTATGGCCTGCACACCGATGCATCCCATCGCTATGAGCGTGGCGTGGACTGGCAACTGGCCCGCGAGGCCATGGAGCGCGCGACTGGCTTGCTGCTGGAAATCACCGGTGGTGAAGCGGGTCCGATCATCGAGACCGTCAGCGAACAGCACCTGCCGAACATTGCTCCGGTCACCCTGCGTGCCCAGCGCATTACCCAGATGCTGGGTATGGAAATGGATTCGGCTGAAGTGGAGCGCCTGCTCAATGCCTTGGGCCTGACCATTACTGCCGACGGGGCAGGGCAGTGGCGTGTAGAAGTGCCAAGCCATCGCTTCGATATCAGCCTGGAAGTCGACCTGATCGAAGAGCTGGCACGCCTGTACGGCTACAACCGTCTGCCGGTTCGCTATCCGCAAGCGCGTCTGGCGCCGCAAGCCAAGGCCGAAGCCCGTAGCGACCTGCCTGAACTGCGCCGCCTGCTGGTTGCCCGTGGGTATCAGGAAGCAATTACCTACAGCTTCATCGATCCGAAACAGTTCGAACTGTTTAATCCGGGTGTTGAGCCGTTGCTGCTCGCCAATCCGATCTCCAATGACATGGCCGCCATGCGTTCGTCCTTGTGGCCGGGTCTGGTCAAGGCGCTTCAGCACAACCTGAACCGCCAGCAGGATCGCGTACGCCTGTTCGAAAGCGGCCTGCGTTTCGTTGGTCAGCTCGAAGGTTTGAAGCAAGAGCCGATGCTGGCCGGTGTGGTTTGCGGCAGCCGCTTGCCGGAAGGCTGGGCGCAGGGTCGCGATACCGTCGACTTCTTTGACGTCAAGGCTGACGTGGAAGCGGTACTGGGCTTCGCCGGTGCCCTGGATGCGTTCACTTTCGTGCCAGGCAAGCACCCGGCATTGCACCCGGGCCAAACCGCACGCATCGAACGCGATGGTCGTCTGGTCGGCTTCATTGGTGCGATCCACCCCGAATTGTCGAAAACCCTCGGTCTCGACCGTCCGGTCTTCGTCTTCGAGCTGGTTCTGGCGGAAGTCGCGTCGGGCAAAATGCCGAAATTCCACGAGTTATCGCGCTTTCCTGAAGTGCGTCGTGACCTTGCACTGATTGCGCACAAAGACGTTGCAGCCACGGCTGTACTGGACGTAATCCGTGAAAATGCAGGCGAATGGCTGACAGACCTCAGGCTATTTGACGTGTATCAGGGTAAAGGCATTGATCCTGATAGAAAAAGCCTTGCAGTCGGCTTGACCTGGCAGCATCCATCGCGCACTCTTAATGACGATGAGGTGAATACCGCAACGCAAAACATCCTCACCTCGCTCGAACAAAGGTTGAACGCCACGTTAAGGAAGTGACGTATGGGGGCTCTGACGAAAGCTGAGATGGCGGAACGTCTGTATGAAGAGCTGGGCCTGAATAAACGGGAGGCCAAGGAATTGGTCGAACTGTTTTTTGAAGAAATCAGGCACGCTCTCGAAGACAACGAACAAGTCAAATTGTCCGGTTTCGGCAATTTCGACCTTCGGGACAAACGCCAGCGGCCTGGCCGCAATCCGAAAACGGGGGAAGAAATCCCGATCACGGCTCGCCGTGTGGTCACCTTTCGTCCAGGGCAGAAGTTGAAGGCCCGAGTTGAGGCTTATGCTGGAACCAAGTCATAACGACGAGCTCCCCGTCATCCCGGGCAAACGCTACTTCACCATTGGTGAAGTCAGCGAGCTGTGTGCGGTAAAACCACACGTGCTGCGCTACTGGGAGCAGGAGTTTCCTCAGCTCAACCCGGTCAAACGCCGCGGAAACCGCCGGTATTATCAGCGCCAGGACGTGCTGATGATCCGGCAGATCCGCGCGCTTCTTTATGATCAGGGGTTCACCATCGGCGGCGCGCGTTTGCGTTTGTCCGGTGACGAAGCCAAAGACGACACCACCCAATACAAGCAAATGATCCGCCAGATGATCGCCGAGCTCGAAGATGTTCTGGTGGTACTCAAGAAATAAATTCCTGCTTTTAAATACTTCCAGTTTTCAAAAGCTTGCGATATATTCTTGAGCGTTCCTCGAGGTGAGGGATGAGTAACACGCCTAGTCGGGGCGTAGCGCAGTCCGGTAGCGCACTAGCATGGGGTGCTAGGGGTCGAGTGTTCGAATCACTCCGTCCCGACCATATTATTTAATGACTTAGCCCAATCTGAGAAGGTTGGGCTTTTTCATGTCTGCGATTTTTACGCTCTACTAGTTAAATGGTAGTGAACTGAGACTTGCTAGCGTCTTGTCGGTTACCGGATAGCTATCAGTGCCAACGTAATTTGCCTCATCCTCCTGGTTCAGTTGACCCGTTCGGATGTGCCGTGGCTTTACGAACAATGCCATCCATAGAACGCGACTGGTTCTGCTCACGACTTGCTTTCGATGTAGGCGTCAGTGAAATAGAGCGGCCTGATCGGTTGCGTCAAATCCAGGCTGACCACCATCCCCCCAGCCTGTCCCTCCAAGTCCCGCCAAGCCTCCTATAGACACATTTTTGATGATTATTGATTTTCTAATCCCCCCTTCAGCCGCTTTAAATGCGCCTTGAGGAAGGTAAGCAAAGACATGTCCTGCCGTTCGCTTTGACGCAAGCTTCAAACGCCGCCAAATCCGCATCTGCAGAGTCTGCGCCTCCTCACCTTGTGTACTGTTTTCCCCGCGCCTTCAACCGGGACACGCAGACGAAGGTTCACACGCCGCATTTCGGTTTTTTCCAGGTTCGAGACTGGGTTAAACCGTAAAAAGGGAGGGATGCCAGGATGCTGATAAAAATCGAAAAAGCGCGGACACCGCAAGATTGGAATGTCTGGATGAACGCGTGGTGCGTCAGGTTTCGCAGCTATGCCGAAGCCCTGGCGTTTGTGAACAGACTGGAAGGCAGGATAAACGCACCACACCCGTTGCCTGTCAGCGAAGACAGGCTTGTATTGGAACGGTAAACCCCCGACAAATGCCGGGGGGCTGCGCGATCTGGCGCGGGTTCTATTTCGATACCACGAGGCCTGCTGGCTTCCAGGTGCCTTCGCCGGCCGGCAGGACTGAAGGTGGCGTCTCCTTGGGCCAATAGAGGCGCATCACCAGGTAAATCGGGCCGTCGGGGGCGGGCAGCCAGTTGCCTTCCAGTGCCTTGCCGGGCGAGGTGCGTTGGATGTAGAGGGTCAGCGATCCGTCGGCATTCTTCTTCATACCGGGCAGCATGGGCGAGTTCAGTAGATAGCGGTCGATCGGGTTCTTGATAAGGAGCTGTGTTTTGCCGTCGTACATCGTCACCGACCAGAACGCATTCACTGGAGGCAGTTGCCCCGCCGGGAAGGTGAGTGTGTAGTTATGCTTGCTGCCATCGAGTGGTTCGCCGGTCGCGGTTGTGCGGGTGATGGGGTAAGTGGCTTCCACGGCATCGTTGCCGTAAATACCGCCTTTGGCCCCGCCCGCGCGCTTCAACCAGTCGCCATTGTAGAAATGGCGGTCGCCAAAGTACGAACCTATGCCCCAGCCATTGACGTTCTTGAGCCCGCCGGACAACCACTTGTCCACCTTCTCGTCACCTTCCTTCATGCCCAGCAGGACAGCGGCCTTGTGTTCGAGCGAGAGGTCCTGGAGCTTGAAGCTCTTGCCCGGTCCAATGCCGATTTTCGCGATTCGAGCCCGAATTTCCCGGTCTTCCGGTGTTGGCGGTACATACTGGAGTGCGGCATCAAGATATTCGAAGAAGTTCTCCTTGATCCCCTTTGTGGTGCTTGGAGGGAAATGGATAACCGGCGATGCAGGCGGCGCCGGTTGCTTCAAGAACGCCGACAGCGGCTGGGCTTTGTAGCCGGACTGCACCTTGACCACATTCGGCATGTCCTTGGGATTGAAGAGCTGGGTTCGGTAGCCCGCGACCGTGAAGGGCGTTGTCGAATAGAAGACTTTGCTGATGCCGGGTGGCATGGAGCCCTTCCAGTCAGGCCCGACCACCATATAGTTACCCGGGCCGTTCCCCGTGGTACGGCTGCCGATGTAGCCGTAGTTGTAAGTGTTGCCGTCGATCAGTTGCACCGAGTAATAACGCTTCTTTTCCACGGCGGGGACCGTGAGCACCATGGGCTCGGCGCGCAGATCCAGCCAGAGGAACGAATAGGGCGTATCGCTGTTGGGCGTGACGATGGCCGTATCCTGGTAAGTGAAGACACGGGGTTCGTTCTTGATCTGGTTGAAGGGGGCCTTGAACTGCGGGCCGCTTTTGTCCACGGCGTACTCATACATGATCGCGTAGTTCATTACGATCGGCAGTCCGTAGATGAAGGCTTCTTCGGCGATGGCTTTCGTTTCCGTGAGGCTGGGTGCGGCGATGCCCTTGGCTGCATCGGCTTTCTCGGCCTGGGCCACGGGGTCGTTCTTGCTGGCACAGCCTGATACAAGCGCCACCGAAACGGCAGCGATGGTGATCCATTTCATGCATGAATATTCCGGTTTCATCCTTTGTCGCTCCTGACCAAGATCCTCTCTGCCCTGGATGTCTTGATCAGCGTTTGAACACGCCGAGACTCCAGCTGGTTTACTGCCGAATCTGAGCGTAGGCCATTAAACAAACCTCCGCTATTGACTGGGGGGCAGCCAATATCGGAGGCAAACTTCTTCGATGGGGGCAAGCAGACAACTGAAGCGAAGTAGCGACTAATGAGGGGCGTCAGCGGGTTTCTTTTCCGGAACGATGAAACGCACTGTCGTACTGGTAAGGACTTTGTGAGTCGGGTCGGCCACTTCAAGAAGAACCTGGTGAGTGCCGGGGGGGAGTCCCACCAGGATAATCGGGTCTTCACTGGTGTGCGCCCATGTACCTTTCCAGTCGTCGACGGTCACGTGCAGGTGCCCGAGGCGGGGTGATACATCAGCCGCCGTTTTACCAAAGACCGGCATGATCCTCGCGTGCTCCGTGCGGTACTGGATAATGACGACTCCGCGGGCAAGGGGCTCGGCAAGCGGCGGCTCGGCAATGAGTCTTGGCGCCGTCTCGGATTCCAGGGGAAGTATTGCCGGTGGGTGGTAGGCGTCTGCGGCTCCTTCACCGCGCGCGGCTGTGCAAAAGATGACCGCCAAAGCAAAGGCCAATGGATTTCTGAGAGACAGGGACATGGGGTTTTTCTCCCGGGTGATCTCATTCAAGCCTAGATCAAACCGAGCCCCAGTCATTGGGTGTTTCAGCCCAAAATGTAGGGTAAGCGAACCCCTAGTTGGGGAATTTTTCACGACTCGAGCAGACCGTTTCAGCGCAATCGCCGGGCCCGGGCTTGACCTGTGCCAAATGGCTTGGATTTTGCTCAGGTACTCATACTGAAGCATTCATTGAATGCGGTATCCGGAGATTCGAGCCATGTGGGCAAAAACTCTGCTTCTCGGCGTCATGTTTGGAATCGGGATCGTTACCAGCGGCTGGGCTACGAGCATGGTCCTGTTTTGGTGCGAGTTGTGTTAACTACCATCCCCTCTGCTTGAGTGGGCTGAGTAGGGCGGGGCAAGCCCCGCTTCTTCATGGTCCCTGGTGGCGGTGTTTGCGATGGCCTATGCCTGAATTCCCATTTCACCCTGTACGGCTTGTAACGCTCGCTCTTCGGTCAGCGGCATTAAAGTTGGCTGCGCGTTACTGGCGTGCGAGTAAAGAAAGTAGTGCCCTGAATCGTCCAACACTATCCGGTGCAGTTCTGATGGCCGAAAGTTGTTACCGATATGAATGCTTTCCTTGATGATCTCGAAAGACTTGATCCCATGCTGTCGCATTGCAGTTTCAAAGGCCTCGTAAAGACCTTCTCTGCGGCCTCGATTGTTTCGAGCATTGAGCTTGAAAAAAACCACCATCAGCACGGCATAGCTGATAAGGAGTATCACAAGGGCGCTAGGGCGCATGCGTGGAGCTCCATGTCCTCTCGATCGCTGTACCTTTCAGTGTAGGCGCGTTCCGGGTGAAATCTTCAGCTCATCCCAAGGTCATGGAGCGTGTTGCCGTTGAGTCAGGTCGCGCGCGCCAGGATCGCCTGTGCACGGCCTATGACAGGCGCATCGACCATTTGCCCATCGAGCACGAACACACCTTCACCCGAACGGGCGGCGTCCATGATGCGTTGTGCCCAGAGCAGTTCCTCCAGACCGGGTTTCAGCGCTTGATGGATAATCGCCACTTGGCTCGGATGGATACATAACGCGCCACCAAACCCCATGTCGCGGGCAAACTGAACGGTGCTGTGCAGGCCGACGGTGTCCTGTATTGACGGAAATACCCCATCCAGCGCCGGAGCGAGACCGGCCACCCGAGTCGCGAGCAGTACTGCGTATCGAGCGTGACTCAGAAACTCTTTGGCGGCAGGGCTGCCGGTGGTCAAATTCAGGTCCAGGCCCAGGTCAAGACTTCCGAATGACAAGCGCTCAACGCCCTGGGCCCGGGCAATCGCTTGGAGTTCGGCCAGGCCCTTGGCGCTTTCGATGATGGGCCAGATCGGCTTTTGGGTATTGGCAGCCGTGAGGACGTGCTCCGCGCTTTCCGCTTTGGGCAGCAAAATACCGATCACGCCAGCGTGTCCTCGACAAAGCTTCAGATCCGCCGCGTGGGCCCAGTGGTCCGGAGCATTGACTCGTACCAGAATCCGGGCTTGCGGATGGTCACTCAAGAAGCGCTCCAGGTTATCCCTCGCCTGTTCCTTGAGGTTCTCCTGCACCGCATCTTCCAGATCGACAATGACCCGGTCCGCACCGGTAGCAATGGCTTTGGGTATGCGCTCCGGACGCGTGGCCGGGACAAACAGGGCGGAGCGAACAATGGAGGTATTCATGGTGTTTCCCCCAAGCTGAACTCGACTTCGCCGATCTGTGCCGTACCGTCCTGATTGCCTGCCCACAGCTGTGCCTTGCCGCTATCGATCAGGCGTCCGCCGACCTCGAAAGGCTGAGGCGAAATCAAGGGGCGGACGCCTCGGAAGGTGAAGCGCTTCAAGCGCGCGTTCGGGTGCGCTTTGGAAAACGCGCGCAAATTCAGCGTGGCGATCAGGGGACCATGCACCACCAATCCCGGGTAACCCTCGGTATCCGTGACGTATGGCCAGTCGTAGTGAATCCGGTGGCCATTGAAGGTGACGGCCGAGTAACGGAACAGCAAGGTCGGGGAGGGGACGACCGGGTCCCGCCATTGGCCTTGCGGGATCGCTTCGGTGCCGCTCAGTTTGGGTGGAGTGGGTTCGCGATAGACGATGTCCTGCTCATCCTGCAGGGCGCGTTTGCCGTCCTGAAAATACTCATGGCGCACCGTGACGAACAACAAGGAACCCGTGCGCCCGTGCTTCTCTTCGACGTTGAGAATGGTTGACACGCAGGTCACGTCAGCCTCCACCGTCAACGGCTGGTAAAACTCGAGTCGACTGCCCGCCCACATGCGGTTGCGATTGTGGGCGGGGGGCAGGAATCCCCCGAGCGCCGGATGACCGTCCGGACCCAGTTCATCGGCGGTAACCGGTTCCTGAAAAAACGCCCAGTGCCACAAAGGCGGCAACGATTCACCCGACCGGGGTGCCGGCTCGCCCAAGGTCGCGGCAATACGTTTGACCAAGGTAAAACTGATCCGGTCCTGGCTTTCCTGACGACGTCCAATCCAGGCTGAAAAATCGGAACTGCTCATATTTATCGCTCCTGTCGGTCGGTAATCAGGCCAGGGCGGCCATTTCTGGAATCGCTTCAAACAGGTCCGCCACCAGGCCGTAGTCGGCCACCTGGAAGATCGGCGCTTCTTCGTCCTTGTTGATCGCAACGATCACTTTGGAGTCTTTCATGCCGGCCAGGTGCTGGATCGCGCCGGAGATACCGACGGCGATGTACAGCTGTGGAGCAACGATCTTGCCGGTCTGACCGACCTGCATGTCGTTCGGAACAAAACCTGCGTCGACCGCGGCGCGCGAAGCACCCACGGCAGCGCCCAGCTTGTCGGCCAGGGCGTACAGGTGTTTGAAGTTGTCGCCGTTCTGCATGCCGCGCCCGCCGGAAACGACGATCTTGGCAGCGGTCAGTTCCGGACGATCGGACTTGGCCAGCTCTTCGCCGACGAAGCTGGAGATGCCAGCGTCGTGGGCAGCAGCAACCGCTTCAACAGCAGCCGAACCACCGTCAGCGGCAACCGGGTCGAAACCGGTGGCACGCACGGTGATCACTTTCACTGCAGCGTTCGATTGAACGGTAGCGATGGCGTTACCGGCGTAGATCGGGCGCTTGAAGGTGTCAGCGCTTTCTACCGAGATGATCTCGGAGATCTGGTCAACGTCCAGTGCAGCGGCAACGCGCGGCAGGATGTTTTTACCGTTGGAAGTGGCGGCAGCCAGGATGTGGCTGTAGCCCGCAGCCCCTGCTTCTTGAACGAGAGCAGCGACCAGCGGCGCAACGTTTTCCGGCAGCTGGTGAGCGTAGGCGGCGTTGTCGGCCACCAGCACTTTAGCCACGCCAGCGACTTTCGCCGCGGCTTCAGCCACACCACCAACGGATATGCCGGCCACCAGCACGTGGATCTCACCACCGATTTTGGCGGCGGCAGCAACGGTGTTCAGCGTGGCCGGGGCCAGCACTTTGTTGTCGTGTTCGGCGATTACCAAGATAGTCATGATTAGATCACCTTCGCTTCGTTTTTCAGTTTCTCGACCAGTTCAGCCACCGACTTGACCTTGATACCCGCGCTGCGTGCAGCCGGCGCTTCGACTTTCAGGGTCTTGTTGGTGGAGGCGGTGGAAATGCCCAAAGCGTCCGCAGTCACTACTTCGAGAGGCTTCTTCTTGGCTTTCATGATGTTTGGCAGAGACGCGTAGCGCGGCTCGTTCAAACGCAGGTCGGTGGTGACGATGGCCGGCAGTTTCAGGGAAACTGTCTGCGCGCCGCCGTCGATTTCGCGAGTCACGGCAACGCTGTCGCCGCTGATTTCGACTTTCGAAGCGAACGTGCCCTGACCGTAACCGCTCAATGCAGCAAGCATCTGGCCAGTCTGGTTGTTGTCGCTGTCGATGGCTTGCTTGCCAAGGATCACCAGCCGGGGCTGCTCCTTGTCGACTACGGCCTTCAGCAGCTTGGCAATGGCCAGGGAAGTCAGGTCTTCGGCGATTTCTACGAGGATGGCGCGGTCGGCACCCAGAGCCAGCGCGGTGCGCAGTTGCTCTTGAGCGGTGGACGGGCCGACGGAGACGACGATGATTTCACTCGCTATACCCTTCTCCTTCAGGCGTACGGCTTCTTCCACGGCGATCTCGCAGAACGGGTTCATCGCCATCTTGACGTTGGCAAGGTCGACGCCGGAATTGTCCGCTTTCACGCGAACTTTCACGTTGTAATCGATCACTCGTTTCACAGCTACCAGGATCTTCATTGGGCAGTGTTCTCTCGAAAAACTTTGATCGTTGCAGTCAGATGGCACCGGCGGCACGCATTTGTTCAATGCGCTCGGCCCCCAGTCCCAGCTCCTTGAGCAACTGTTCGGTGTGTTGGCCAAGGCCCGGCACGGCCTCCATACGAGGTTCGAACGCACTATTACTGCCGGGCGGGACCAGGCTCGGTATGGGGCCGGCAGAGGTTTCGACTACTCGCCAACGGTCACGGGCCTGAAGCTGCGGGTGGTCCCAGACGCCTTGCATGTCGTTCACCCGGGCGTTAGCGATTTGCGCATGGTCCAGGCGATCGATCACCGCATCGAAGTTGAGCGTGGAGAACGATTCAATGATCAGTTCCCGTAGCGCGCTGCGGTTCTCGACACGTTTGAAGTTGGCCGAAAAACGCGAGTCTTGGGCCAACTCGGGCGCAAGCAACACCTTCTCGCAAAACAGCTGCCATTCACGCTCGTTCTGCAATCCCAGCATCACCGTGGTGCCGTCACCGACAGGGAAGGGGCCGTAGGGGTAAATGGTGGCGTGTGCAGCGCCAGCACGAGGGGGCGGCGGCGCTCCGTCGTAGGCGTAGTACATCGGGTAGTTCATCCACTCGACCAGGCTTTCGAGCATCGAAACATCGAGGTGGCTACCTTCACCGGTGCGTTCACGCAACAACAGCGCAGACAGGATGCCGGTGTAGGCGTACATGCCGGCCGCGATATCGGCAATTGAACAACCGGCCTTGGCCATTTCTTCCTCGCCCTGGCCGCCGGTGACCGACAGGAATCCGCCTTCACTCTGGATCAGCAGGTCGTAGGCTTTCTTTTTCTCATAGGGGCCACCGGCGCCATAGCCTGAAATGTCGCAGACGATCAGGCGTGGAAAACGCCGGTGCAGCACCTCAAATGACAGCCCCATACGCGCGGCCGCACCGGGCGCCAGGTTCTGCACGAGCACATCGGCGGTGGCCAGTAAACGGTCCAGCACCTCAGTGGCCGAATCTTGCTTCAGGTCCAGGGTCAGGCTTTCTTTCGAACGATTGGTCCAGACAAAATGCGAGGCCAGACCGTTGACACGTTGATCGTAGCCCCGGGCGAAATCGCCTGTTCCCGGACGTTCGACCTTGATCACCCGGGCGCCGAGATCGGCCAGTTGTCGGGTACAGAAGGGCGCTGCAATAGCATGCTCGAGGCTGACGACGGTCATGCCATCGAGCGGACGGAGGCCTTTGGGCTGGCTCATGAAGGTATCTCTCTTGTTATTAGAAAGAGCGCGGCAGCTCGAGCAGGTGTTCGGCAACGTAGGACAGGATCAGGTTGGTGGAGATGGGCGCTACCTGATACAGCCGGGTTTCGCGGAATTTGCGCTCGACGTCGTATTCGCAGGCAAAGCCGAATCCGCCGTGCGTCTGCAAGCAGGCATTAGCCGCTTCCCAGGAGGCTTTCGCTGCCAGGTACTTGGCCATGTTGGCGCTGGCCCCGGCGTTGATGCCGCTGTCGTATTCTTCGCAGGCACGCCAGCGCATCAGGTCAGCCGCCTCGATTTCGATGTGGGCTTCGGCGATGGGGAATTGCACACCCTGGTTCTGCCCGATCGGGCGCCCGAACACCACGCGATCCCGGGCGTAGGCACTGGCCTTTTCGATAAACCAGCGACCGTCGCCAATGCATTCGGCAGCGATCAGGGTGCGTTCGGCATTCAGTCCATCGAGGATGTAGCGGAAGCCTTTGCCTTCCTCGCCAATCAGGCTGTCAGCGGGGATTTCCAGGTTGTCGAAGAACAGTTCGTTGGTTTCGTGATTGACCATGTTGGCGATCGGCTGCACGGTCATGCCGTTGCCGATGGCTTCACGCAGATCCACGAGGAAGATCGACATGCCTTCGGATTTCTTCTTCACTTCGGCCAAGGGCGTAGTGCGCGCCAGCAGGATCATCAGGTCGGAATGCTGGATTCGCGAGATCCACACCTTCTGCCCGTTGATCACGTACTTGTCGCCTTTGCGTACGGCGGTGGTCTTGATCCTGGTGGTATCGGTGCCGGTGGTGGGCTCGGTCACACCCATCGATTGCAAGCGCAGTTCACCGTTGGCCAGTTTCGGCAGGTAATAGCTTTTCTGCGCTTCGCTGCCGTGTCGCAGCAGGGTAAACATGTTGTACATCTGCCCGTGAACGGTGCCGGAGTTACCGCCACAGCGGTTCACTTCTTCGAGGATCACCGAGGCCTCGGCCAGCCCGAGGCCGGAGCCGCCATATTCGACAGGAATCATCGCCGCCAACCATCCGGCGTCGGTCAGGGCCTTGACGAAGGTTTCCGGAAAGCCTTTTTCTTCGTCGACTTTGCGCCAGTAAGCGGCATCGAATTCGGCGCACAGGGCGCGTACGCCCTCGCGGATGGCATTGAGTTCTTCAGAGTTGCGGTCGGTCATTATTATTCTCCTCAACGCGTCACGCATGGCGTGTGCCCTGCGTGACCGGGTCCGGGCAGGGCGCAATCAGATCGGGTTGAAACCCAGCGCGGCACGAAAGCGATTCTTGATGTAGTGACCATCACGTGGCGGCAGTACACGCGGCGGGTTTTCCGCTTTGATCTTGATCGTTGCGAGCTTGACGCCGTCGCGGGTAGCGAAGCGTTCGCGCAGGTTGTGTACGCCTTCCATGTCGCGAATTTCGTCGGTCCAGCTGAAGCCGCAGGTCTTCGCCACCTGGTCCAGGGAAATACCGAAACCGGCGTGGCTGACTTGCATGCCGGTTTCGCCAAAGTGCCCGTTATCGAGTACGGCGATGGTCAGGTTCGCGGGTTTTTGCAGCGCGACCGTGGCCAGTGCACCGAAGCCCATGAGCAACTCACCGTCACCGGTGACCACCACCACAGACTTGTCCGGCTGGGCGTTGGCCAGGCCCAGCCCGACCGTGATGGCGCTGCCCATGGCGGCCCAGAGGTAGTAATTCAGATCATTGTCGCCGGCCGCCATGACGTCATAGGACGCCGAGCCGAGACCTGTCACGACCAGCACGTCTTTACGGTCAGCCAGCAAGGCCTTGACCACTTCGCGGCGGCACAGGGTGTGGTTTGCGCTTACTTGACCCATTTCTTTTCTCCAATCAGGCGCTGGCCGAGCAGCAGGGCAGTGGCGGAATCACCGTTGAACGCCATGGTCGCGGCACCGTGCAGCAGCGGGGCGACATCTGTAGGCACGTCCGCACGCCAGGTCATGACCTTCATCAGGTTCAAAGAGGCTTCGGTGGCCTGGCCCATCGGGTTCTGCCACGCGTTGAATTCGGCCCAGTCGCCGCGCATGGTGACCACCATCAACAGCGGGAAACCGGCACATACCTGAAGTGCCAGGGTATTGATGCAGTTACCGACACCGCTGGATTGCATCAGGAGGGCGCCACGCTCACCGCCGAGCCAGGCGCCGGCGAGGTAGCCGATGCCTTCTTCTTCGGTGGTGAGGACAACGGCCTTGATGTCCGGGTCGGCATACGACATGCGGATGGCCGCCGAGTGACCCGCATCCGGTACGAAGACCACGTGTTTGACGTCGTGGGCCTTGAGCACGCGGAATACGTCCTCCTGCCAATCCTGTCCCGCGGTTTGTTCAGCTTCTGTTGACATGCCCATCTCCCAAGCAGTGCTGCTTTTGTGTTTTCACACATTCTGGGAGGGATGGAGGCCGGCGACGACTACCGTTTTTGTCTTTGAGATATGCCCGTTTGGTATGGCTGGAGCCATGAATGCCCGGATTGCCACGATGTTTCGATACCGACGGTTTATGGGAGCAGGTCGATAAAATTGACCCGCACCCAACCCGTTCACGACCGGGCCGGGTGTTGGTCAGTCGCTTATCGCAGGTGGCTACAGAAGGTTTTTATTGCGTCGCAGGCTTTATGCAGCGACGCATCATCCAGCGCATAGGCAATACGAATATAAGGGCCCAGTCCGAACGCGCTGCCATGCACAACGGCCACATCCGCTTCATCGAGCAGCGCGTGGGCGACATCTTCATCCGTGTGCAGTACTCGTCCACCCGGTGATGTACGGCCAATCAAGCCGGAGCACGAGGCGAACGCGTAAAATGCACCCGCCGGGCTGACGCACTCGAGGCCCGGTGTGCTGTTCAGAAGCTCCACCATCAAATCCCGTCGACTCTGGAACACTGCACGGCTTTCGTGGATGAAGTCCTTTGGCCCCTCCAGGGCGGCGAGTGCGGCCTGCTGTGAGATTGAGCTGGCCCCCGAGGTTTGCTGGCCTTGCAGCTTCTCCATCGCTTCGAGCAACCAGCGCGGTCCTGTCGCAAAACCGATGCGCCAGCCGGTCATGGCATAGGCCTTGGACACACCATTCATGGTCAGGGTGCGTGCTGCCAGTCCTGGTTCAACCTGGGCCAGGGTAAAAAACGTCTGATCATCAAAGATCAGGTGTTCGTAGATGTCATCCGCCAGGATCAGCACGTGAGGATTGGCCAATAACACTTCAGCCAGGGCTTGAAGTTCCTCTCGGCTGTACACCGCACCGGTCGGATTGGACGGCGAGTTGAGGATCAGCCAGCGCGTCCGGGGTGTGATCGCCTCGGCCAGCGCCGCGGCCGTCAATTTGAAGCCGGTATTGGCCTCGCAGGTCACGATCCGGGCTTCGCCACCGCACAGCTGAACCATCTCCGGATAACTGACCCAGTAGGGTGCCGGGATGATGACTTGATCCCCCTCGTTGAGGGTCGCGGCCAGGGCGTTGTAGATCACCTGCTTGCCACCGTTGCAGACGAGGGTGTCTTGCCAGGTGACGTCCAGGCCGTTTTCGCGACGGAACTTGGCGGCCACCGCTTCTCGCAGTGAGCGTACACCGGCGACCTGGGTGTAGCGCGTGTGCCCGTTCTCGATGGCCTCAATGGCCGCTTCACGTACATGTCCGGGCGTATCGAAGTCTGGCTCGCCGGCGCACAGCGAAATGATCTTCGCACCTTGCGCCCGGCGCTCAGCCACCCGATCGATTATCCGATAGGTCGCCGACGGCTGTGCACTGGCCAGGCGTTGATTGAGTCGTTGGATATCGGTGCTCATGCCTGGGTCCTCCACGCTGTCAGGTTCATCAGTTCGAGCGTCGAACGACCTTCGGTCAGCGCCTGCATCATCTGCGCTTCCTTGCTTGCGCGGGCTTCGCCTTCAGCGAGAGTACGGGCCGCATCCTCCTTGGGAATGATGATCACACCGTCATCGTCCGCCACTACCAGATCACCTGGCGAGACATGTGCACCGTTGAAATTGAATGCCTGTCCGACCGAGGGCGCGCTGACCTTTACGGTGCCTTTGACCGAGATGCCGCGCGCGAACACCGGAAACTGGCGTTTTTTCAGGGCTGCAATATCGCGTACGCCACCATCTATGACCAAACCGACAACACCCGCTGCTTCGGCCGCTACAGTGAGTACTTCGCCCCAGTAACCGGCGATGAAACTTCCGGTACCCACCACCAGCACGCTACCGCGAGGCACGCGTTCCATGGCCAGGTGCAACGCCAGGTTGTCACCCGGCGAGCATTCCAGCGGGTAGGCCGGCGCGGCAATGAAAGCACCGTCCCAGACGGGACGGATCGCGCTGTCGACTGCACAGGGCAGATGGGATGCTTCATACAGCGTCGAACTGCCCAGGACTTTTGCTCGTTCGTGGAAATTCAACGGGAGGGGGAGCGTGGTCATCAGACTTTCCTCTGCAGGCTGTGGTAACCCAGTGCGGTCCGGGCTTCCTTGAGGGTTTTTCCTTGAGCGATCAGGGCCCGGATATCGGCTTCGACCGACTCGATCTGGCGGGCGCACGCGGCCACTTCAGCTGCCCGGGCGCGAGGCACAATCACCACGCCGTTGGCGTCGGCTACCACGATGTCACGGGCACACACCCGGGCCGTGCCGACGGACACTGGCTGATTGACGGATTGAACCTGCACGCGGTCCTTGCCGGTGCGCATGAACCGGCCCTTACTGAAGATCGGATAGCCGTCACCCAGCGCCTTGTTCACGTCACGGCATACACCGTCGATGACCGTTGCGGCGATCTGCCGGCTGCCGGCGTACTGGGTCATGATGTCGCCCCATACCGTGCAGTCGGTGCGGCCACCGTTGTCGATCACCACGACGTCACCGGGCAGCACGTCTTCGATGAAATCGCCTACGGTTCCAGGCGGCACGCTGGCCGAAACGTACTGCACGGTGAACGCCGGTCCGACGATGACCTTGCTGTAGTTGTCCAGCGGTGCCAAGCCCAGGCATTGGCCGGGCAGGCCGAGTTTGTCCAGGGCATCGGAGACGCCAGGGGTGTCCAGGCCTTCAAACAGGGCCACAAGTGCTTGGTCTTCAAGATTCATCAGGAACGCTCCACCTGGATAGCTTCGAACTGGGTGTCATGCATCACTTCGGCCACTGAGCGGCCGCTGCGAACAGCTTCCACCATGCCGTCCTGGCGACGGGTAATGCGCTCGCCTAGATCGACGACCTTCTCGATGTACGCCTGGGGTACGAACACCGTTCCGCAGCGATCGGCGATGACATAGTCGTCTTCGCTGACGTCGACGCCCGCCACATTGATCGTCACGGCGGCATCGATCTGCACCACCCGATTGCGCGCGCTGATCATGGTGACGCCACGGCCATAGACCGGATAGCCAATCGACGCGCTGCCATCGATATCGCGGCTGAAGCCGTCGATGACGGTGCCGCGCACCTGTTTGCCGGCCGCGGCGTTGGCAAGAATGTCGCCCCAGCAGGAAATGCCCTCGATACCACCGGCGATCACCAGCACGCGGTCGTCGCTGTCGATCTGCTCCACCACCGGGGTGATCAGGTGCACGGTGGGTACGCTGTCGGTTTTTGGCGCAAGCAATACGGTGCTGGCGCGACCGACGATCTTCGGGCAGTTCCACAGCGGGCGTAGCCCCACGGTGGCACCGGCCAGGCCGAGGAAGTCGAGGGCGTCGGATACCGTGTTGGTATCCAGCGCCGCTAAGCGATCGAGCACACTCTTTTTGTTCATGGGGTAGCCCCTGCGATGACGGAGGCGACCAGTGTCGACGAGGCGATTTGATAGGTATATTACTAATCACAGAAGCGTTAGATACGCTAAACCTATGGAACAATCATGATCAATTTCCGCCTGATCCGTCACCTCTGGCTGTTCCTGGCCGTCGCCGAAGAGCAGAATTTCGGCCGTGCAGCCAAGCGGCTTGGCATGTCTCAGCCTCCCCTGAGCGAACAGATTCAGGTGCTGGAGCAGGCACTCAAGGTCCAACTGTTCGAGCGCTCGCGGCGCGGGGCGAAACTGACCCCCGTGGGGGCGGCGATCCTGCCGGCGGTGCGTAAATTCGCCGAGCAACTCGAGCGCCTGGAACTGGCGGTTGAGGAGGCGGTAGCGGGACAGTCGGGGATGTTGACCATCGGCGCCATCTCCACGGCCATGTTCGACGTACTGCCCGGTCTGATCGAACAGATGAAGGTCGATTACCCGAACCTGACCGTATCCGTGCGGGAAATCGACAGCGTAGAGGCTGTTCCGGCGCTGGAAGCTGGTGATATCGACCTGGCCTTCGCCCGTCTGGACGGTGATCTGGGCGCCTCGATCCAGTCACTGCCACTGCTGGAAGATCGCCTGGTGGTGGCGTTGCCCAGTGACCACCCATTGGCGGCGCGCACGCGTATCAGTTTGTCCAGCCTGGCCAACGAACCTTTGGTGATGTTTTCGCGAAAGGTCAGCCCGGTGTATTTCGACAACTTGATTGCAACCTGCCGAGCCAGCGGATTTTCCCCTCGCGTGCTGCACGAAGTGCGTTCTGTCGCTTCGCAAATCGCCTTTGTCAGCTATGGGCAGGGCATCGCCCTGGTACCGGCATCCTTGAAAAAAATGGCACCGGATAACGTGGTCTTTCGATCATTGAGTCAGAAGCTCAACGTGGTGACGACGGCGGTGGCCTGGAATGCGGATCGGCCCAATCCGCTCATAGCCGAAGTCATTGCCCGACTGCGGAAAAAGGCCTGAGACGGGCAAGGGCTCCGAGTGGGGGATCAACGATAGGTTTGGCGTATGGAAACGTTCCACAATTAGGAATTTACATAAGACTCCAACCGGCTGAAATTGGGCCTGTCGCCGATGACCTGTTTCGGCGGCAGTCTTATCGTCCAAGGAGTCCTTTACGTGACCGCATCCGAAACGTTCACTCATACGCAGCTCCCGTTGACCGTCGAGGGCGTCCAGCTGAACGTCGCCGCCATTCATCGAAACGGCAACCTGACGCCGATCGTGTTCCTGCATGGTTTCGGTTCCACCAAAGAGGACTACGCCGACCTCGTGCAGCACGCGGAATTCGCCGGACATCCCTTCCTCGCCTACGACGCACCGGGCTGCGGTGAGAGCCAGTGCAGCGACCTTTCCAGTATTTCGATTCCTTTTCTGCTGCAGACCGCATTGCAGATGCTGGAGCATTTCGGTATCGAGCGCTTCCATCTGGTCGGCCACTCCATGGGCGGATTGACTGCGCTGATGCTGGCCCATCAGTTCCCGGAACGGGTAATCAGTTTCGTCGATATAGAGGGCAATATTGCCCCGGAAGACTGTTTTCTCAGCCGACAGATCGTCGATTATCCAAGCGATGATCCAGAGAAATTCTTCACGGCTTTCATCGAGCGTGCCCGGCAGGCCCCGGCATACGCCAGCGCACTCTATTCGGCGAGCCTCAGGCACAAGGTGCGTGCCGGGGCCGTGCGGGGGATTTTCCAGTCGATGGTCGACCTTTCCGATAACGCCGACCTGATGAGCAAGTTTCTCGGCTTGAAGTGCCCGCGAATGTTCATGTACGGCGAGCAGAACGCCTCACTGTCCTACCTTTCGCACATCGAGGCCCGAGGCGTGCGTTTGGCGCCAATTCCGGCCTGCGGCCACTTCCCCATGTACTCCAACCCCATTGCGATGTGGAAACAGATCGCCGATTTCCAGACCGGCAGTCGAACCGGGTAAGTCCGATCGCCCCGTGCGCTCCCCGATGTAGGGCGCGAGCCTGACAAGGGGCTCGCGGTTGCTATTCAACGCGCTTCATCCCACATGCCTGCCACGGCGATGTGTGAGGGCGCGTGCATGCCTGTAATCCATAACAACAAGAGGTTCAAATCATGCTCGAAGTCATAAACGACTTTCTTTCCGGAAAGCTCCTGATCGTGCTCATCGTAGGCCTGGGTGGCTATTTCACGATTCGCTCACGCTTTGTCCAGTTTCGCCATTTCCTGCATATGTTCGGAGCCTTTCGCGATAGTGTGCAGAAGAGCGCCGGTCAGATCAGCTCGTTCCAAGCCTTGATGCTCAGCCTGGCGGGTCGCGTAGGGGCGGGCAATATCGCCGGGGTCGGGTTGGCTGTGACGTTGGGCGGGCCCGGTGCGGTGTTCTGGATGTGGGTGACCGCGCTGGTGGGCATGTCCACCAGCTTCTTTGAGTGCAGCCTGGGACAGTTGTACAAACGATGCGACGCCAAGGGACAGTTCCGGGGTGGGCCGTCGTACTACATCCAGTACGGACTGAAACAGGCGTGGCTGGGCAAGGTCATGGCCGTGTTGCTCCTGGTCACTTTCGGTTTTGCCTTCAACGGGCTGCAATCCCATGCCGTGACTCACTCGCTGAACAATGCGTTCGGCTTCTCTACGACTTACTCCGGCATTGCGATTGCCGTATTGCTCGGCCTGGTATTCATGGGGGGCATCAAGCGCATCGCTGCCGTCTCGGACCTGTTGGTACCGGTCAAGACGCTGGCTTACATTGGCGTGACCGTTTATGTGATCGTGCTTCAGTTTGATCATGTGCCCGGCATGCTGATGACCATTTTCAAAAGTGCCTTTGGCCTGGACCAGGCGTTCGCCGGCCTGGTTGGCAGTGCCATCGTCATGGGCGTCAAGCGCGGGGTGTTTGCCAATGAGGCGGGCCTGGGCAGTGCGCCCAACGTAGCCGCGGTGGCGAAAGTCGATCACCCGGCGGCTCAAGGGGTGGTTCAAGCGTTCAGCGTCTTCCTGGATACCTTTGTGATCTGTACCTGCACGGCGCTGCTGATCCTGTTGTCGGGTTTTTACACGCCAGGCTTCGAAGGCGATGGCCTGGTACTGACACAGAACGCACTGGCGGCAGTGGTCGGGGACTGGGGGCGCACGTTCATCAGCGTGGCGTTGGCGCTGTTTGTCTTCACGTCGATCCTCTACAACTACTATCTGGGCGAAAACAACCTGCGCTTTCTACTGGGTGATAAACGCGCGGCGGTGATGGCCTATCGGGGCCTGGTGTTGCTGTTGATCCTTTGGGGCGCCGTGCAAAACCTGGGTACGGTCTTCGCCTTTGCCGATATCACCATGACGCTGTTGGCCTTCGTCAATCTGATCGCCCTGGCGCTGTTGTTCAACGTCGGCATGCGCCTGCTGCGTGACTATGACCGGCAGCGCAAGGCCGGCATCAAGACGCCGATCTTCGACTCCAGCCAGTTCACGGATCTTGATCTTGATTTGCAGGCATGGCCCCATCGAGAAAAGGTCGACAACAGCATCCCCGCATCTATACCGCAGGTAGCACCTGCCTCTGCCCTGCGATGATGAAAAAAGGGCCCATGACAAATCATGGGCCCTTGAAAGTCGTCTGGGGATGCTCCGTCAATCAGACTCGCGCAGCATGCGGTTTTACACATCCCTTCAGGCCGGTACGTTCTTCAATCTCGCCTGAACCACTGATATAGCCGTAACGCGACAGGTTTGGCATCAGCATCGCGGCGATGAAGGTGATGCTCACGACGGCTGCTACGTAGAAGAAGAAATACGCCTCGATGCCCTGTGAGCGAAGCGACAAGGCGACGTATTCGGCGGTGCCGCCAAATGCCGCGTTGCCCACCGCATAGGGAAATCCAACCCCCAATGCACGTACGGCAGGCGGAAACAGTTCGGCTTTGACGATCCCGGCAATCGGCGTATAGAGCGACGCAATGGCCAGGCCGCCAAACACCAGCACGAATGCCATGAACGGGTTGCTGACCGACTGTAGCGAGTAGAGCAGGGGGATCACCAGCAACATGGCCAGCCCGGAAAACATCAGCATGTGCGCCTTGATACCGATGCGGTCGGCGAGCAGGCCGAACAGCGGTTGGCAAAGCATGAAGCCGATCAGGGCCGCCGTCATGATGAAGCTGACCGTTTCCGGACTGAAACCGGCGGAGATCACCAGGAACTTCTGCATGTAGGTAGTGAAGGTATAGAAATACAGCGAACCGCCGATGGTGAACGCCACCACCAGGGCAACTGCGCGTTTGTGTTTGAACATGCCGCGCAGAGAGCCGGCATCCTTGCGGCTCATGTCTTTCTTGTTGGCGGTTTCATGCATGGCGCGACGCAGATACACCACCACGATCGAGCTCAACGCGCCGATGAAGAACGGAATCCTCCAGCCCCACTCGCGCAACTCTTCGCCGGTCAGGGTTTGTTGAAGAATGACTACGGTCATCAAGGCCAGCAACTGACCGGCAATGATGGTGAAGTACTGAAACGAGCCATAGAAACAGCGACGGCCCGGTGTCGCGATTTCGCTGATGTAGGTGGCGCCGGTGCCGTATTCCGCACCGACCGACAGGCCCTGAATCAGCCTGGCAACCACCAGCAGGATCGGCGCCGCGACGCCGATGGTTGCGTAGGTCGGCATGACGGCGATCAAAAGCGAGCCGGCGCACATCATGAACACCGAAATAATCATCGAGACCTTGCGACCACGAGTGTCAGCGATCCAGCCGAAAATCCAGCCACCGAGCGGGCGCATGAAAAAACCGACGGCGAAGACGCCCGCGGTCGCCAGTAGCTGACTGGTGGTGTCGCCTTTGGGGAAAAACGAAGCGGCAAAGTAGATGGCGGTATAGGCGTAAATGAAAAAGTCGTACCACTCCACCAGATTGCCCGAGCAGGCACCCATGATGGCTTTGACGCGGTTCGGCGCTTTCATCGCAGCGGCTTCGGCTGAGTGGTCTTTGGCGTCTGGGATTGATGCGGACATGTGATTCACCCTTTTTTCAAGGCGAGGGGAGACGAGGAGCGCGCTGATGCGCGTCCGAGACTGACTCGTTGGGTTTTGGGGTTAACGAAAAGGCGTGAACCCGCTCACGGCCGGTTTTCCGTAGAGAGGGGGAAGGGTGGATGCACAAGCGTGGCGAACAGTAGTGGCCCGGAGAAATCGGACGGGTGAGGCGAAGCATTGAACATCATGGCGCGAGCCCTCGAATCTTATTCTTGTAGTGAGTCGAGCGCTCTCTGGCGTCGACGTTGATTGCACGCTACCGCAGAGTCGGGAGGGTAATAAGCCGTCAGGCAGGCCTAACTGATATACCTGAATTATATAGCTTGGCGTGCAGCCCCGGCGGGCCGGGGGTTACAGCCGGCTTGGAAGTCCCGGGGCCGCACGACACGGGGGTTGCCGGCCGTTCCAAGGTGCACAAATGCGATTACACTCACAGCACTTTCGCCGCATAACGCGTCGAGCCCGATGCTGACTGGCCTGGTAATGGATGTCGTTCAACTCAAAACCCTGATTCATGTTGCCGAACTGGGCAGTCTCAGCAAGGCCTCGGATCGTCTTCACATCGCGCAACCGGCACTTAGCCGGCAAATTCGATTGTTGGAAAAGGAGCTTGGCACCTACCTGTTTGATCGACATGGGCGAGGCATGGAGATCACCGATGCCGGCCGTGAAGTGTTGGCACATGCCACCCGAATCATGGAGGAAATGGAGTCCATTCGAAGTTCTGTCGTGGGCGCAAAGTCGTCTTTTCGGGGAACGGTCGTCATCGGCACGACGCCGACGGTCGCGGAAATTATCACCGTTCCATTGGTACGCAAGATCAAGGAGGCGCATCCGAATCTCGCCGTCAGGTTTTCCTCGGCCTTCAGCGGCTATCTGCTCGATTGGGTTCAGCGTGGCGAACTGGAGCTGGCGATTTCTTACGATCCCCAACCCCTGCATACGCTGCGTATCGTGCCGGTGATGATGGAAAACCTGCTGCTGGTCGGTCCCGCCAGCGCCAACCTGCGTCTTGATACGCCGGTGTCGTTCGAGTCATTGGCTGAGCAGCAATTGGTACTGCCAAGCGCTCGACATAGCCTTCGCGTGATTCTGGATGATTGTGCGCGTCAAGTCGGGATCAAGCTCAAGACCAGCGTTGAAGCCGACTCCTTCGGCGCCATGATCGATCTGGTCCGCAATGGCTTCGGTTTGACCGCTTTGCCTCTGGCATCGATTTACGCGCAAATCGAAGCAGGCGTGCTCAGTGCGGCCCCCTTGGTCGACCCCGTTCCCATGCGCAAGCTTGTTCAGGTTTTTCCGGCCGACAGGCGTGTCAGTCCGGCCGCCAAATTTGTCGGGGATGCCTTCATCGAGATTGCCGCCGATCTGGTCAATCGCAAAATCTGGGCTGGACACATGCTTTGAATCAACGGCGAATCTGTTAGCTCCGAGTGTCCCGTCCCCGTGCAAATCGCCCAGATATCCGCAGTTGCGCGGCTGCTCACGACTTCCGTTTTTTCTGACCACTGATGACATTGTCTTGAACCAACAAACGCGACTGCCTGGCGTATTCGGCATCTTCATTTTGGGGATGCTGCAAGTTCTGGTCTGGGGAGGTTCGTTCTTCCTGATGGCCGTCATGGCCGATCCGATCATGAAAGAGACCGGCTGGGCCAGCCAATGGGTGTATGGCGCACTGTCCCTGAGCATCCTGGTTTCCGCGATGCTGGCACCGTTGACCAGCCGGCTTATCGCCCGCTACGGCGGCCGCCCCATCCTGGCCAGTAGTGGCCTGGGCGTCGCCATCGGCTTGTTTCTGATGGCCAGTTCGACCTCGTTGCCGATGTTTCTTTTGTCTTGGGCAGTGATTGGCGTCGGTATGGCGCTGGGGTTGTATGAAGCGCTGTTCGCCGCTTTAGGTTCTCTCTATGGAGAGCGGGCGAGCAGTGCGATTACCGGGATCACGCTCATTTCAGGGTTTGCGACAACGCTGTCATGGCCCGCGGTTGCGCTGGTCATCGAGCATGTTGGCTGGCGCGCGACGTGCGTGGCTTATGGGGTGTTATTGGTCGTTGCCGTGGCACCGCTATATCTCTGGGTGCTGGCGCGGGGCGCGGGAGCACTCACAAAAAGCCAGGCTGTGAGTGATGAAAACCTTTCAATCGACCGGCGGATCTACCTGTTGCTCACGCTGATTCTCGCGTTGGGTGCAGTGATCATGACGGCGATGTCGGTCCAGCTGATTTCATTGTTGCAGGGGCAGGGCTACTCGCTTGCAGCCGCCATCGGGCTGAGCGCTTTACTGGGGCCGAGCCAGGTCGGTTCACGTGTTCTACAAGTGTTTTCGCGAAAGCGACACCCGATCTGGACGACATTGATCTCCGTGGTGTTCGTGGCAATCGGTCTGCTGTTTGTGACTATCGCGCCGGCAATGACCGCTCTGGGGCTGGTGATCTACGGCGCGGGTAATGGTTTGCGGGCAATCGTTCGAGGCCTGCTGCCACTGGCCCTGATGTCGCCTACCCATTATGTGTTGCTGATGGGGCGCATGGCGCGGCCTTCGCTCATTGGGCAAGCCTTGACCCCGCTCGCGGGCGGTTACCTGTTGCAGGCCTGGGGCGCTGACGGTGTGCTTGCGGGCCTGAGCTTGCTGGCCGTATTGAATGTGCTGTTGGTCTTGCTGCTCATTCGGCTGGTGTGTAAAGAACAGCGCTGACCCGCGACAGGAGCTGGAAACACACGCAGCGGGCATGCACTTCAGGCGTAAACTGAACAGGGTGCCGCATGCATTGAAAAGCGTTGCACCCGGAGGTGATGCCATGCGCTCAATAACCCTTTGCACCTCGATCGCACTGCTGGCGCTGTTTAGGGTGCCACTTGCCACCGCAGCGCCTTCGGTCGAAGTCGTCTTCAATAACCCCGAAAAATACAGCGATGCCAGCCTGGACAGTCCGGGCTATGAACGTGGGGCCGATCCTTATGTCATGAAAGAACTGCGCAGCTACCTCCAGAAGCTTGGCGAGCGGTACCTGCCAGCCGACCAGCAGCTGCAAATTGAAATACGCAACATCGACCTGGCCGGTCGTTACGAACCCTGGAGGATAAATGCCTATGAGGTGCGCTTCATGCGCGACATTACCTGGCCGAGCATCGATCTACATTACGTACTCAAGCAAAATGGCCAGGTCGTGAACCAGGCCGATGCCAGAGTCATGGATCAGCTCTACCTCCAGCGTCCGGGGCGTGCGAACAGGAGTGACAGGCTCTACTCCGAGAAGGCGATGCTCTCGGACTGGTTCCAGAGACAATTCGCCGGGCAACATCAGAGCGGGTTGAAATGAACCACCCTGTACTCTGAATAAGTCGTCGGGCTTGGGGAACACGGACCAGAAAGTAAAAAGCCCGGCGTCGGGCCGGGCTTTCTGTAGAGGGGCCAAATCCCTTTGGCTGACCGTATTGTGCTAGTTAGGTGTGACGAAAGTGTGACATCTGAATACGAAATGCCGTGGCGTAACCGTTGGGCAAAGTGCTACTGGAGTACGACACGGCATCAAAACTTTCGATACTCTCTGCTCAGTACTCCACAATGGTTTTGGGGCAATCGAATGGCGGTCAGTGACGCGCCACTGAATGACTTGAGCATTCGCCCAGGTGGGATTTGTCTTTAATCCGGTCCGAGGTTTGATCGAGATGGCTCATTCACTTAAGTACCAAATAGGCGAATCCGTCCGCACTATCGAGGCCGAGGTGGGGAAGCTGCTCGATCTGGCTGCAACGCTCAGAGAAACAGGGGATGAAGAAATGGCTGCAGCTGTCTCGACCCAGGCGAACAAGCTGCTTGAAGCAGCAGTGGCGCTGAGGATCGCGATGTCAGCCTGACTGCTTGCGCTGCGTTGCAGGTTGAACCAGATCATGGCTGAGTCAGCTCGAAGCACTGCATTGCCCTTAACGTCGATCCAGCCAAACCGTCTGGGCATTGCAGAATTCGCGCACTCCGAAATGCGAGAGTTCCCGGCCAAAGCCACTCTTCTTCACGCCACCAAAACTGACGCGCGGATCGCTGGCGCTATAGCCGTTGATGAACACGCCGCCGGTTTCAAGTTGGCCAGCCATCTGCCGGGCGAGTTCGTCATTGCGCGTATAAATAGTGGCGGTGAGGCCGAACTCGCTGTCATTGGCCAGCGCCAGCGCATGGGCGGCGTCTCGGGCCGTGATGATTGAAGCCACGGGACCAAACAGTTCCTGTCTGAAGGATGTCATCTGATCGGTCACGTCGCCCAGTACAGTGGGTTCGTAGTAGTTGCCGGTGCCTTCGACCTTCTTTCCACCCAGCAGCAAGGTCGCGCCTTCTTCCAGTGTGTCGCGCACCTGTTGGTCCAGTTCGTCGCGCAGATCGAAGCGCGCCATCGGGCCGATGTAAGTGGTGGAGGCGAGTGGATCACCGACGACCAGTCGTTGGGTGGCCTCGACGAACTTGCGGGTAAATTCCTCGGCAATGCCCTGCTCGACAATCAGGCGTTTGGCAGCTGCGCAGACTTGTCCGGTGTTTTGATAGCGCCCGATCACGGCGGCTTTGACCGCCTCATCGAGGTCCGCGTCGTCGAGCACGATAAACGGGTCGGAGCCGCCCAGTTCCAATACGCATTTCTTCAGCGCGGCTCCGGCCTGAGCACCGATGGCCATGCCCGCACGCACGCTGCCGGTGAGGGTGACAGCCGCGATGCGTGGATCGGCGATCGCCTTGGATACACCGTCCGGGGTGACGTTGATGACCTCGAAGACACCTTCAGGAAAATCCGCCTGCTTGAAGGCTTCCAGCAGCAGGTAGGCGCTGCCCATGACGTTTGGCGCGTGCTTGAGCACGAAGGTATTGCCGGCGAGCAGGGTAGGGACCGCGCCGCGCAGCACTTGCCAGATGGGGAAGTTCCACGGCATCACGGCGAGTATCGGGCCGAGCGGGCGATATTCAATGCGTGCCTTGCCGCCTTCGACCAGGGTCGGTTCTGCGCTGAGCATGGCGGGACCCTGTTCGGCGTACCACTCGCAGAGCTGCGCGCATTTTTCAATTTCGCCACGGGCCTGACTAATCGGCTTGCCCATTTCCAGGGTGATCATGTTGGCCATGGCCTCTGCATTGTTGCGCAAGGCCTGGCCGAGGCTGATCAAAAGCTGCGCGCGTTGCTCTACCGGTTTGCCGCGCCAGGCTCGAAACCCGGTAGTGGCCCGCGCCAGCGCGGCCTGTAGTGCCGAATCGGATTCGAAAGGGTACTGGCCGATCTGCTCGCCCGTGGTCGGGTTGATCGAAATGGCATGGGTAAGGCTGGATACGTGGGTCATGGCACCGTCCTGCTAGGTAGGAATGTGCTCAGGTTATGGGGGTATATGTTTTATGGAAACTGAATAATAATGAGCATAACGTTCACGTTTGGAGAATGACTTGGATCTGGTCCAGCTCGAAATTTTCAAGGCTGTCGCAGAGCACGGCAGCATCAGCGTGGCCGCCCAGCATATCCACCGGGTGCCATCGAACCTCACGACCCGAATCAAGCAGCTTGAGCAGGATCTGGGTGTGGATCTGTTTATCCGCGAGAAGAGTCGCCTGCGCTTGTCGCCAGCCGGCTGGAGTTTCCTGGATTACGCTCGACGCATTCTCGACCTGGTTCAGGAGGCGCGGGCCACCGTAGCGGGAGAGGAACCGCAAGGCGCCTTCGCCCTGGGTTCGCTGGAAAGCACGGCAGCGGTACGAATTCCAGAGCTATTGGCTGCCTATAACCAGAAACACGCGAAGGTCGAACTGGACCTGTCCACCGGTCCCTCCGGGACCATGATCGACGGGGTGCTGTCGGGACGGCTGGCCGCGGCATTTGTCGATGGGCCGGTGTTGCATCCGGCGCTGGAAGGCGTACCGGCATTCGAGGAGGAGATGGTCCTGATCGCGCCGCTCAATCATGAGCCGATTCATCGGGCCAAGGATGTGAATGGCGAAAACATCTATGCCTTCCGCTCCAACTGCTCCTATCGCCATCATTTCGAAAGCTGGTTTGCCAATGGCGCGGCGGTGCCCGGCAAGATATTCGAAATGGAGTCCTATCACGGCATGCTGGCCTGCGTCAGCGCCGGGGCCGGCCTGGCGCTGATGCCACGCAGCATGCTCGAAAGCATGCCTGGGTGTACGACGGTCAGCGTCTGGCCGTTGTCGGAGTCGTTCCGCTATCTGCGTACCTGGTTGGTGTGGCGCCGGGGGACGGTGTCGCAGAGCCTCACGATGTTTGTGCGCCTGCTGGAGGAGCGGGGTGTCGCGTTGATCGATAAATAGTGGAAAGTTAACGGTCTGCGCTGAAAAACCGGATAATGGCGGCCAAATCGTTTAGCTCGTTATTCTGGTAATCGCACATGGAAATCAAGGTCAACTTTCTCGACAACCTTCGACTTGAGGCCAAGTTCGACGACTTCACGGTGATCGCCGATCAACCCATTCGCTACAAGGGTGATGGCTCGGCGCCGGGGCCGTTCGATTATTTCCTGGCTTCGTCGGCGTTGTGTGCGGCGTACTTCGTGAAGTTGTATTGCGAGACTCGCAATATCCCCACCGAAAATATCCGCCTGTCGCAGAACAACATCGTTGACCCGGAAAACCGCTACAACCAGATTTTCAAGATTCAGGTCGAATTGCCGGCGGACATCTCCGCCAAGGACCGCCAGGGGATCTTGCGCTCCATTGACCGTTGCACGGTAAAGAAGGTGGTGCAAACCGGGCCTGAGTTCGTGATTGAAGAGGTCGAAAACCTCGACGCCGATGCCCAGGCGCTGCTGATGCCGCATTCGACTTCCGAAGCGGGCACCTACATTGCAGGCAAGGACCTGCCGCTGGAGCAAACCATCGCCAACATGTCGGGCATCCTGGCCGACCTGGGAATGAAGATTGAAATCGCCTCCTGGCGCAATATCGTTCCCAATGTGTGGTCGCTGCACATCCGCGATGCGCACTCGCCGATGTGTTTTACCAATGGCAAAGGCGCGACCAAGGAAGGCGCGCTGGCATCGGCGCTGGGCGAGTTTATCGAGCGGCTCAACTGCAACTTCTTCTATAACGATCAGTTCTGGGGGGAGGACATCGCCAATGCGGCGTTTGTGCATTACCCGGACGAGCGCTGGTTCAAGCCGGGCCCGACGGACGAGCTGCCGAGCGAAATCCTCGACGAGTATTGCCTGAAGGTCTACGACCGGGATGGCGAGTTGCGTGGCTCGCATCTGTACGACACCAACTCCGGCAACACCCAGCGCGGTATTTGTTCGCTACCGTTCGTGCGCCAGTCGGACAATGAGGTGGTGTACTTCCCGTCCAACCTGATCGAAAACCTGTTCCTGAGCAATGGCATGAGCGCCGGCAACACGCTGGCCGAAGCCCAGGTGCAGTGCCTGTCGGAAATCTTCGAACGCGCGGTCAAGCGCGAAATCCTCGAAGGCGAAATGGCCCTGCCGGATGTGCCGCAGCAAGTGCTGGCGAAATACCCGGGCATCCTGGCCGGTATCCAGGCCCTGGAAGAGCAGGGCTTCCCGGTGCTGGTCAAGGATGCGTCGCTGGGCGGGGAGTTCCCGGTGATGTGCGTCACCTTGATGAACCCGCGTACCGGTGGCGTGTTTGCCTCGTTCGGCGCGCACCCAAGCCTGGAAGTGGCGCTGGAGCGCAGCCTGACGGAGCTGCTGCAAGGCCGCAGTTTCGAAGGCCTGAACGATCTGCCGCAGCCGACCTTCGAAGGTCAGGCGGTGACTGAACCGAATAACTTCGTCGAGCACTTCATCGACTCCAGCGGTGTGGTCTCGTGGCGCTTCTTCAGTGCCAAGCCGGACTTCGAATTCGTTGAGTGGGATTTCTCCGGTCAAGGCGAAAACTCCAATGCCGAAGAGGCCGCGACCTTGTTCGGCATTCTCGAAGACATGGGCAAAGAAGTGTACATGGCGGTCTATGAGCATATCGGCGCCAAGGCCTGCCGCATTCTGGTGCCGGATTACTCGGAAATTTATCCGGTCGAAGATTTGATCTGGGATAACACCAACAAGGCACTGCAGTTCCGCGCCGACATCTTGAATCTGCACAGCCTGAGCAAAGTCGGCCTGCGATCGCTGGCCCAGGGGCTGGAAAGCAGTGAGCTGGATGATTACACCGACATCACCACTTTGATCGGCATCGAGTTCGACGACAACACGCCTTGGGGCAAGTTGACGATCCTGGAGCTGAGGCTGCTGATTTATCTCGCCTTGCAGAAGTTTGATCAGGCCAAGGATCTGGTGGAAGCCTTCTTGCAATACAACGACAACACCGTCGAGCGCGGCCTGTTTTATCAAGCGGTGAACGTCGTGCTGGAAATGCAGCTGGACGATGATCTGGAACTGAGCGACTACGAGGTCAACTTCCGCCGGATGTTCGGTGACGAGCGGATGGACGCGGCGATAGGGTCGGTCAATGGCAGCGTACGTTTCTATGGTCTGACACCGACGAGCATGAAACTGGAAGGCCTCGACAGGCACCTTCGTCTGATCGATAGCTATAAGAAGCTACATACGGCGCGGGCCGGGGTGGCGGCGTTATTCAGCTGAAAGCGCTAACAAAAGAGCACCTTGGGTGCTTTTTTGTTTTTTGGCAGCCAGCTAATCGTTCGTACGCGGTGGTCCCGCTTTTTGGCTATGACATGGGCTGTGACTGCCTATGGGGAAGCTCTTCTATATAGAAGGGCGTTCTGACTCTTCTATAGAGGCGTCCTTTGGGGCGTTTTACTGCTTTCTGCAGGTTGTTGATAGAAAACCCGAATCAGTGCTTGACGGCAGATTATAGATGTCTATAATTCGCCCCACTTCCGGCGCAGTCGAAACGGAAAACTCCTTGATAAACAAAGAGTTACGCAGTTTTCGGCAGCAGGTTGCTTCAGGTCATCGAAGCCGAAAGGAAGTTGAAAAAGAGGTGTTGACAGCAGCGAGTAACGCTGTAGAATTCGCCTCCCGCTGACGAGAGATCGAAAGCGCAAGTGGTTGAAGTTGTTAAGGA
>NZ_JAHUWF010000010.1:0-263159 GCF_019219205.1 Pseudomonas sp. PDM27 | reverse complement strand
TTGGCAGCCTGAAATCCGAGTGGGTGCCAGAAGATGGCTACCGCTCGGAACATGAGGCGCGGGTGGATGTGCAGCGTTATGTGATGCGTTACAACAACGTCAGGCTCCATAGCTACAACGACTACCGATCGCCGGTAGCTATGGAGAAACTGGCGGCATGAAACCGTAACTGGTGTCCAAAATTAGTTGACCAGTTCAAGCTCGCTCCTACAAGGAACATCGCTCAACAAAAAGCCCACTTGATGTGGGCTTTTTTGGGAGTGGACAGGCGTCAGGCATAACTCCTGAAAGCCTCCGGTGGAACGAAGGCTTCAAGTTCATCCTCCACCGCTTCGATTATTCGTTCTACATCCGCGGCATTCATGACGGTGGCGCAAGGAATACCGGCAATGGCGATCATGGTCTCGCCAGTGGCACGATCGAAAAGACGGGCAATCATGCTGCCCGGCGCGTCCATGCTCGCCTCGAAACCCATGGGATGAAAATGCCAGCGCATCAGCTGGCAGGCGTTTGGAAACGTGACCTTACTGAACCCTCTATTCATGTGTTGCCCGCCTTCATTATCGAGCGCTTCCTTTAGCTCATGGTAGGAGGGAAGAACCTTCAATGGCTCAACCAGTGACAGTCTTTAAAAGTAGCATCCGAATGTGAAAAAGAATGGGGTTTTTTCAGGTCGTTTGGCGATTGCCGCCATTTTTTTGATTCAGGTCACGCTTCCTTGATATTGGCGGCCCGAAGCCCGCATCCGTTTAGTCGTTGAAGACAAAGCGGAAGTTGGGCAAGCTCGGTTTTTTCCGTCGAGACTTTCAATGCACGCCGAGGATGATGGCCCGCTGCAAACCCAGGCCACGGGCGAGACGGTCATGCGCTATCACTTGCGCTGGAAACACCGGGACCTGGACGGCGTCATGGCGCTCTATCACCCGGAAGTCCAGTACAACGACTTTTTCCAGAACCGGGTCATGGGCCTGGCCGAACTGCGCGACTATGTGCGCAGCAGCATGCCCCGGGATCCGGATGAAGCGCTGGAGCACTCCGACCGTATTCGACTGGACGGCAACACCGCCTTCATTCAGTACCGCATCACCCTGCGCGGTGGTGAAGGACTGGTGTCGTTCCGCGCCAGCGAGGCGATCACCGTCAAGGACGGGCTGATCTGGCGGGTCAATGAATACGCTTCGCTGGTGCATGAGCAACCCGTCAGCAAAACTACCCCCGGCCAGCGCCCGGCGGTCAGCCGGCTCGGCCTGTCGCCTCGCCAGTTGAGCTTCATGGCCGATGACCTGCAGCAGTATTTCCAGCGCCAGCAGCCGTATCTTGACCCGGAGCTCGACCTGCAACGGGTGGCGAAGGAGTGCGGGTACAGCCGTAACCAGATTTCCTATCTGTTGAACCAGGTACTGGGCCAGAGCTTCTACCGCTACGTCAACCAGGCGCGCCTGCAACACTTGCTCGCGGCACTGGATGACGCCACGCCACCGTTGCGTATCGATGAACTGGCGTTCGCCGCCGGATTCAATTCGCTGTCGGCGTTCTACAGCTGTTTCCGCCAGCACACCGGCCAGTCACCCAAGGCTTACGTCAAACAAATTTCTTTGCGTGCACGCGCGCAAGACAGCGCCTGAGCCCACGCACTAGGATCGACGCCATCGAAGTTTTTCAGTGGCGGAGTCTTGCATGCCGGCGTGGCGCACTATCAGTTTGTGGATGGACCAACTCGACGAGCCTTTGTTGGCGCGTCCGGCGCTGGAGCGGGACCTGGATGTGGACGTGGCGATCATCGGCGCGGGCTACACCGGTCTCTGGACCGCGTACTACCTCAAGCAGCAGAAACCGCAGCTGAACATCGCCATTGTCGAAGCGCAGACCGCCGGTTTCGGCGCGTCGGGGCGCAATGGCGGCTGGCTGATGGGCAACTTGCTGGGTGAAGACCGCCTGCTGGCTGGTCTGCCGGCCCAGCAGCGCCGCGCTTCCTACGATTTGTTGCATGGCATTCCGGATGAAGTGGAGATTGTCCTCGAACGTGAGGGTATCGACTGCGATTTCCGTAAAGGCGGGGTGCTGTATTGCGCTGCGCGTTATCCGGAGCAGGCGACCAGCCTGCGTCACTACCTGGACGATCTCCATCGCCAGGGCCTCGACGACAATCACTATCGCTGGTTGAGTCCGGAGCAACTGGCACAGCAGATCCGCGTCGCCAAACCCTATGGCGGCATCTATGCGCCGCACGTGGCGACCATCCACCCGGCCAAGCTGGTTCGCGGGCTGGCCCGGATGGTGGAGCGCCTGGGGGTGAGGATCTATGAAAACAGCCCGGTCACCCATTGGCAGTCCGGCAGCCTGCGCACGGCGAAAGCGTCGGTGCGCTGTCACTGGGTCGTTCCGGCAGTAGAAGGCTACGCCGTCACCTTGCCGCCCCTGGGGCGTTATCAGATGCCGGTACAGAGCCTGATCGTCGCGACCGAGCCGTTGTCGGCGGCCACCTGGGATGAAATCGGCCTGAGCCGTGGCCAGGCGTTCAGCGAGGCCAGTCGCCAGGTGACGTACGGCCAGCGCACCGCTGACAACCGTTTGATCTTTGGCGCCCGTGGCGGCTATCAGTTCGCCGGCAAGCTGCGCCACGACTTCGAGCTGACCACGGATGAAAAAGACCTGCGGCGCTACCTGTTCGGCGAGCTGTTCCCGCAGTTGAAGAACGTGCAGATCACTCATTCCTGGGGCGGCAACCTGGGCATGTCCCGGCACTTCAAGCCGCACATGCTCTGCGACCGGGCCAAAGGCATCGCCTTGTCCGGCGGCTACGGCGGGGAGGGCGTTGGCGCCAGCAACCTCGGTGGACGCACGCTGGCCGACCTGATCCTGGGGCGCGACACCGATCTGGTGCGCCAGCCGTGGGTCATCCCGCAGCGGGGCCTCGACGCGCTCAGGGCCTGGGAGCCGGAACCGATTCGCTGGCTCGGCTACAACGCAATCATCCGCAGCTTTGTCCATGAGGACCAGACCCTGGCCAACCCGGCTACCGCGCCCTGGCGGCGCAAGCTGGCCAGCGGGGTGGCCGGATTCATGGAAGGTTTCATGCACTAAACGGCGCGCTCTTCATCGACAGGCCATATCGACAGGTATTCCCATGAGCATCACGCAATTCAAGCACACCGCAACCCTGAAACTGGAGGAATCCAACCCGGTCGCCGTGCCCCTGGGCACGCCCGTGGCCGTGGCTTCGACCACCAGCGTCGAACGCGACGATGGCGTCGAGACCGGCGTCTGGGAATGCACCCCGGGGCGCTGGCGGCGGCAGATCGTCGCCCAGGAGTTCTGTCACTTCATCCAGGGCCGCTGCACCTTCACCCCGGACGGCGGTGAGCCGCTGCACATAGAAGCGGGCGACGCACTGATGTTGCCGGCCAACAGCCTCGGTATCTGGGATATCCAGGAAACCGTGCGCAAGACCTACGTCCTGATTTTCTGATCCTTGATTGCCTGCCAACAAAAACAACCTACAGGAATCGACTCATGCTCCGAAAGACACTGACCCTGGCTCCGCTGCTGCTGGTTGCATCGATCAGTCAGGCGGCCGAAACCGTCAAAATCTATAACTGGTCGGATTACATCGCGCCGGACACCACGAAAGACTTCCAGAAAGAAACCGGCATCGGCTTCACCTACGACGTCTATGACAGCAACGAAACCCTCGATGGCAAGCTGATGACCGGCAAATCCGGCTACGACGTGGTGTTTCCGTCCAACCACTTCATGGCGCGGCAGATTGAGGGTGGCGCACTGAAGAAGCTCGACAAGAGCCAGTTGCCGAACTGGAAAAACCTCAACCCGGTATTGCTCAAGGCCTTGCAGACCAACGATCCGGGCAACGAGCACGGCTTCCCGTACCTGTGGGGCAGCACCGGCATCGGCTACAACGTTGCCAAGGTCAAGGCGGTGCTGGGCGACAACGCCCCGGTGGATTCCTGGGACTTGATTTTCAAGCCCGAAAACATGCAGAAGTTACAGAAGTGCGGCGTGGCCATCCTCGACAACGGTCCCGAACTGCTGCCGGCCGCGTTGAACTACCTCGGGCTGCCGCCCCACAGCAAGAACCCGGAAGACTACAAGAAGGCTGAAGCCCTGCTGTTGAAAGTGCGGCCGTATGTGAGCTATTTCCATTCGTCCAAGTACACCAGTGACCTGGCCAACGGCGATATCTGCGTCGCGGTCGGTTTCTCCGGCGACATCCTGCAAGCGGAAAACCGCGCCAGGGAAGCCAACAATGGAATCGACATCGGTTATGCCATTCCCAAGGAAGGCGCCGCCATCTGGTTCGACATGGTCGCGATGCCGGTCGACGCTCCGGACGAAAAGGCCGGTTACGCCTTCATGAACTATCTGCTGCGCCCGGACGTCATGGCCAGTGTCAGCAACTACGTGCATTACGCCAATGGCAACGAGCAGGCTGACAGCCTGATCGACCCGGCGATCAAGAACGACACCAAGGTTTACCCAAGCCCGGAAATGATGGGGAAACTCTTTGCCCTGGAAGCCATGCCATTGAACATCGACCGGGTTCGCACGCGCGTGTGGAACAAGATTCGCACCGGCAGCTGAAGACCGGTCAGGCAATCGGGACAGGATGTCCCGTTGCCATCCTTGTCAGCCGACCGGCTCGGCTGCGCAACTCATCTGGCCTGAGCCGGGTATCTGGAAAAAAACCTCATCGCCGATTTGCCAGAAGCTGTAGCTGCCTTTGTAATCCTTGCCCGTGTACTGGGTTCCGGAATTGTTCGGCACCTGGTTAAGCGTCACCGAGGCGTTGGCCCATTTGAGGAACACCACGCCCGGTTCGACCGTAAAGAAGGTCGCGGCAACCAATGGGTTAAACCCTGCGCAACGATAAGCCAAGGGGCCTTCGGAGAGCCTGCTGGGGTCCTTGGTTCTGGCAATGGCCGAACCCTGGCGCAGTTGGAACGCACGCTCGGCATAACTGGCGATGACGCACCCCTTGGCTTGCGGCCCGGCACCACACTGGTTACGGGACTCCATCCAGAACCGATGATCTATCTCGACTTTATTCGGGCGCGGCACTGAATGTTCGTCGGTGAGCGCCAGGCGATAAAGACGATCGAGCTCCAGGTCCATGCGCGCCAGCTGAGGGTCGTGACAGACAAGCTTTTCGGCGGATGCCTGGGGCGTGGTGCAATCGAAACTGGTTTTGTAAGTTGGCAAGGGTTTTGGCTTTGCCTTTGTCGCGGCGTCACAAAGGCTCGCCGTCACGCACGCGCTGACGGCGAGCACAGAGGCCAGAAGTGGCATGACCATTTTCATTTCGGCGTCACCTGAGTCTATGCGTGATGCCCGTATTGCAACGCCTGTGTCGAAGCGTTGCACAGTCATTCGGTCGCACGGGGTCTATCGAGTGTAAGGCAGTGCTCGAAACCTGCCACATCGTGCCAGGAGAAACGTCAGTCTTCCTCGCGAATCGTCGCCACTTCATCGGCCCTGACTTTCACCTTCGCTCCCGAAATGTCCTCGAACTCAAAGAACCCGTCCTTGGTCCTGGTATTCGGCATGTCCTTGGTCAGGTACTGAGTGCCGTTCTGCAGGGTCACCACCGTCGGCGTCGAGCAGCCGGCCAGCATCAGCAGGGCCACTGCGGCCAGGGGTAAACCCAATGTCTTGATGTCCATGATCACCTCCCGTTCGTTTTGAAGCTGTAGATCCGCTCGCGCCTGTCACTGCATGCCTATGGCGGTTGGTGCCGCCAGGGGGCAGAAAGTTCTACTGCCCGGGAAATATTCCGTACAGCGCCTCCATTTATCCTTTTCCGATTGCGCCACGCGGTGTGGAACTGGTATCTGTATGCATAACCAGTACCTCTCGCCATGGCCCATTTTCCAGTGACCGCAAATCCTCTCGACGATCCGTTCTACTACTTGAACAACTTCATGCAAGTGCTTGATTGGCTTGAGCAGCGCTTTGCCGATGTGCTGAGCGTCGACGAGCTGCGTTTCATTAATGAGTTTAAGCGGTTACCCCGTGAATCGCAGGCACTGCTGGTCAGAATGGTCATGCGCAAGGGCATTCATTTCAGGGCCGGCAAACTGCATTACGACGAAATCGGCGATATCCCCGGCGCCGCCGGCCCGCTGTTGGCACTCGGTTGGGTCGACGAGCGTATGCCGCTGGCGGTCGAGGAACTGTTCGAACTGCTGCTCAAGGGTGAAATCCTCCACACCTTCGGCTCCGTCATCGATCAACCCAAAGGCCGGAAAACCGATTGGCTGCCAGCGCTGAGCGAGCAATTTCCCCAGGCGCAAAGCTTCAACGACTGGTGCCCGTGGCTGGATGAGCGCCTGCTCAGCCTGACCATCATGGAGTTGTGCGATCGCCTGCGCCTGATGTTCTTCGGCAACCTGTACCAGGACTGGTCGGAGTTCGTGCTGGCCGACCTGGGTATCTACACCTACGAAAAAGTCGAGTTCAGCGCCGAGTCCCGCGGCTTGCGCAGCCGCGACGACGTGGATGCCTGTGTCCTCCTGCACGCGTACCAGCAACAGTTCGAAGCCGGTGAAGCGCTGGAGGAGGTGGCGGGGCGCATCAAGGGCCTGGCGCTGGACAATCCCTGGTTGCAACGTCGGCGCGGAAAACTGTTGTTCCAGATGGGCCAGTATTGCGAACGCATCGCGGATTTCGCCATGGCCCTGGATCTCTACCGCGAATGCGCTTATCCGGGGGCGCGTGTGCGGCTCATTCGCGTGCTGGAGCGCAGCGGGGAGTTCGAGTTGGCGCTGGAACTGGCCGAGCAGGCCGAACAAGCACCGGAGAGTGCCGCCGAACACCAGCAGTTGCTCCGCGTGCTGCCGCGCCTGCGGCGCAAACTCGGCGGGCCGCCCATCAAGCGGACGGCGCCTCGGGAAATGCAGCGTCTGGACCTGCAACTACCAAGAGTCGATCCGGCAGTGTCGGTCGAGTTTTACGTTCAGGCGCATCTGGCTGAGGATTCGGCACCGATCCACTACGTCGAAAACAGCCTGATCAACTCACTGTTTGGCCTGCTGTGTTGGCCCGCGATCTTCGCGCCTTTGCCGGGTGCGTTTTTTCACCCGTTCCAGCGCGGGCCGGTGGATTTGCTCAGCGAAGACTTCCAGGCCCGCCGGGCCGAACTGTTCCAGGCCTGCCTGGCCGAACTCGAAGACGGGCGCTATCGGCAGACCATACGCCAACGTTATGCCGCCAAGTGGGGTGTGCAGTCGCCGTTCGTGTTCTGGAGCGTGCTCAGCGAAGAGTTGCTGGAGCAAGCCCTCGATTGCCTACCCGCCGAGCATCTCAGGCACTGGTTCAACCGCCTCTTGCTGGACATCAAGGCCAATCGCGCCGGCATGCCGGACCTGATCCAGTTCTGGCCGGAGCAAAAGACCTACCGCATGATCGAAGTCAAGGGCCCGGGCGATCGCCTGCAGGACAACCAGTTGCGCTGGCTGGAGTTCTGCCATGAACACCAGATGCCCATTGCCGTGTGCTACGTGCAATGGGCGGAGCAGGACGCTTGAGCTACAGCATTGCGGTGCGGGCGCTGTGCGAGTTCACCGCCAAGGTCGGCGACCTCGACCTGCGCTTCACGCCGTCGCCCACTGCGCTGGAGGGCATTGTCGGGCACCGCACGGTGGCCTCGCGGCGCAGCGAGGGTTACCAAAGTGAAGTCGCCCTTGAGGGCCAGTTTCAGACCTTCACGGTCAAGGGCAGGGCGGATGGCTATGATCCAGGGCAAAACTGCCTGGAGGAGGTCAAGACCTACCGCGGGGACTTGAGTAAACAACCGGCCAACCACCGGCAGTTGCATTGGGCCCAGGCGAAAATCTACGGCTGGTTGATGTGCCGCCAACTGGATCTGCCCCGGATCAACCTGGCGCTGGTGTATTTCGACATCGTCAGCGAAAAGGAAACCTGCCTGGTCGAACCCTTCGAGGCCCTGCAGCTGCAACAGTTCTTCGACCAGCATTGCGCGCGCTTCCTGCAATGGGCGCAACAGGAAGTCGTCCACCGTGACGGGCGCAATCTCGCGGCGCAGCGCCTGGCCTTTCCCCATGCCGACTTTCGGCCGGGGCAGCGCCATCTGGCCGAGTCGGTGTTCAAGGCCGTCAGCACAGGGCGCTGCCTGATGGCGCAGGCACCCACGGGAATCGGCAAGACCCTGGGCACCCTGTTTCCCATGCTCAAGGCACTGGCACCGCAGCAGCTGGACAAAGTGTTCTTCCTGACAGCGAAAACCCCGGGACGCAAGCTGGCCCTGGACGCCGCGCAAGTGATGCTTGCCAGCGCCGATGCGCCACCGTTGCGGGTGCTGGAGATGATTGCCCGGGACAAGGCCTGCGAACATCCGGACAAAGCCTGCCACGGTGAGTCCTGCCCACTGGCCCGGGGTTTCTACGATCGCCTGCCGGCCGCGCGAGAGGCGGCCAGTCAACTGAGCCTGCTGGACCAGGGCGCCCTGCGCGAGGTTGCCTTGGCACACGACGTCTGTCCCTATTACCTGAGCCAGGAAATGGCGCGATGGGCCGACGTGGTGGTTGCCGACTACAACTATTACTTCGATTTCAGCGCCTTGCTGTTCGGTCTGGCCCAGGCCAATCACTGGAAGGTCGCGGTACTGGTGGACGAAGCCCACAACCTGGTGGAGCGCGGCCGGCAGATGTACAGCGCCAGCCTCGATCAGGCGACCTTCAACGCTGTGCGCAAAACCGCACCCGAAGCGCTGAAAAAGCCGATGCAGCGAGTCAACCGCGAGTGGAATGCCCTGCATGACGCGCAAACCGGCGCCTATCAAGCCTATGACAAGGCGCCGGAAAAGCTGCTTCAGGCACTGTCATCGTGCAGCGCCAGCATCGGTGACTACCTGAACGATCACCCACAAGGGCTGGACAGCGCACTGCAAGGCTTCTACTTCGACATGCTGCAGTTTTGCCGGGTGGCCGAACTGTTCGATGAGCAGTTCCTGTTCGACATCAGCAAGCGCGACCTCGAACGCAAGCGCAATCTCTCGCAGCTGTGCCTGCGTAACGTGGTACCCGCAGGGTTCATCGGCCCGCGCCTGACTGCGGCGCGCAGCACCGTGCTGTTTTCCGCGACCCTCAGCCCCCGGCACTATTACGCCGATTTACTGGGAACGCCGGCGGACACGGTGTGCATCGACGTCGAGTCGCCGTTTCATGCCGATCAACTGCAAGTGCATATCGTCAACCAGATCTCCACACGGTTCGTGCATCGCCAGTCCTCACTCGAACCGATCGTGGACCTGATCGCCAGGCAGTTCTGCAAGCGCCCCGGTAATTACCTGGCGTTTTTCAGCAGTTTCGATTATTTGCAGCAGGTGGCGCAGCTACTCGCCGAGAAACATCCGCACATCAGCCTGTGGTCGCAGTCCCGGGGCATGGGCGAAGTGCAACGCCAGCAGTTTCTCGACCAGTTCCACGCCGACGGCCAGGGGGTCGGCTTTGCGGTACTGGGCGGGGCTTTTGGTGAAGGCATCGATTTGCCCGGTGCCCGGTTGATCGGCGCATTTATCGCCACGTTGGGGCTGGCCCAGCTCAATCCGGTGAACGAGCAACTGAAACGACGGATGGCCGCCATCTTTGGCGCCGGTTACGACTACACCTATCTGTTTCCCGGTGTACAGAAAGTGGTGCAGGCTGCCGGGCGGGTCATCCGTACGCAACAGGATCAAGGGGTAGTGATGTTGATCGACGACCGTTTTGGCGAGAGCAAGGTCAAACAATTGTTGCCGCGTTGGTGGGCTTTCCAAATTCCCGGCATGACGCATACTCCAGAGAAATAATGAAGCGGTGGGATCCATGAGCGAAGATCGAACCAAGGTCAGTGCCATCGAAGACGGTCGTTTTCGGCTATTGATCGATGCGGTGATCGACTATGCGATCTACATGATTGATCCAAACGGCATCATTACCAGCTGGAATGCCGGCGCCCGGCGTTTCAAGGGGTATGAAGAGGCCGAGATCCTCGGTGAGCATTTCTCGCGCTTCTACACCGATGAGGATCGCCGTGCCGGCTTGCCCCAGCGGACACTGGACACGGCGCTTGGTGAAGGGCGTTTCGAGGGAGAAGGCTGGCAGGTGCGCAAGGACGGCAGCCATTTCTGGTCCCATGTGGTCATCGATCCGATCTTCGACCCGTCGGGCACCTTGCTGGGTTTCGCCAAGATCACCCGCGACCTGACCGATCGAAGAGTGGCCGAGGAAATCCTCAAGCAAAGCGAGCAGCAGTTCCGCCTGCTGGTGCAGAGCGTTACCGACTATGCGATCTACATGCTTTCGCCGGACGGACGCGTGAGCAACTGGAACCTTGGCGCCCAGCGCATCAAGGGCTACTTGCCGGAAGAAGTCATTGGCCAGCATTTTTCGATCTTCTATACCCCGGAGGATCGCGAGGCCCGCGAGCCACAAAGGACGCTGGACATCGCCAGGCGTGAAGGGCGCTTTGAAAACAAGGGCTGGCGGATGCGCAAGGACGGTACGCGGTTTCTCGCACACGTCATCGTCGATCCGATCTGGGGTGACACCGGTACCTTGCTCGGTTTTGCCAAGATTACCCGTGATATCACTGACGTCACGCATGCGCAGCAGGTGCTGGAGCAAACCCGGGAGGCCTTGTTCCAGGCGCAGAAAATGCAGGCCATCGGCCAGCTCAGTGGCGGCATCGCCCACGATTTCAATAACCTGCTGACGGTGATCCTCGGCAATCTGGAAATCGTGCGCAAACGGGTGACGGACAACCCCAAAATAACCCGCTTGATCGACAACGCAACCCAGGGTGCCTTGCGCGGCGTTTCCCTGACCCAGCGCATGCTGGCGTTTGCCCGACGCCAGGAACTCAAGTCGGAACCTGTGCGGATACCGGCCTTGGTGGAAGGCATTTCCGGGCTGTTGCGCAGTTCCCTGGGGCCTTCGGTGAAAATCGACACGCACTTTCCTGACGATCTCCAACCAGTGCTGGCGGACCTCAATCAGCTGGAACTGGCCGTACTGAACCTGGCCACCAACGCCCGTGACGCCATGCCCAACGGCGGGACCATCAGCTTCAGCGCCAGAAACCGTGAAGTGATCGACAGCGCCACCTCATCCCTGGCCCCGGGAAGTTACGTCTGCCTGAGCATTGCCGATACCGGCGAGGGCATGGATGAAACCACGCTGGTCTCGGCGATGGACCCGTTTTTCACCACCAAGGGCGTCGGTAAAGGCACGGGCCTGGGGTTGTCGATGGTTCACGGTTTTATTGAACAACTGGGCGGACGGTTCATCCTCAAAAGCCAGAAGGACCATGGCACCACCGCCGAACTCTGGTTGCCGGTCGCCACCGGGGATTCCCCCGTCAAACCGGTCGCCGCAGCGCCGGCCGTGACGGGACCAGGCCTGCGCGTGCTGGTGGTGGACGATGACAGTCTGGTGTTGACCAGCACCTGCCTGCTGCTCGAGGACCTCGGGCATCGGGTCATCAGTGCGCCTTGCGGTGCCAGGGCGCTGGAGCTGTTCAACAGTGAGCCGCAGATCGATCTGGTCATCACCGACATGGCCATGCCACAGATGAGTGGGGCACAACTGGCCAATGCCATCAGGAGCATGCGACCGGACGTGCCGATCATCCTCGCCACCGGTTATGCCGAGCGGCTGGAAGGCTTTGCTGCGCATCTGCCGCGTCTGTCGAAACCTTTTACCCAACTCAACCTGGTGGAAATCATTGCCTTGGCGATGAAGTGACGCGGCGGTTGTGCTGTTCATAGCGGGCCAGCATCGGCTGGGTGCTGATGCCGTGGACCAGAATGCTCAGGGCCACCACCGAAAGCGTCAGGTCGGCACACAAAGTGGCCACCGAAGGCGACAGGTCGTGGTTCAAGGCGTAGAACAGGTAGTAGAAACTGCCGATGCCGCGAATGCCGAACCAGCCGATCAACCAGCGTTGCGGGCCGTTGAGCAGCGAACCCCAGGGCATCAGCCAGACCGCCAGCGGACGAATCAACCCGAACAGCACCAGGGCGAGCACCAGAGCCCGCCAGTCCCAGTGTGCAACCAGCACGACCCCGAGCAAGGTGACCAGAAACACTTCCATGGCCCGCTCCACCAGGCTGCCGAACGACAGCATGTCGCCCATCATGATCCCGGCAGCGACTTGCGTGTCTTCCAGGTGGTCCACGTTGCCGGCCACGGCCGCTTCGGGTTCGACATGCTGATGACCGACCACCGCCTGGACCAGATGCTCGGCCGGTGCGTGGGTGTCACCGCTTGTCTTGACCTCGGCCTGGCGCAAGCCCAGGCCGGCGGCAAACACCGAGAGAAACCCGTAGCCCTGGATGGTTTCGGCCACGACATAGGCCAGTGCGATCAGGGCCAGGGCCAGGTAATCATTGGGTGAGAAGGTGCTGTCGGCATTCTTGATGCGCATGAACAAGGTCAGGCGGCCAATGCCGCGCCCCATCCAGTAACCGGTCAGCAGTCCGGCGGGCACGGCCCATAGCAGGCGCTTGAGTGCCCAGCCGTCGAGCCAGGCACCTGTATTGTCACTGTGTTGCAGAAACAACAAGCCGAGGATGACGAAGGGGAATGCAATGCCATCGTTGAAACCGGCCTCACCGGTAAGCCCGAACCTGACCGGGTCGTAATCCCTGGCATCGCTGACCTGTACCAGAGAGGCCAGGACCGGATCGGTGGGCGCCAGAATCGCCCCGATCAACAGCGACGGCCCCCACGGGAACCCAAACCCGAAATGCAGTAACAGGCTTACACCGGCAATGGTCAGGATCATCACCGGTCCCGCCAGGGCAAATGCCACCCGCCATCGGCGATCGCCCAGGGGCAAGCGCAACTTCAACCCGCAGACAAATAGCGAAAAAAGTACCGCTACTTCCGATAGATGCTCCATCCAGGAGGCGGCATCCTTGACATCCAGCCTGAGCAAACCCAGGCCCACCGGACCGATGGCGACGCCCAGCACCAGACACACCGCCGACGTGGTGACCGGCATCCAGCGCAGGTACGACGAGGTCAGTGCCAGCGTCAGCAACACAGCCCCCAACACCGCCACCCAGGTAATGAAGCTCATGGTCCGGATCCCGAAACAACCTTGTAGGAGCGAGCTTGCTCGCGATGGACGTAAACGATAACGCGTTCTGTCTGAATAAACGCGTTGCGCTGGCGTTCATCGCGAGCAGGCTCGCTCCCACAGGGATCCCGGTTGTTGTCGAGGGCTGGATCAGGCCTTGAGATGGCGCAAGCTGCGCTCCATCCGCGCGATGCAGATGACTTGTGGGAGCGAGCTTGCTCGCGATGGACGTCAACGATAACGCGTTCTGTCTGAATAAACGCGTTGCGCTGGCGTTCATCGCGAGCAAGCTCGCTCCCACAGGGATCCCGGTTGTTGTCGAGGGGCTGGATCAGGCCTTGAGATGACGCAAACTGCGCTCCATTCGCGCGATGCCTTCTTCGAGCAGCGAGCGCGGGCAGCCGAAATTCAGGCGCACGAACTGCTTGCAGTCATCGCCGAAGTCCAGGCCGGCGCTCAAGCCGACCCTGGCCTGTTCGAGGAAGAACTGCTGCGGGTCGTCCAGCCCCAGTGCCGTGCAGTCGAGCCACGCCAGGTAAGTGCTTTGCGGCAGATTCATGGTGATGCCCGGCAGGCGGGTGCGTACCGCGTCGGCGAGAAAATCGCGGTTGCCTTGCAGGTAGACCTTCAGTTCGGCCAGCCAGGGCGCAGCTTCGCTGTAGGCGACGCGGGTGGCTTCCATGCCCAGCGGATTGACGCTGTCGACCATGCCGCAACGGGCGTGGTTGACCTTCTCGCGCAGCTGGCGGTCCTGGATGATCATGAACGAGGTCTTCAGGCCGGCGATGTTGTAGGCCTTGCTCGCCGACATCAGCGTGATGGTGCGCTGGGCGACTTGCGGGCTCAGCGTGGCCATCGGAATGTGCTGGCGGCCGTCGAAGCACAACTCGGCGTGGATCTCGTCGGAAATGATCCAGGCATCATGCTCAAGGCAAATGTCGGCAATGGCTTGCAGCTCTGCGCGGGGGAAAGCCTTGCCCAACGGGTTGTGCGGGTTGCTCAGCAGCAGTGCGCCACCGCCTTGCAACGACTGGCTCAGGGTATCCAGCGGCGTGCTGTAGGTGCCATCGGCTTGCGCATCGAAATTCAGTTCGACCTTGTTCAGGCCCCAATGTCCGGGGGCGTGGCGCAGCGGCGGGTAGTTCGGCACCTGCACAACGACGTTCTGCGGCGGCTGTACCAGGGCCTTCAACGCCATGTTGAAGCCCGACTCGACACCCGGCAGGAAAATCAACTCCTGGGGCTCGACACGCCAGGCGTATTTGTTCCAGAGGTCGGCAACGATAGCCGCGCGCAGATCATCCTGGGCCACGCTGTAACCGACCATCGGGTGTTCCAGTCGTTTTTGCAGGGCCTGGATGATCACCGGCGGCGCGGCGAAATCCATGTCGGCGACCCACATCGGCAACACGTCCGCCGGGTAGCGGCTCCACTTGGTACTGCCGGTGTGGTGGCGGTCGAACACCTGATCAAAATCGAAAGTCATGCGCAAATCTCGTAAAGGCCGGTTAATCATGCCGGCCATGATAAGCGCCAATCCCCGCAGGAGCGAGCCTGCTTCTGTAGGAGCTGCCGAAGGCTGCGATCTTTTGACTTTGTTTTTTAAGATCAAGATCAAAAGATCGCAGCCTTCGGCAGCTCCTACAGGGTCACGGAGCACGGTGACGAGTGGCGGATGGCCGTTGCCCGACGGTCGGTTCTCATGGCGAATTCGACAGCCCTGTCTAAAATTCAACTGTCGGCAGCCAGACTGCCGCGACCGTGGTTGTTCGAAAAAGCCCGGCCATGTACCGGGTTCCACCTGATCAGGAGTGCACGATGGATCTCAGCCGTCGTCAGTTCTTCAAGGTCGCCGGTATCGGCCTTGCAGGCTCTAGCCTGGGTGCGTTGGGCATGGCCCCGACGCTTGCCTTTGCCGAACAGGTGCGTCACTTCAAGCTCGCCCACACCCATGAAACCCGCAACACCTGCCCGTATTGCTCGGTCGGTTGCGGCTTGATCATGTACAGCCAGGGCGATGCGGCGAAGAATGTCGCGCAAAACATCATCCACATCGAAGGTGACGCCGACCACCCGGTCAACCGCGGCACCCTGTGCCCCAAAGGTGCGGGCTTGCTGGATTTCATTCACAGTCCCGGCCGCCTGCAATACCCGCAGGTGCGCAAGCCCGGCAGCACCGAATGGACCCGCATCTCCTGGGATGAAGCCCTCGATCGCGTCGCCAACCTGATGAAGGCCGACCGCGACGCCAACTTCATCGAGAAGAACGAGCAGGGGCAAACGGTGAACCGCTGGCTGACCACCGGTTTCCTCGCGGCATCGGCGGCGTCCAATGAAGCGGGCTACATCACCCACAAGGTGGTGCGCAGCCTCGGCATGCTGGGGTTCGATAACCAGGCGCGTGTCTGACACGGCCCGACGGTGGCAAGTCTTGCCCCGACGTACGGCCGTGGTGCCATGACCAATACCTGGACCGATATCGCCAACGCGAATCTGGTTCTGGTGATGGGCGGCAACGCAGCAGAAGCGCATCCGTGCGGCTTCAAATGGGTGACCGAAGCCAAGGCGCACAACAAGGCGCGGCTGATCGTGGTCGACCCGCGTTTTACCCGTACCGCCTCGGTGGCGGACTATTACGCGCCGATCCGTACCGGCACCGACATCGCCTTCATGGGCGGGCTGATCAACTACCTGCTGACCGAGGACAAGATCCAGCACGAGTACGTGCGCAACTACACCGACGTGTCGTTCATCGTCAAAGCCGGCTATGGCTTCGAGGACGGGATTTTCAGCGGCTACGACGCGGCCAAACGCTTGTACACCGACAAATCCGGTTGGGGCTATGAGCTCGGTGAAGACGGTTTTGCCAAGGTCGACCCGACCCTGCAGGACCCGCGCTGCGTCTATCAGTTGATGAAGCAGCATTACAGCCGTTACACCAAGGAACTGGCGAGCCAGATCTGCGGCATGCCGGTCGATGCCATGCAGAAAATCTGGGAGGAAATCGCCACTTGCTCGCAACCGGGTAAGACCATGACCATCCTCTATGCGCTGGGCTGGACCCAGCACTCGATTGGCGCCCAGATGATCCGCAGCGCGGCGATGGTGCAACTGTTGCTGGGCAACGTCGGCATGCCGGGCGGCGGCGTGAACGCCTTGCGCGGGCACTCCAACATCCAGGGGCTGACCGACCTGGGGCTGTTGTCCAACTCGCTGCCGGGTTACCTCACGCTACCTGGCGATGCCGAACAGGATTACAACGCCTACATCGTCAAGCGCACGCAGAAGCCGTTGCGGCCTGGGCAACTGTCCTACTGGCAGAACTACAGCAAGTTCCACGTCAGCCTGATGAAGTCCTGGTACGGCGCCAATGCCACAGTCGAGAACAATTGGGCTTACGAGTACTTGCCGAAACTGGACATCCCCCAATACGACATCCTCAAGGTGTTCGACCTGATGGGGCAAGGCAAGGTAAACGGCTACATGTGCCAGGGCTTCAACCCTATCGCCGCGCTGCCCGATAAAAACCGCGTGATGGCGGCACTGGCCAAGCTGAAATGGCTGGTGGTGATGGACCCACTGGCCACAGAGACTTCCGAGTTCTGGCAAAAGGTCGGGCCGTACAACGACGTGAATAGCGCCGACATCCAGACCGAAGTGATCCGCCTGCCCACCACCTGTTTTGCCGAGGAAGACGGTTCGCTGGTCAACAGCAGCCGCTGGCTGCAATGGCACTGGAAAGGCGCCGACGGCCCTGGCGAAGCGCGCACCGACGTGCGGATCATGAGCGAATTGTTCCTGCGTCTGCGCCAGCGTTATCAGGCCGATGGCGGCAAGTATCCCGACCCGCTGCTCAAGTTGACGTGGCCGTACAAGATCCCCGACGAACCTTCGCCGGAGGAACTGGCCAAGGAAATCAACGGCTCGGCGACGACCGACTTCACCGACGCCACCGGTGCGGCGATCAAGGCCAATACGCAACTGGCCGGTTTCGGCCAGCTCAAGGATGACGGCAGTACGGCGTCCGGTTGCTGGATTTTCTGTGGCAGCTGGACCGAACAGGGCAACCAGATGGCCCGCCGCGACAATAACGACCCGTACGGCATGCACCAGCATCAGGGCTGGGCCTGGGCCTGGCCGGCCAACCGGCGGATTCTCTACAACCGCGCCTCGGCGGACCTGCAGGGCAAGCCGTGGGATCCGAAAAAACGCCTGGTGTGGTGGAACGGCAAAGCCTGGGCCGGCACCGATGTGCCGGACTACAAGGCCGACGTGCCGCCGGAAGCGGGGATGAATCCGTTCATCATGAACCCCGAAGGCGTGGCGCGATTCTTCGCCGTCGACAAGATGAACGAGGGGCCATTCCCCGAGCACTACGAGCCGTTCGAGACCCCGATCGGCATCAATCCGCTGCACCCGCAAAACAAGAAAGCCACCAGCAACCCGGCAGCGCGGATCTTCGATTCGGTGTGGGACTCCCTCGGCGTGGCCAAGGATTACCCATACGCCGCCACCAGTTACCGGCTGACCGAGCATTTCCACTTCTGGAGCAAGCATTGCAAGCTCAACGCGATTACCCAACCGGAGCAGTTCGTCGAGATCGGTGAAGTGCTGGCCAAGGAAAAAGGCATAGTCGCCGGCGACAGGGTGCGGGTCAGCAGCAAGCGTGGCTTCATTGAAACGGTGGCGGTGGTGACCAAGCGGATTCGTCCGCTGCAGGTCAACAACCAGGTGGTGCACCAGATCGGCATTCCGCTGCACTGGGGCTTTACCGGGCTCACGCGGCACGGTTACCTGACCAACACCCTGGTGCCGTTCCTCGGCGATGGCAACACACAGACCCCGGAATCCAAGTCATTCCTGGTCAACGTGGAGAAAGTCTAAATGGCCAGCCAAGACATCATTGCCCGCTCGGCCACCACCACACCCGCGCCCTCTGTGCGCGGCATGGAGGAAGTCGCCAAGCTGATCGATACCACCAAATGCATTGGCTGCAAGGCCTGCCAGGTTGCCTGCTCGGAATGGAACGAGCTGCGCGATGAGGTCGGCCATAACCACGGCACCTACGACAACCCGCAGGACCTCAGCGCCGAAACCTGGACGCTGATGCGCTTCACCGAGCACGAGACCGACGCCGGCAACCTGGAGTGGCTGATCCGCAAGGACGGCTGCATGCACTGCGCCGAACCCGGTTGCCTGGCGGCATGCCCCAGCCCCGGGGCGATCATCAAGCACGCCAACGGCATCGTCGATTTCGATCAGGACCACTGCATCGGCTGTGGTTACTGCATCACCGGGTGTCCGTTCAACATTCCACGGATCTCGCAAAAGGATCACAAGGCCTACAAGTGCACCCTGTGCTCGGACCGGGTGGCGGTCGGGCTGGAACCGGCCTGTGTGAAAACCTGCCCGACCGGTGCCATCGTGTTCGGCTCCAAGGACGACATGAAGGAGCATGCCGCCGAACGTATCGTCGATCTGAAAAGCCGCGGCTTTGAAAACGCCGGCCTGTACGACCCCGAAGGCGTCGGCGGAACCCACGTGATGTACGTGCTGCACCATGCCGATACGCCACGGCTGTACGCCGGCTTGCCCGATCATCCGGCGATCAGCCCGCTGGTGGGGCTGTGGAAAGGCATCAGCAAACCCCTGGCGCTGCTGGCCATGGGCGCGGCGGTGCTGGCCGGGTTCTTCCACTATGTGCGCGTCGGCCCGCAAATCGTCGAAGAGGATGAACATCCCGAGCCGCCGGACAACGCCGTACACGAAGTCGATCCGTCGGTGCATACCTACGATCCCCGTGGGGAGGGCAGGCCATGAGCAACAAGACGATCCTGCGCTACACCAGCAACCAGCGCACCAATCACTGGCTGGTGGCGATTCTGTTCCTCATGGCGGGGCTGTCCGGGCTGGCGCTGTTCCATCCGGCGCTGTTCTGGCTGAGCAACCTGTTCGGCGGCGGGCCATGGACACGCATCCTGCACCCGTTCATGGGCGTGCTGATGTTCCTGCTGTTCCTGGGCCTGGTGTTTCGCTTCTGGCGCGCCAACTATTTCATCGCCAACGACCGCCTGTGGCTCAGGCGCATCGACCGGGTGATGAAAAATGAAGAGGAGGGCGTCCCGCCCATCGGCAAATACAACCCCGGGCAGAAGCTGCTGTTCTGGACTTTACTGCTGTGCATGCTGGTGCTGTTGTTCAGCGGGCTGGTGATCTGGCGTGCCTACTTCAGCGAGTATTTCGGCATCACCGCGATACGCTGGGCGATGTTGCTGCATGCGCTGGCCGGTTTCGTGCTGATCCTGAGCATCATCGTGCACATTTACGCCGGCATCTGGATCAAGGGCTCGGTCAGCGCCATGGTGCACGGCCGGGTCAGCCGCGGCTGGGCCAGGAAGCACCACGAACTCTGGTATCGCCAAGTGACTCAAGATGAGACCCGCGACGAATCTCCTACGCGACCGATCACCAAAAAGGGCTGACATTTGCCAACCATCCTCGAACCTGGAGAAATCGAAGCGGCGGCCAGTTCGCCGCCGTTTCTGTACCTGCCACCGCCTGACCTGTTCAGCCTGCGCGCCCAGCGTCTGGATACCCTGGCCGAAGGGCACCCGCTGGCCGATTACCTGCGCCTGATTGCCGGGTTGTGCCGGGTGCAGCAACAGGTGCTGGACGACCCGCCGCTTGGTGAGCCTCTGGACCGGCAACGCATCGAATTGTGCCAGCAGCATGGCTTGCCGCCCTTTGCGGCCGACAGCCTGGCGCGCGAAGACGACTGGCAGCTTTACCTCGATGCCTTGTTGCAGCGCTATGGCGCACCGCCACAATCTGCCGTGGCCGATGCCGTGGACACCTTGCGCCTGGCCGCTGCCGGGCAACGCCGTGCCTGGGCGGTGGCACTGGTCAGCGGCCAGTATTCGCTGGTACCGGCGGCGCTGGTGCCGTTTCTCGGTGCGGCGCTGCAGACCGCCTGGAGCCACTGGCTGTTGAGTACGCCGAACCTGGCACTGACCCCCGGCGACAGCCTCAGCCAGTGCCCGGCCTGTGGCTCGCCGGCCATGGCCGGGGTCATCCGCCATCGCGGCAAGCACAACGGCTTGCGTTATCTGGTCTGTTCGCTGTGTGCCTGCGAGTGGCACGTGGTGCGGGTCAAGTGCGTGTATTGCGAGCAGAGCAAGGGCCTGGAATACCTCAGCCTTGAAGATGATCGCCATGCCGCCAACCAGGCGCCGTTGCGCGCCGAAGTCTGCCCCGGCTGCAACAGCTATCTGAAGTTGCTCTATCTGGAAAACGATGCGGATGCCGAAGCGTTGTCGGCCGACCTGTCCAGCCTGATGCTCGACATGCGTCTGGCCCAGGACGGTTATCAGCGCCTGGCGCCGAATCTGCTGCTGGCGCCGGGAGACGAATAAACCCAGCGTCTACACTCTGGCGCGAGGGTCATTCGTTTTCAGGAGTGCCAGATGTCTGCACGCGGTGCCAGCCAATCCCTGCGTCTACCTTCCATTGACAGTCTGTTGCGTCACCCGGCGTGCCGGCCGTTGGCCGAGCGCCATGGACGCGACGCCTTGCTGGGTGCCTTGCGGCTGTTGCTGGATGAATTGCGCGAAGGGGTACGGCAGGGATTGCTCGAACCTGTAGAAGTCAGCGCCGAAGTGCTGGCAGGCAGGGTCGGCGAGCGATTGGCGATCCAGCATCGCAGCCATGTGCGGCGGGTGTTCAACCTCACCGGCACGGTGCTGCATACCAACCTCGGGCGGGCGTTGTTGCCCGAAGAAGCGATCGAGGCGGTGCAAATGGCCGCGCGTTATCCGCTCAATCTGGAATTTGACCTGCGCAGTGGCAAGCGCGGCGATCGCGACGACCTGATCGAAGGCTTGATCCGCGAGCTGACCGGCGCCGAAGCGGTGACCGTGGTCAACAACAATGCCGCAGCGGTCCTGCTGACCCTCAACAGCCTGGGGGCGCGCAAGGAAGGGATTATTTCCCGGGGCGAACTGATTGAAATCGGCGGCGCCTTCCGCATTCCCGACATCATGGCCCGCGCCGGGGTGAAGCTCGTCGAGGTCGGCACCACCAACCGCACCCATGCCCGCGACTACGAGGCCGCCATCGGCCCGCGCAGCGGTTTGATCATGCGGGTGCACGCGAGCAACTACAGCATTCAAGGCTTCACCACGAGCGTGCCGACCGCCGAACTGGCGCAACTGGCCCACCGGCACGGCTTGCCACTGCTCGAAGACCTCGGCAGCGGCAGCCTGCTGGACTTGACCCGCTGGGGGCTGCCCGCCGAACCGACGGTGCGCCAGGCGCTGCTGGATGGCGCGGACATCGTGACCTTCAGTGGCGACAAACTGCTCGGCGGCCCGCAAGCCGGGCTGATTGTCGGTCGCAAGGACCTGATCGCCAGGATCAAGAAAAACCCCCTCAAGCGTGCGCTGCGGGTCGACAAAATGACCCTGGCGGCCCTGGAAGCAGTGCTGGGTCTATACCGAAATCCGGACCGACTGGCCGAGCGTCTGCCAAGCCTGCGCCTGTTGACCCGGCCACAGGCCGATATCCTCGCCCAGGCTGAGCGCTTGCAACCGGCGCTGGCCCGCGTGCTGGGTGACGGCTGGAGCGTCAGCGCCATGCCGTCACTGGGCATGATCGGCAGCGGCAGCCAGCCGGTGGCGCGGCTGGCCAGCGCGGCGCTGTGTATTCGCCCACTCACCTCGAAGCGTTTGCGCGGGCGATCCTTGCTGAATCTGGAGGAGGCCTTTCGCGCCTTGCCGATCGCGGTGCTCGGGCGCATTGACGATGACGCCCTGTGGCTGGACCTGCGGCAACTGGACGACGAGCCGGCCTGGCTGACGCAGCTCGATCAATTGCACGTGGAGGGCCGGGCAGGGTGATTGTCGGCACCGCAGGACACATCGACCATGGCAAGACGGCGCTGCTCCAGGCGCTGACGGGGCAGGCGGGCGACCGGCGCCGGGAGGAGCGTGAGCGCGGCATGACCATCGACCTCGGCTACCTGTATGCCGCGCTGGAGCCGGAGGCACCACTGACCGGTTTCATCGACGTTCCCGGCCATGAGCGCTTCACCCACAACATGCTGGCCGGGGCGCAGGGCATCGATCTGGTGTTGCTGGTGGTGGCCGCCGATGACGGGGTGATGCCGCAGACCCGCGAGCACCTGGCGATCGTCGAGTTGCTCGGCATCCCGCGGGCGCTGGTGGCGATCAGCAAGTGCGATCGGGTCGACAGCGCCAGGGTGCAGGACGTGCGTGAGAAGATCCGTACCTTGCTGGCGCCCGGACCCTTTGCCGATGCGCCGCTGATTGCACTGTCGAGCGTGAGCGGCGAGGGCGTCGAATCCTTGCGCAAAGCGTTGCTCGATGCCCAGCGTGAAGTGTCGCAACGCAATACAGAAGGTGGTTTTCGCCTGGCGATCGATCGGGCCTTCAGCGTGGCCGGGGCCGGTATCGTGGTGACCGGTACGGCGCTGTCCGGCCAGGTCGCGGTGGGCGATACCTTGCTGTGGGGGCCACAAGGCAAACCGGTGCGCATTCGCGGCCTGCACGCGCAAAACCAGGCCGCCGAACAGGCCTGTGCCGGCCAACGCGTGGCGTTGAACCTGAGTGCCGAACGATTGACCCTGGAGCACATCCATCGCGGTCACTGGTTGCTGGCCGGCGGCCTGTACGCGCCGACCCAGCGCCTGGACATCGACATGCAGTTGCTTGCCGGCGAATCCCGGGCCTTCGAACACTTTCAACCGGTGCACGTGCACCTCGGCACCCAGGACGTCACCGGCAGAGTCGCCTTGCTCGAAGGCGCCAGCCTGGCGCCCGGTGGGCGGATGTTTGCACAACTGCTGCTCAATGCGCCGGTGCACGCGGTGAAAGGCGATCGGCTGATCCTGCGCGACCAGAGTGCCCAACGTACCTTGGGTGGCGGTCGGGTACTCGATCCGTTTGCACCGACCCGGCAACGCCGCAGCCCCGAACGCTTGGCGCAGCTGGTGGCACTGGCGAGCAGCACCAGGCTGGAGGATGTTTTGCCGGCATTGCTGGCCCACAGCGACACCGGGATCGATCCGCAGCGCCTGGAGCGGCAGTTCAACCGACCGCGCAGCCGTTGGGTGTTGCCCGCTGACGTACGCTTGATCGACACCCGCCAGGGCGCGTTGCTGTTCAGTGCCAGCCGTTGGCAGGCCTTGAAGGCCGCCGTGCTGGAACACCTCGCACGCTTTCATCAGCTCGAACCGGACCAGATGGGGCCGGACCGCGATCGCTTGCGCCGATTTGTCGGCAGCACTCAAGATCGCGCGACATTCATCAGCCTGCTCGACGAGTTGCTGGCCAGCGGCGACATCGCCAGCAGTGGCCCGTGGTTACATCTGCCCGGGCATCAGGTGCGCTTGAGCGAAGAGGACGAAGCCCTGTGGCTGCAATTGCAGCCGCTGTTCGAACAGGCCGCATTCGACCCGCCGTGGGTGCGCGACCTGGGGCATGAGGAAGCGGCCGTGCGCGGATTGCTGCGCAAAATGGCGCGCCTGGGCCTGATGCATCAAGTGGTGCGCGACTTGTTTTATACCGACAGCATGATTCGTCGATTGGCGGCTATGCTGTTGCAACTGGCGGACGCCAACCCGGTGATCCAGGTGGCGGCGTTTCGTGATGCGGTGGGCCTGGGGCGCAAGCGCAGTATCCAGATACTGGAGTACTTCGACCGCATCGGCCTGACCCGGCGATTTGGCGATCGTCGCCAGGTCCGCCCGGACAATGCGTTGGCCCAGCGCAATGAGCCCTGATTCAGGGGCAGGATTCAAGGAAGGCAATCGCGCCCGGTGGCGCGGCCGGGCTTCAAACCCGGTTGGGGACGGCATCCGTTCCCGGGCAGGTTCGACTCCGGCTGCCTTCCGCCAAACAACCTGTAGGAGCGAACTTGCTCGCGATGGTCGTTAACGATAACGCTTGTTTACTGGGTAAACGCGGCGCTCTCGAGATCATCGCGAGCAAGCTCGCTCCCACAAACGCGGTCTTCTGTGGGAGCTGGCTTGCCAGCGATGGTCGTTAACGATAACGCTTGTTTTCTGGGCAAATGCGGCGCTCTCGAGACCATCGCGAGCAAGCTCGCTCCCACAGACGCGGTCTTCTGTGGGAGCTGGCTTGCCAGCGATGGTCGTTAACGATAACGCTTGTTTTCTGGGTAAACGCGGCGCTCTCGAGACCATCGCGAGCAGGCTCGCTCCCACAGACGCGGTCTTCTGTGGGAGCTGGCCTGCCAGCGATGGTCGTTAACGATAACGCTTGTTTTCTGGGCAAACGCGGCGCTCTCGAGACCATCGCGAGCAAGCTCGCTCCTACAGGCGCGGCCTTCTGTGGGAGCTGGCTTGCCAGCGATGGTCGCTAACGATAACGCTTGTTTTCTGGGTAAACGCGTCGCTCTCGAGACCATCGCGAGCAGGCTCGCTCCTACAGACGTGGTCTGCTGTGGGAGCTGGCTTGCCAGCGATGGTCGTTAACGATAACGCTTGTTTTCTGGGTAAACACGGCGCTCTCGAGATCATCGCGAGCAAGCTCGCTCCCACAAACGCGGTCTGCTGTGGGAGCTGGCTTGCCAGCGATGGTCGTTAACGATAACGCTTGTTTTCTGGGTAAACGCGTCGCTCTCGAGACCATCGCGAGCAAGCTCGCTCCTACGGACGCGGTCTTCTGTGGGAGCTGGCTTGCCAGCGATGGTCGTTAACGATAACGCTTGTTTTCTGGGTAAACGCGTCGCTCTCGAGACCATCGCGAGCAAGCTCGCTCCCACAGACGCGGTCTTCTGTGGGAGCTGGCTTGCCAGCGATGGTCGTTAACGATAACGCTTGTTTACTGGCTAAACGCGGCGCTCTCGAGACCATCGCGAGCAAGCTCGCTCCCACAAACGCGGTCTTCTGTGGGAGCTGGCTTGCCAGCGATGGTCGTTAACGATAACGCTTGTTTTCTGGGTAAACGCGGCGCTCTCGAGATCATCGCGAGCAAGCTCGCTCCTACAGGCGCGGTCTTCTGTGGGAGCTGGCTTGCCAGCGATGGTCGCTAACGATAACGCTTGTTTTCTGGGTAAACGCGGCGCTCTCGAGATCATCGCGAGCAAGCTCGCTCCTACGGACGCGGTCTTCTGTGGGAGCTGGCTTGCCAGCGATGGTCGTTAACGATAATGCTTGTTTTCTGGGTAAACGCGGCGCTCTCGAGACCATCGCGAGCAGGCTCGCTCCTACAGACGCGGTCTTCTGTGGGAGCTGGCTTGCCAGCGATGGTCGTTAACGATAATGCGTTTCTACTGGCTAAACGCGGCGCTCTTGAGACCATCGCGAGCAAGCTCGCTCCTACAGACTGGTCAATCGCCGACAACGCCGGACCAACGATGCGCTCGTCTCAACCGGGCTGTCCATCGGCCCGGTCCAGCACGCGGCCGGGGATCCATTATTCTGATAGTGATGCAAGCGCCAACGGACGAGGAGGGGACGCAATCATGCCTGCCCAGGATCGCGAACTGCTGGACCGGATACTGACCGCTCATGGCGGCCTGGCGCGCTGGAACAGTTTCAATAAGGTCTGCGCCACGATCGTCACCGGCGGCTCGCTCTGGGGCATGAAAGGGTTGACCCAGGACAGCGCGCCACGGCAGATGACCGCATGGCTGCATGAACAAAGAGCCTCGGTGACACCCTTCGGTGCACCGGGGCAATTCACGGCCTATACGCCGAACCGAATCGCCATCGAGAATACCGCGGGCAAGGTGATTGCCGAGCGCCAGGCACCCCGGGCATCCTTCAAGGGCCATGGGGAGCACACAGCCTGGGACCCCTTGCACCGGGCCTACTTCAACGGCTATGCGATGTGGTCCTACCTGACCATGCCCTTCCTGTTCACCTTGCCGGGCGTAACCAGCGAGGAAATCGAGCCCTTGCAAGAGGGCGCCGAGCTCTGGCGGCATTTGCGGGTGCACTTCCCCGACAGCATCGCAACCCACAGCGCCATCCAGGACTTCTACTTCGGCGATGACTTTCTACTGCGCCGCCACGACTACAACGTCGATGTGAGCGGCGGCATGCCCGCTGCCCAACTGGTTTATGACTACGTCCAGGCTGACGGCTTGCACATGCCGGGCAAGCGGCGAGCCTATCGGCGCAAGGCCGATGGGCAGGTCAACAAGGAGGCGTTGCTGGTGTCGATCGACTTGAGTGAGATCCATTACTCGTAGCGATCGAATGACAGGGAACTGTAGGAGCCGGCTTGCCGGCGATGGACTCAAGTGCACCGCGCTCCTCTAGATCACGCGCGTTATCGTTAACGACCATCGCTGGCAAGCCAGCTCCCACAAAGGACGGCGCCCACGCTAAAACTGTAGGAGCCAGCCTGCTGGCGATGGACTCAAGTGCGCCGCGTTCATCCAGGTCACACGCGTAATCGTTAACGACCATCGCTGGCAGGCCAGCTCCTACAAGGGGCTCTGCCCACGCTGAAACTGTAGGAGCCAGCCTGCTGGCGATGGACTCCAGTGCGCCGCGTTGATCCAGTTCACCCGCGTTATCGTTAACGACCATCGCTGGCAAGCCAGCTCCTACAGAAGACCGCAATGTTAAAGATGATCCGCATCGATCACAGCCTTGGCGAACGCCTGCGGGTCTTCCTGCGGCAGGTTGTGGCCGATGCCGCCGTTGATCAGGCGGAACTCGTATTTGCCGGTGAAGCGCTTGGCATAGTCTTCGGGGGCCGGGTGCGGTGCGCCGTTGGCATCGCCTTCAAGGGTGATGGTCGGCACGCTGATGGACGGCGCCGTGGCCAGCTTCTGCTCCAGCGCTTCGTAGCGGCTTTCCCCCTGGACCAGGCCCAGGCGCCAGCGGTAGTTGAACACGGTGATGTCGACATGGTCCGGGTTGTCCAGCGCCTTGGCGCTGCGGTCGAAGGTGGCGTCATCGAACGCCCATTTCGGCGAAGCCAGTTGCCAGATCAGCTTGGCGAAGTCGTGGGTGTTTTTTGCGTAACCGGCGCGACCGCGGTCGGTGGCAAAGTAGAACTGATACCACCACTGCAGTTCCGCCTTGGGTGGCAACGGGTTCTTGCCGGCCGCCTGGTTGCCGATCAGATAACCGCTGACCGAGACCAGCGCCTTGACCCGCTCCGGCCACAGCGCGGAGACAATGTCGGCCGAACGCGCACCCCAGTCATAACCACCGAGCACTGCTTGCTTGATCTTCAACGCATCCATGAAGTCGATGACATCACTGGCCAGAGCAGCCGGCTGGCCATTGCGCAGAGTCTGGTCGGAGAGGAAATGCGTATCGCCATAGCCGCGTGCATAGGGCATCAGCACCCGGTAGCCCTTGGCGGCGAGCAGCGGCGCGACGTCGTCATAGCTGTGAATGTCGTACGGCCAGCCGTGCAGCAGGATCACCACCGGTCCGTTGGCCGGGCCGGTTTCGGCGTACGCCACGTCCAACAGCCCGGCGTTGACATGCTTGAGCGGGCCGAACGGCGAGGGCGCCGCCTGAGTGGTTTGGGCAGGGGTCGCAGCCGGCTGCACGGTGGCGGCCGTTTGCCCATGGGCTGCGCCGAGCACACCGAACAGGCTGAGTGCGAGGATCGATGGGCCGACCAGGTGGCGGCGAGTCTTGCCGGTGTTGCTGTTGCGCAGTGCCATCTTCATGGGATGTCTCCATTACCAGCCATGGGCCGGGGTTCGGTCTGAACCCCTGCAAACCTTGCTTGTATTGAAACGCGGCAACGTATCCGGCCTGTGTCCAATCAACGACCGGATGAAAGTCTGTGTATCGGGACGTCGCACTGACACAGTGTGATACACAGCGGCGTCATGCGTAGCCCGTGACCTGCGCACATGGTTTTTTTGCCGAGCGTACGCCTCGCGAGGCTCGCGTTGGGAAAGTCAATACGGATCTACCGTCTTTGAACTAACCAAGCGACGCCACACTGTTGAGCAATGTCTTGACCAGTTGAGCCTGGCGGGTCGCACCGGTCTTGGCGAACACCCCGCGCAAATGGGCGCGCACCGTGTTGCGTGAAACCCCGAGGGCCAGGGCTGTTTCATCGAGGGTTTGCCCGTCCATGACGAGCATGGCCACTTCGGTTTCGGTCGGCGTCAGCTGGAACAGGCTGCGCAACAGGTTACGCGATGCCTGCGGCGAGTCCGCCGGGTCGCGGATGAACACCGCTACGGCGGGCCGGCGTGCGCCGTTGCGCGATTGATAGCTCACGGGGATGGGGCGCAGCAGTAAATTGAGTGGCATCTCGCCGCTTGGCCGGGTCAGGGTCAACACTTCGATGTCGTCGAGACCGCGTTGGCGTTGTTTCAATACGGCCAGGATGGCTTGCTGGACATTGCGGTTCTGCTGGCTGGTGAAGGCACAGAGCTTGTCGTGTCGGCATTCCAGGCCGTCACGGCTGTCGAACAGTCGCTGGGCGGCGCGGTTGCAACGCATCATTCTGCCGTCTTCGTCGAGGATCGCCGTGCCCACCATCAGCCGGTCGATGGTCGCGGCATAGAGTTGCCGTTCGGAGTCCAGTTGCTCTACCGCTGAATGCAGATCCACCGCTTGCTGCAGATGGGGCAGGAGCAGGCGAATCAGGGCTATCTCCGTTGTATCGAAGTCGCGGCTGGCGTGGTTGCGGCAGGCGAACAAGGCGCAGTGCATACCCGTGGGCGTGCGCATGTTGGCGACCAGGACGTGGCGCAGATCCAGGGGTTGCAGATAGTTGCGGTAGAAGTCGTGGGCCAGCCAGGCATCGGTGCCCAGTACCTGATCGGCACTGGCCACCTGCTCGACAGGCCAGTCTATGAAAGGGCAGATTGCGTAGTACTGTTCGCTGTAGAACGGCTCGCCTGGCAACAGGGGACCATGAATCGATGCGTTGACGATCAGCCCCGGCCGTTCATGGTCGGGGTTGCGTAGCACCAGGGTGAAGAAGCTGGCGTCGAATCGCTGACGCAAGGTTTCCAGCAGGCCGGACCAGGGTGTGGATTCAAGGGGGCCTTGATAGACCAGCGCAAGCAAGTGACTGAGTTCTGCAGACGGGATTTCGGTATCGGGCTGCAGGTCCGTGCAGACCGGAAGAGAGAGGGTCATGGATGCGCCTCGCTGCTGCTTGTTATTGTCGTTCGAGTATTGATCGCGCCCATGGCGGGAAAATCGTCCGTTTGGCTTAGGCGGGTTGTCGGGCCATGTGATAGGCAGCGCTACACCGGTTGATGCCGGCATAGCGCTGAGTTCATGGGCTTTTACAGTGCCAGCAGCGCCTCGACGATACGTTCGGCGGCGGTTTCGGCCGACTCGTTGCGGGTATCGATATGGATGTCCGGCGTTACGGGCGGCTCATAAGGTGAGTCGATCCCGGTGAAGTTTTTCAACTCGCCGCGCCGGGCTTTCTGGTACAGGCCCTTGGGGTCGCGCTGTTCGGCCAGGGCCAGTGGCGCATCGACGAAAATTTCCAGGAAATTACCGTCTCCTGCCAGGCGGCGTGCCATCTCGCGCTCGGCACGGAACGGCGAGATGAACGACACCAGGGTGATCAGGCCGGCATCGAGCATCAGCTTCGCCACTTCCGAGACCCGGCGGATATTCTCCACCCGGTCGGCTTCGGTGAAGCCCAGGTCGCGATTCAGGCCATGGCGGACATTGTCGCCATCGAGCAGGTAAGTGTGCCGGCCGAGGGTATGCAGCTTGCGCTCCACCAGGTTGGCGATGGTCGACTTGCCCGCGCCGGACAACCCGGTGAACCACAGGATTCGCGGCGACTGCCCCTTGAGCGCCGCATGGGCCTCGCGGTTCACGTCGACGGCCTGCCAGTGCACGTTCTGTGCGCGGCGCAAGGCGAAGTGCAGCATGCCGGCACCGACCGTCCTGTTGCTCAGGCGGTCGATAATGATGAATCCGCCCGTATCGCGGTTATCGGTATAAGCATCGAAGGCGATCGGCCGGTCAAGGTGCAGATTGCACACACCGATACCGTTCAGCTCCAGGGTCTTGGCCGCCAGGTGTTCCAGGCTGTTCACATCGACCCGGTGCTTGAGGCTGGCGCAGCTCATGCTGACGGTGCGGCAGCCGATCTTCATCAGGTAAGGACGCCCGGGCAACATCGGCTCTTCGTCCATCCACACCAGCGTCGCCTCGAACTGGTCGGCAACCGCCGCCGGTGCGTCGGCCAGGACAATCATGTCGCCGCGGCTGATATCGATTTCGTCCTTGAGCGTCAGCGTGACAGCCTGGCCGCACAGGGCCTGTGGCTGTTCCCCGGCGCTGCCGAAGATTCCGGTGATCTCGCTCTGATGACCTGACGGAAGCACCCGGATACGATCCCCCACGCTGACGCTGCCCGCGGCGACGTTGCCGCAGTAGCCACGAAAGTCGAGGTTCGGCCGGTTCACCCATTGCACGGGCAGGCGGAATGCGGCCTCGACCTGTCGAGCCTGCTCAAGGGGGACGTTTTCCAGATGCTGGAGCAGGGTCGGTCCCTGGTACCAGGGGGTGTTCGGGCTGGCTTCCAGCATGTTGTCGCCGCGTAGCGCAGAGAGCGGGATGCACTGGATGTCGTGCAGGCCAATCTGCGTGGCGAACGCACGATAATCGGATTCGATGCGTTCGAACACCGCTTGGGAATAGTCCACCAGGTCCAGTTTGTTGATGGCGACCACGACCTTGCGGATGCCCAGCAGGGACACCAGGTAACTGTGCCGGCGGGTCTGGGTGAGGATGCCCTGGCGGGCATCGATGAGGATCACCGCGAGGTCGGCGGTCGAGGCGCCCGTGACCATGTTGCGGGTGTATTGCTCGTGGCCGGGGGTGTCGGCGACGATGAACTTGCGCTTGTCGGTGGCGAAGAACCGATAGGCGACATCGATGGTGATGCCTTGCTCACGCTCGGCGCTCAAACCGTCGACCAACAGGGCGAAGTCCAGTTCGTCGCCCTGGGTGCCGAGTTTTTTCGAGTCGGCTTCGAGTTGGCCAAGCTGGTCCTCGAACAGTACCTTGGACTCATAAAGCAGGCGGCCGATCAGGGTGCTTTTGCCATCGTCGACGCTGCCACAGGTGATGAAGCGCAGCAGTTGCTTGTTCTGTTGCTGCTCCAGATAGGGCGTCAGGTCGCCATTGAAGGTGTCGTTCAGCGCGCTCATCAGAAATACCCCTCTTGCTTCTTTTTCTCCATGGAACCGGCCGAATCGCTGTCGATCAGTCGACCCTGGCGTTCCGAAGTACGGCTGACCAGCATTTCGCTGATGATCGCCGGCAGGTTGTCGGCATCGCTGTCGATGGCGCCGGTCAGCGGGTAGCAGCCAAGCGTGCGGAAACGCACCTTGCGCATTTGCGGCGTTTCTCCCGGTCGCAGCGGCAGGCGCTCGTCGTCGACCATGATCAGCGTGCCGTCACGCTGTACCACCGGGCGCTCCTTGGCGAAATACAGCGGCACGATGGGGATCTGTTCGAGGTAGATGTATTGCCAGATATCCAGCTCGGTCCAGTTCGACAACGGGAATACCCGCAGGCTTTCGCCCTTGCGTTTGCGTGTGTTGTACAAGCGCCAGAGCTCGGGGCGCTGCTGTTTCGGGTCCCAGCGATGCTGCTCGGAGCGCAGCGAGAACACCCGTTCCTTGGCCCGCGACTTCTCTTCATCACGGCGGGCACCGCCGAAAGCGGCGTCGAATCCATAGTGGTCCAGGGCCTGCTTCAGCCCTTGGGTCTTCCACACGTCGGTATGCAGGGCCGAGCCGTGGGTAAAAGGATCGATGGCCTTTTCCACGCCCTCGGGATTGACGTGCACCAACAGTTCCAGCCCCAGGCGCGATGCCGTCTGGTCGCGGAACGTGATCATTTCGCGAAACTTCCAGGTGGTGTCCACGTGCAGCAAGGGGAAGGGCGGTTTGCCCGGGGCAAACGCCTTCATCGCCAGGTGCAGCATCACGGCGCTGTCCTTGCCGATGGAATAGAGCATCACCGGGTTTTCACACTCGGCGACCACTTCGCGGATGATCTGGATGCTTTCCGCTTCCAGCCATTGCAGATGAGTCAACATCGGATACCTCCTCGATTTCTGCCGGGTTTGGCTCCGGCGGACCTCCAAGGTAGGTAAAGCGCCGCTGGCGCTTCTTCGTCTGCTCGGACGAAGAACGCGACAGCGGCTGAAGGTCACGCGACGGACGCGTACAACGTCTCGGCACGCACCTTGAGGGCGCGGGCTACGGCATCGAAGCCCTGTTGCACCCAGGGACCATGGTTGGCCATGACCTGGTCGGCGGTCGCACCGAGGAACTGGTCGGTGGTGTGGTAACGGCAACTGGCCGGACCGGTGCGCTCGATGTGCTGTTCGCGGCGGGCAGCGTCCGGATTGTCGGCACTGGCATACATCTCCCAGGCGAGCAGTCGGTGGGGCTCGAAGTCCGCCAGGTATTCGATCACGTGCAGCAATTCACCCGGTTGCCCCGGATGGGGCAGGAACAGGTTGACCGGCTCCCCAAGTCGCAGGCTCGACTCGACCTTGACGGTATAGGGGTTCCACTGCGGATAACGCGCCAGGTCGATCAGTACCGACCAGACCAGTTCAGCTGGCGCGGCGATGTCCACGATGACGGAACGAACCAGATTTTTCTCTGCGGTCATGGGTGACTCCTCTGAGAGTGACTCCGCGCCACGCATCGCGACGGGAGTAAGCCATGGGCTCAGGCGCGATCCTCCGCGCTCGGGATGCCCGGCTCCTCGTCCGAGCGGACTAGCCGGGCGCTTAGTCCGCTCGGACGAAGAACCGGCAAGCGGGAACTCCCTAAGGTCACTGGCAGCGGCGGGATGTCCGCCGGCAGAGGAGAGCGACATGGTTGCAGACATGGTTACAGACAGGATCGATCAGGAGGTGCTCAGCGGTGAGAGCTGGAACCTCTTTTGCGAGCAATTGCGCCGCAGTGGCGAGCAGATACTGCGCCGCGAAGCGCCGGCCGATGTGCAGACCCGTGCCGAAGGCTTTCGTTATCTCACCCGGTTACTGCGCATTGCCCTGGAAATGCACCTGGAATTCGCTGACCCGGACTTTCCGGGCTTCATCACTCCGTCCCATGAAACCGCGAAAATCGGCGCCGACAACCCGGATAACCGGTACAGCTATGCGCGCCTGAACGGCGAGCATGAGTACCGGGTCAGCGGTCACCGTGGCAGCGTGGCCTACCTCAGCTTCGGCTCCCAGAAGGGGGGTTATGAGACGGATGGCAAGATGACCCAGACCGGTTTCCTCGATGCCGGGTCACTGGCGCTGGATGCCGAGGGCCACTTCGAAATCATCCTCAGCCAGCGTCAGCCGGCTGAAGGCAACTGGCTGCGGCTGGAGCCGCAGAGCAATGCCCTGATCGTGCGCCAGACGTTTCTTGACCGTAGCAGTGAGCAACCGGCCCAACTGCGAATAGAGCGCCTGAATGCCGGGCAGACACCCGAGCCGTTGACGGCGCCACGCTTGCAGCAAAGCCTGCAGCGGGTGGGCAGTTTCGTCGAGAACACCGCCCGATTGTTTGCCGATTGGGCCCAGGGTTACCAGGCCCATCCCAATCAACTGCCAGCTGCCGACCAGGCGCTGTGCCAGTCCGTGGGGGGCGACCCGAACATTTTCTATTACCACTCCTACTGGGCCCTGGCCGAAGACGAGGCCTTGCTGATCGAGGTCGACCAGGTGCCTGACTGCGACTTCTGGAATGTGCAGATCAACAACTACTGGATGGAGTCGCTGGACTACCGCTACCACCGCATCTGCCTGAACAAGCATTCAGCGCGCCTGGACGCCGATGGCCGCTTGCGCATGGTGCTCTGCGGCGTTGATCCGGGCCTTGAGAATTGGCTGGAAACCGCCAGCCATCCCCACGGCACCCTGTGCTTGCGCTGGGTGGGGGCGCAGCATCCCGTGCACCCGACCACGCGCGTGGTCAAGCTCGATGCGTTGAAGGAGATTGTGCGATGAGCGCCGATGATTTCGCCCTGGATGCCTTGCTGGCCGAAGCCAGTTCCCGTGCCGGGGGACTCGACGACTTCGGTCCCGGGGATTTTCGCCAGGGCTTGCGGGTATTGGCCGACGCCCTGAAGAACGAAGCGTGCCTGTCGCCCGCCGGGCGGGGCCTGTTGCGGGAAAAACTGCTGGGGCAACTGGTCAACCGCCTGGTCATGGAGGATCACTTGCGGTGCCACCCGGAGATCCTTGAGCAACCCATCGAAGACCCCTTGGTGATCGTCGGCCTGCCGCGTACCGGTACTACACTGCTGCAGCGCACACTGGCGGTGGATCCGCAGTTCAGCAAGGCGTTGTGGTGGGAAACCCGTTACCCCGCACCCTTGCCCGGTGAAACACTGGAGCAACCACAAAAGCGCATCGCCCGGGCACGGGACGAAGTCGCGGGAATGATCGAGTTCCTCCCGCAGTTGCTGGCCATCCACCCGCTGGACGCCGAGCAGCCCGATGAAGAGTTCATGCTGATGGAACACTCGTTCCTGTGTGCCATGGACTCCTACGTCAATGTACCGAGCTATACCGCCTGGCTTGACGCTCAGGACCAGACGCAGGTCTATCGGTACCTCAAGCGAACCCTGCAGTTCCTGCAATGGCAGCAGGCACGTCGCGGCATCGAGCCTGGCCGTCGCTGGCTGCTCAAAAGCCCGCAGCACCTGCATACCCTGGAGCTGCTGTTCGAGGTTTTTCCAAAGGCGCAGGTCGTTCTCACCCACCGCGAACCCGCCAGGACCATTCCTTCGCTGGCCAGCTTTATCCATACCCTGTGGTTGCTCTACAGCGACGAGGCGGATGCCGAGGCCGTAGGAGAGCAGTGGAACCGCCGTATGGCACGTGCGTTGCGCCATGGGATGGCCGTCCGCGAGCGTATGCCCCCGGAGCGTTTCCTTGATGTGCACTTCGAAGACACCGTGGCCGAGCCGCAGGCTGTCGTCGAAAGGATCTATCAGTTTGCCGGCCTCCAATTGACGCCGCAGACCCGGTCCGCCATGGCGCAATGGCTGCAGGCAAACGGGCGTGAAAAGCGTGCGGTTCATCACTACAGCCCCGGCCAGTTCGGCCTCAGCGAAGAGATTTTGCAACGAGACTATGCCGAGTACCGGACCCGGCATATTCAAGCCTGAAACCCGTACAGCTCATAACAACAAGAGGAATCTCCCCATGCTGTTGAAAGACAAGGTCGTGATGGTCTCGGGTGTCGGCCCCGGGCTGGGTATCAAGCTGGCCATGGAGGCCGCACGCGAAGGTGCGCGCGCCGTTGCCATCGGGGCGCGGGACAAGGCGCGGCTGCTCGAGGCGCAACAACGTATCCTGGCGCTCACCCACACCTGCGAGGTGTTGTGTGTACCCACGGACATTACCGATGTCGATGCCTGTCAGCGTTTCGCCGCAAACACCCTGGAACAATTCGGGCGTATCGATGCGCTGATCAACAGCGCCTTCTCCCACGGCGGCTTCCAGTCCGTGGAGGAGGGCGACAACGCGCCATTGCGCGAGGCCCTGGAGGTCAATCTGCTGGGCTCGCTGAACATGAGCCGCGCCGTGCTGGCGCCCATGCGCACCCAGGGCACCGGCGCCATTGTCATGATCAATACCCTGGGGGTCCGCAAGCCTTACCAGGGGGGTGCCGCCTATGCTGCCTCGAAAAGTGCACTGGCTGCGACGGTGCGCTACCTGGCGACCGAGCAGGCGGTGCATGGCCTGCGGGTCAACGGCCTGGCGTGCGGCTGGATGTGGGGCGAGCCGGTCCAGGCCCTGGTCCGCCAGACCGCCGCCGCCCGGGGCGTCAGTGAGGAACAGGTGCGTGCCGAACTCAGTGCCGGGATCCCGGGTGGGCGCATGCGCACCGATGACGAGTGCGCACGCGCCGCGCTGTTCCTTGCATCGGACTACGCCAGTGCAATCAATGGCGCGCAACTGGATGCCAACGGCGGCGAAATGATGTGCTGAGGAACAGACAGATGATTGATCACTGCGCCTTTAATGGCGATGCGGATGGCCTCTGTGCGCTGCAGCAATTGCGCCTGGCCGGGGAACTGGAGCGCGAGGTGCGCTTGATCAGCGGGGTCAAGCGCGATATCGAACTGCTGCGCCGGGTCACGGCCGCTCATGGCGAGCGGGTCACCGTGCTGGATGTGGCCCACGAGCAGAATCGCGAGGATACCCGGCGTTTACTCGACGCCGGTGCCCGGGTGCGCTATTTCGATCACCACTATGCGGGTGACCTGCCGCGACACCCGGCATTCGAGTCATTTATCGATACGGCGGCCCATGTGTGTACCAGCATCCTGGTGGACAACTACCTCTCGGGACGAGAGCACCGCTGGGCGGTGGTCGCCGCCTTTGGTGATGGCCTGGCCGGTCCGGCGCGTGCGCTGGCCGAACGACACGGGTTGAATACGGAGGAGGTGGTGGCGCTGGAAGAACTGGGTCAGTTGTTGAACTACAACGCCTACGGCGACAGCCTGGAGGACCTGCATTTCGATCCGTTGGCCCTGGCCGGCGAACTGTTGCCGTACCGCGATCCAATGGACTTCATCCGCGACAGCGCGAGTTTCATCACCCTGAAAGAGGGGCACGCCGCCGACATGGCGGCAGCCGCTGACCTGGTGCCGTGGCGTGAGGGCAACGGTGCGCGGCTCTATCGCTTGCCGCCGAAGCCATGGGCGCGACGGGTCAGCGGGGTGCTGGCCAATCAATTGGCGGCACAGGCTCCGCACCTGGCCATTGGTCTGCTCAGTGCCAAGGCCAATGGCGAATGGGGGTTCAGCCTTCGTGTACCTGACGGCAGCGAACAGACGGCGGATGCGTTCTGCCGTCAGTTCCCGACGGGGGGTGGACGCAAGCGTGCAGCCGGCATCAACCGTTTGGCCGAGTCGGATCTGCCCGCGTTTGCAGAGCGCTTGCTTGCCGGTTATTCGTCTGGATGTTGCTGAGGTTGCAGAGACAGTCCGGCATGGATGCCGGATTTCACCTGCAGATTGACGCGCAGTAGCCTTTGCGCGGGTTTCTGAGCGGATTTGTTCAAACTATTTTCCCGAATGCATGGCAATCGCCCTGTAACTGAGCTTTGCTACTGAGTCTGACGACGCGCGATCGACCCGCTGTTTTCCGTGGAGAACAATCGATGCCTACCTTCCAAACGCCTGTCCGGTTGTTCTGTTTCGGTCTAGCCATTGGTCTGTTCGCGATACCCCTGCACGCCGCACAAGCTCCCTCTGCCAATCCGCCTGCGGTGCAACTGGAACCCAAGGCATTGGAGGTTCTAAAGGCAATGAGTGCCAGGCTCGCGGGCACTCAGGGCATGAGTTTCAAAGCCGTCACGACCTACGAAAAACCCAGCCGGTTAGGGCCTCCCCTGGCCTATGGCACGGTGGACCTGGTCAATGTGCAACGACCGGATCGCCTTCGTGTGTTGACGTCCGGCGACGGTCCGGCCACCGAGTTTTACTACGACGGTAAAAAAGCCTATGCCTTCGAACGTAAAGGCGACTTGCTGGCCCAGGCGGACGCGCCGCCTACCATTGATGCGACCCTGGAGGCCGCGTACCAGCGTGCCGCGATCTATTTTCCGTTTACCGACGTGATCGTCGCCGATCCCTACAAGGATTTGTCCCGGGACCTGCGCGTGGCGTTTTACATCGGCCAAAGCACGGTGGTCGGTGATACCACCACCGATGTGATCGCCTATACCAGCGACAGCGTGTTCGTGCAGGCGTGGATCGGCGTGCAGGACAAGCTGCCACGCCGGTTGCGCGCCGTGTTTCTCGATGATCCGACACGATCCCGGCATCAAGTCGATTTCAGTGACTGGAAGCTCCAGTCGGCGATGCCTGCCGATTTTTTCAGGCCTGACCACATCGAAACGGCCCACCGCATTCAGTTTGCCCCACCGCCCGATCTTCGTGCCCCGCAGGGGGTAAAAGAACCCGTGGCGAAACCCTGAACAAGGAGACTGATCCATGAACAGATCTACCTTGAAATTCGCCGGCCTGCTTGTCGCGCTGCTCACCTGCAACCAGGCAGCGGCCTGGTCCCACGCTTCCGGCTTCGGGCGCACTTACGGAGGAGGGGGCTCATGGAGTCATTCGGGTGAATACGGCTCGGCTTCGGGCGGGGGCGGCAGTTGGAGTGGCGAAACCAATCGCGGCGGCTCGGCTTCCGGAGGTGATGGGAGCTGGAGCGGCACAGGCTATCGCGGCGGCACGGCGTCCGGCGGCGAGGGCTCCTGGCACGGCACGGGCGCGGAAGGTGGAACGGCGTCGGGTGGCGAAGGTGCCTGGCATGCGCAAGGTGAAAATGGCGCTACCGCCGCCGGCTATCACGCGGATGGCTATGGCACGACGGCTTACCGCCCCCCCGTTTATGGCACAACCGCCTACCGTGCCGTGCCTTACGGGACCGCTTACTACCATCCGCCAACCGCTGTGATTGCCAGCAGTGGCTGCTACAACTGTGGCTATAACGAGGGCGTCAATCCGGCAGCCGCCGCTGCGGCCGGCGTGGTCGTCGGTGAAGCAGCCGCGACGGTCGCCAACCAGAACGCCAGCTATAACGCCGGCATGGTGGCTTCCGCACCACCGACAATGCCCATGGGCGCGACGTACGCCTCACTGCCCCCGGGCTGTGGCTTGATAAGTTTCTCCAATACCACGTATTACCAGTGCGGCAACGCCTGGTTGCGACCGTCCTTTGGTGCCAACGGGGTTTATTACACTGTCGTGCCGATGCCTTGAGTGCCGGGGGGCTCATGGATGGGGCCCGAACTGTCAGGCGACGCTCATGCTGCGGTGCGTGTTGATCAGGTTCAGCACGACGCCCGGATCCGCCAGGGTGGAGATATCCCCCAACCCTTCGTATTCGGCCGCCGCAATCTTGCGCAGAATCCGCCGCATGATCTTGCCCGAACGGGTCTTGGGCAGCCCCGGCGCCCACTGAATCACATCCGGCGAGGCAATCGGCCCGATCTCCTTGCGCACCCAGTTCTTCAGTTCCAGGCGCAGCTGCTCGTTCGGCTCCTCACCATTTTTCAGGGTGACGTAGACATAAATGCCCTGGCCCTTGATGTCGTGCGGCACACCGACCACCGCCGCTTCGGCGACTTTCGGGTGCGCGACCATCGCGCTTTCGATCTCGGCGGTGCCCATGCGGTGGCCGGAGACGTTGAGCACGTCGTCCACGCGACCGGTGATCCAGTAGTAACCATCGGCATCGCGACGGGCGCCGTCACCGGTGAAGTACATGCCGCGGAAGGTCTTGAAGTAGGTGTCGACGAAGCGGTCGTGGTCGCCATACAGCGTGCGCGCCTGGCCCGGCCACGAATCGAGAATCACCAGGTTGCCCTCGGCCTCGCCTTCGATGATGTTGCCCAGGTTGTCCACCAGGGCCGGCACCACGCCGAAGAACGGACGCGCCGCCGAGCCCGGCTTGAGGGCATGGGCGCCCGGCAGCGGGCTCATCATGTTGCCGCCGGTTTCGGTCTGCCACCAGGTGTCGACGATCGGGCAACGGGACTTGCCGACGTTCTTGTAGTACCAGTCCCAGGCTTCCGGGTTGATCGGCTCGCCCACCGAACCCAACAGGCGCAGGCTGCTGCCATCGGCGCCTTCAACGGCGGCGGTGCCCGAGGCCATCATGGCGCGGATCGCGGTCGGCGCCGTGTAAAGGATGTTGACCTGGTGCTTGTCGACGATCTTCGCCACCCGGGTGATGTCCGGGTAGTTCGGCACGCCTTCGAACAGCAGGGTGGTGGCGCCGTTGGCCAGCGGGCCGTAGACGATGTAGCTGTGCCCGGTCACCCAGCCGACGTCGGCGGTGCACCAGTAGATCTCGCCCGGGCGGTAGTCGAACACGCGCTCGTGGGTCATGGCGGCGTACAGCAGGTAGCCGCCGGTGGTGTGCTGCACGCCCTTGGGCTTGCCGGTGGAACCCGAGGTGTAAAGGATGAACAGCGCCTCTTCGGCGCCCATCTCTTTCGGCGCGCACACGGTGCCGGCCACTTTCATCAGGTCCTCGAACCAGATGTCGCGATGCTGGTTCCACTTGATGTCGCCACCGGTGCGCTTGCACACGATGACTTTCTGGATGCTGCTGGTTTCCGGGTTGGTCAGCGCGTCGTCGACGTTGGCCTTGAGCGGGATCTTCTTGCCGGCACGAATGCCTTCGTCGGCGGTGATCACCACTTTGGATTTGCAGTCGATGATGCGACCGGCCAGGGCTTCCTGCGAGAAGCCGCCGAACACCACCGAGTGAATCGCGCCGATGCGGGTACAGGCCAGCATGGCGACCACGGCTTCGGGGATCATCGGCATGTAGATGGTCACCACGTCGCCGCGGTGCACGTCCTGACCACGCAGGGCGTTGGCGAACTTGCAGACTTGCTCGTGCAGTTCGCGGTAAGTGATGTTGCGGCTTTCGGCAGGGTCGTCGCCCTCCCAGATGATCGCGACCTGGTCGCCACGCTCGGCCAGATGACGGTCCAGGCAGTTGTAGGACACGTTCAGGGTGCCGTCGGCGAACCACTTGATGTCGACATGGTGGTCATCGAAGGAAGTCTGCTTCACCGTGGTGAAAGGCTTGATCCAGTCGAGGCGCTTGGCTTGCTCGCGCCAGAAGCCGTCGGGGTTGACGACCGACTGCTGGTACATGGCCTTGTAGGTCGCCTCGTCGGTCAGCGTGTTGGCCAGAACCTCGGGACGAACGGGATACAGGGAAGCCGCACTCATCTTTCTTACCTCGGTGGAATAGTTGTTTTTGTGATCTGTTACGGGTTTGCAGCTCAAGCATTCGGGCAAATGCACATTCAAATCCGGAAGCGACTCAGTAGTTTGTCTTGCTGGCCGACGTGCTCCACCATGGCTGAGCATTGGCGAGCCTGCTTGTCCGCGCTGCCGGAGACTTCAATACTGATATCGCGGATATTGGTGGTGTTGCGGTTGATTTCTTCGGTCGTGGCGCTTTGTTCTTCAGCGGCCGCGGCAATCTGCAGGTTCATGTCATTGATGCGGTAAATGGCTTCGCGTATGCGTTCGAGGGTGTCATTGGCGGCGTTGGCATCCCCGGCCGTTTTGCTGGCCGTGTCTCGGCTCTGCTGCATGCGTGCCTGGGCATGTTTTACCCCGGTCTGCAGCTGGTCGATCATCTCGCGTATTTCCTGGGTGGATTGCTGGGTGCGCGAGGCCAGGGAGCGCACCTCATCGGCCACGACCGCAAACCCGCGTCCCGATTCGCCGGCACGGGCTGCTTCGATGGCGGCATTGAGGGCGAGCAGATTGGTCTGGTCAGCGATGCTGGTGATGACCGCCACAATGGATTCAATGCTTTGACTGAGGGTGGACAAGTCATTGATCGCATGACCGGTGGCGTCCATCTCCTCGGCCAAGCGCTTGATGGCCCCGGTAGACCGGGAAACCAGAGCGACGCCGTCAGCGGTTTCTTCGTTAGCGGCAATGGCTGCTTCGGCAGCGGTTTGTGCGTTGCGCGCGACGTCCTCGGCGGTCGAGGCCATCTCGGTCATGGCGGTGGCCAGTTGATCCAGTTCCTGCAATTGCACCTGGACGCGGTTGGCGGCCTGATCCGCTTCGTTTGAGGTTGCGGTGGTGCTCTCGCGGACCTGTTGCGAGCTGTTTTTCACGTCGCCGATGAGCGCCTTGAGGTTGTGCAGGAACTGGTTGAACTCCCCGGCGACCAGGGCAATTTCATCATTGCCGACCACGGGCAGCTGGCGAGTCAGGTCGCCTTCACCGCGATTGATGTCGGCCAGCGAGTCTTTCAGTTGTTCCAGCGGCCGCAGCAGTCGCCTGACCAGCAGGCCCAACACCAACAGGCTGAGCAGCACGCCCAGGCCGGTACCGATCACGGCCCGCCAACTCAGGGTATGGGCGGCGGCCATGACGATGTCCTGGTCCAGGACCACGCCGATGTACCAATCCATCCCCTTGAGATCGGAGAGGGGAATGAAGGACACCAGGAGCGACTTCCCATCGCTGCGCACCTCTTGAAGCTGACCGTCGAGGGGCAGGGCGCTCCCGGCAAAGAGCTGACTGTAGGGCTTGCCGTTCAGTTCGGCGTCCGGGTGGGAAATGATGTTGCCGCTTTTGCTGAGCAGGAACGCATAACCGGCCCCGCCGAAATCCAGGGTATTGATGGCATCGGCCACCGTGGTCAGGCGGATGTCACCGCCAAACACCCCGAGCAGCTGTCCCGCGTCGCTGATCCGGGCGACGGCCGAGATCAGGATTTCACCCGTGGTGGAGTCCTTGTAGGGTTCGGTCAGGACGGCTTGGCTGCGGGTCTTTCCCGTCGCATACCAGGGACGGGTGCGACCGTCATAGTCGGGTTTCGGATTCCACGCCGCCGAGTTCTTGATGGGCTTTCCATCAGCCTCAAGGGCACCGAACACCAGCTTGAATTCGTCTTTCAGAATGGGCGAATCGATGATGCGTTGGGTCGTTTGCACACTGTATTGGCGATCGATCGCCTGGGAGGCCAGGTCCATCAGATGAAGCTTGCCGTTCAGCCAGTTCTCGATCTGACGTGCCACCGCATTGCTCGATTCGGCAATGCTCGCCTCGACCTGGTGACGCAAAATGCTACGGATCTGCTCGACCTGAACCAGCGATAGAAGACTGGTGGTCACCAACAGCACACAAGCAGCCACAAGGCTCACCTTGTAACGGATTTTCATCGAGGGCTCCAAAGGGGCGATCAAGGGGAACAGAAAAGTCTCAGGTCAGTGAGGACGCCTTCGCGAGCAAGCCCGCTCCCACAGGGGGGAATGTGGACACAAGTCCAATGTGGGAGCGGGCTTGCTCGCGAAGGCGGTAGAAAGGGCGACACGGAAATCAGTGTCGCCCTCGATTTTAGAAGAAACCCAACGGATTGATGTCGTAGCTCACCAGCAGGTTTTTGGTCTGCTGATAGTGGTCGAGCATCATCTTGTGGGTTTCACGGCCGACGCCGGACTTCTTGTAGCCGCCGAACGCGGCGTGCGCCGGGTACAGGTGGTAGCAGTTGGTCCATACACGACCGGCCTTGATGGCGCGGCCCATGCGGTAGGCGCGGTTGATGTCGCGGGTCCAGAGGCCGGCGCCGAGGCCGAACTCGGTATCGTTGGCGATGGCCAGGGCTTCGGCTTCGTCCTTGAAGGTGGTGATGCTCACCACCGGGCCAAAGATTTCTTCCTGGAACACGCGCATCTTGTTGGTGCCCTTGAGCAGCGTCGGCTGGATGTAATACCCGCTCGCCAGGTTGCCCTCGAGTTTTTCCACCTTGCCGCCGGTCAACAGTTCGGCCCCTTCGCCCTTGGCGATTTCCAGGTACGAAAGGATCTTGTCGAATTGCTGCTCGGACGCCTGGGCGCCGACCATGGTGTCGGTGTCCAGCGGATCGCCGCGTTTGATTTGCAGGACTTTCTTCATCACGACGGCCATGAACTCGTCGTAGATCGACTCCTGCACCAGCGCACGGGACGGGCAGGTGCAGACTTCGCCCTGGTTGAAGAACGCCAGCACCAGGCCTTCGGCGGCTTTCTCGATGAAGGACGGTTCGGCCTTCATGATGTCTTCGAAGAAGATGTTCGGCGACTTGCCGCCCAGTTCCACGGTGGACGGAATGATGTTTTCCGCTGCGCATTTCATGATGTGCGAGCCGACCGGGGTCGAGCCGGTGAAGGCGATCTTGGCGATGCGTTTGCTGGTGGCCAGGGCTTCGCCGGCTTCTTTGCCGAAGCCTTGCACGATGTTCAGCACGCCTGGTGGCAGCAGGTCGCCGATCAGTTCGACCAGCACGGTGATGCCCAGCGGGGTTTGCTCGGCGGGTTTGAGCACCACGCAGTTACCGGCAGCCAGGGCCGGGGCGAGTTTCCAGGCGGCCATCAGGATCGGGAAGTTCCACGGGATGATCTGCCCGACCACGCCCAACGGCTCATGGAAGTGATAGGCCGCAGTGTGTTCGTTGATTTCAGCGGAGCTGCCTTCCTGGGCGCGGATGCAACCGGCGTAGTAGCGGAAGTGGTCCACCGCCAGCGGGATGTCGGCGTTCAACGTTTCACGCACGGCCTTGCCGTTGTCCCAGGTTTCGGTGACGGCCAGCAGTTCGAGGTTCTGCTCGATGCGGTCGGCGATTTTCAGCAGCGCCAGGGAGCGGTCCTGCACCGAGGTCTTGCCCCAGGCGTCGGCAGCGGCGTGGGCAGCGTCCAGGGCCTTGTCGATGTCTTCGGCCGTGGAGCGGGGGAATTCGGCAATCGGTTGGCCATTCACCGGCGAGGTGGTGGTGAAGTACTGACCTTTGACCGGCGCGACGAACTCGCCGCCGATGTAGTTGCCGTAGCGGGACTTGAAGGAAACGATGGCACCGGCAGTGCCTGGGTGGGCGTAGTTCATGATCGGGTTCTCTTGTTGTTTTGGGGTGTGACCGCCCACAGGACGGTCACTGTCAGGTGCGCAAGCCGTGCAGGGTCAGGAACCCTGAGGGGTTTCGCCACGAGCCAGGCGCGCATTGATGTCTTCAATGACGGCCGGTAGATCGATGATGGTGTCGATCAGGTAGTGCGGGCGCGAACCTTCGAACATCCTGGTGATGCGGGCGCGCTCTTCGGCCAGCTTGTCCGAAGGCAGGTCCCTGAACTGGTCATAGGTCAGCCCCAGTGCGTTGCCGGAGCAGGTCAATGCGACCGTCCACATGCCGGCACTGCGGCCTTCAAGGATGCCTGGCCAGGTGTCGTCGACCTTGACGCAGGCGGCCACATCGCTGATGCCCAGAGCGATCACGTTGGCCAGGGCCTGGGCCGGGTGCGGACGGCCATTGGGTACTTCGTCAGTGGCCACGACGTGGTCGGCGACGTAGCCGTTCTTGCGCGCCAGCTCGACGACTTTCTCCATGACCACGGCCGGGTAACCCGAGCACGAACCGATTTTCAGACCCTTGTCGCGCAAGGCATCGATCGTATCCAGGGCACCTGGAATCAGCGCCGAGTGCAGGGCGATCTTCTCGATCTGCAAGGGCATGAAGCGCTCATAGAGGGCGGTGACATCGTCATCCGTCGGCAGGCGTCCGAAGGCTGCCTGGTAACGTGCGGCGATCTGCGGCTCGTTGCACAACGTGCGGATGTGGTCCCACTTGCCCATGCCCATCGGACCCCGGGCTTCTGCCAGGGAGACCGCTACGCCAAACTCGGCGAAGGCTTCGACAAAAATCTGCGTGGGTGCAAAGGAACCGAAATCAACGACGGTGCCCGCCCAGTCCAGAACCACGGCTTGCAGTTGGGAAGGTTGTTTGTATTGCATGATGATTGCTCCAGGGAAAGGTGAGTGGGTAGTACGAATTCAAGGCGTGGTGCCGACAATGACCGGTTGTACCGGGGTCGATACCAACATCGGGTTTTCCAGTGTTTTCGGCCGGCTGTTCCAGAACGGCACCAGCATCAGGCTGGCCAGGAGTGCGGCGCCGGTGAACACCAGGAACACGGTGATGGTGTCGAAGTAACCCGGCAGCAGGCCGCCAAGGACCGCACCCACCGAACCGCAGCCGTTGACGAAGCCCGCGGCGGAGGCAGCCCCGTCCTTGCTGCCGAAGTCGATGGCCGCCGAGCCGCTGATCATCGAGTCCGGTCCGTAAAGCGTCAGGCCCATCATGAACAGCAGACCGACCACCATGTACAGACTGCCGCTTTGCATGGCGGGAACGAACAGGCCCAGGCAGACAGTGAGGACCACCAGGCTGAGCACGCAGGCCGGTATGCGGCGAGCGCCGAAGTATTTGTCTGAGGCGATACCGATGAGGATGGGGCCTACCAGACCCGCCAGTTCAAACGAGGTGGGGACGATGGCGGACGCTACCTTGCCGATCTCGGGCATGCGTTCGTAGATGATCACCGGGCCCCACAGCAGAATGGCGTAGCGCGCCGGCTTGAGCATGAAATAGGCAAGGCCGAGCACCAGCACGGTGCGATTTTTCATCACGGTCCGTATGCCGGCCCACATGCTTTCGCGGGGCACCACGACGTTGCTGACCGGTTCGATCTCGATTTCGACAGCAGGCAGGCCTACGTCTTCCGGACGGTTGCGTTGCAGTAAATAAAACAACACCGCCACCACCAGCACGACAACGGCACTGCTGATGAACGCGATGCGCCAGTCGTGATAGGCCTGATAAGCCCACCAGCCGGCAAACGGCGTGGCCACCAGACCGCCAAAGGCGTACGAGGTGCTCCAGTAACCGAGTACGCGGCCACGCTCACTGGTACTGAAGAAACTCCCGACGTTCTTGCACAGGCCCGACCAACCGGTGGATTGGGCGAAGCCCTGCACCAGCATGCAGGAGACGAAGATCGGTAGCGTGGCGTAGGTCCCCATCAGGAGCGCCGCCGCCGCCGAAATGACCAGGCCGCTGAGGACCACCACCCTTGGGCCGAAACGGTCGGAGAAGTTGCCCCACAGGAACTGGCCCACGGCATAGGCCGTCAGGTACAGGGCATCGAGGTTGGCCATCACGGCCTTTTCGAGCATGAAGTCCGGGTCTTCGCCAATGCCAAGCTTGGCCACGGAAAACGCTTTGCGGGTGAAGTAGAAGGCGGCATACGCCACCCAGGTGATCAGGAAAATCTGCACGCGCCAACGCTGGAGGGATTTCCAGCCGGTGGCGAGAGGGCTTGTCGTGTTGTTCATGGTGTACTGATCCCGTATGTGGTGCCAGACAGCGCAAATTGGTCGGTTTTTGTTTTTGTTTTCGGTGCACAAGTCTGTCCATTCGCACGACATCGACAGATGAACATGCGAATGGCATCAGGCTTTGATTCATGAATTACGCGATCGCTGACTCCTGCCCGGCGCTGCCGAGCGGTACGTCATCGAATCCATGGTTTAAAAAAAGACCCCTGCCCAAAGGTGCTACCCATTGCACCTTCGCTCGAATCGGCAGAGACCTTTAAAGGGGTCGATCAGGCCGCGGGCTTGAACATGTCCACGTCCATGGCGACCAGGCTGTCCGCGATTGCGCGGAGCAACTGGTGGACGATGTATTCGTCGATCTGGCCGATGCAGCCGATGCGGAAACTCTCGGCAACGGTCAACTTGCCGGGGTAGATGATGAACTGACGGGCCTTGAGTTCTTCGTAGAAGCGCGTGAAATCGAAGTTGGGATGTTCAGGGCTGAAGAACGTGGTGATGATCGGCGACAGCCAACGGTCTTCCAGCAGCGTCTTGAAACCCAGTTCGCGCATGCCGGCAACCAGCACGTCGCGGTTGCGGGTGTAGCGTGCCAACCGGCCGTGCACGCCACCTTCGTCGCTGTGCTGTTCCAGTGCCTTGTGGAACGCCACCACACTGTGGGTCGGCGGAGTGAAGCGCCATTGGCCGGTGCGCTCCATGTAGGCCCATTGCTCGAAGAGATCGAGGGACAGCGAGTTGGCGCGGCCTTTGGCGGCTTCCAGCACGGAACGGCGGATGATCACGAAACCGAAGCCCGGGATACCCTCGATACACTTGTTGGCGGAGGACACCACCACGTCGAAGGCTATTTCGTTCACCGTCAGCGGCACGGCACCGAAGGAACTCATGGCATCGATGATCAGGCTCTTGCCGTGGGCCTTCACCACATCGGCGATTTCACGCAGCGGGTTGAGGATCCCGGAGCTGGTTTCGCAATGGACGACGAAGACGTTGGTGATGTCAGGGTTGGCCTTGAGCAGGGCGTCCACTTCTTCGGGCTGGGGCGGCAGGTAATCGCCCTTGTCCAGGGTAATGAACGCGCGACCGAGGTATTCCAGGGTCTTGGTGGCGCGCTGACCGTAGGCGCCGTTCATCAGCACCAGGGCTTTGCCGTCACGCGGGATGGCGGTGGCCAGGGCGGCCTCGACCGAGTAGCTGCCGCTGCCTTGCAGTGGCACGCAGGCGAAGCTGTCATCCTCTACGCCAGCCATGCCCAGCAGTTTCTGGCGAACTTCAGCGGTGACCTGATTGAAGGCACCGTCCCATGATCCCCAGTCGCGCAGCATGGCTTCCTTGGTCGCTTTGGAAGTGGTCAGCGGGCCCGGGGTCAGCAGGTAGGGTTCACCCAGGGCTGGGGTTGCCAGTGGCTGGGTAGTCGGGAATTCGGCTTTGGTCATGATCTTCTCCGGCGGTGTTGTTTTTGTGGGGGAGTGATGCATGGGTTGATAAAACCATCTGGCAAGAAATAACTGAAATCGATTTATCACATGTCACAAACAAGCTGAGCTTATAAGTGGCGATGCACTTGTCCGGAGCTGGTGCAGTTCGCTGCACGCATGAATTGACAGGAAGCGGATTAACCCCGCGCGGTGCATGACCGGGCGGGGTTTTTCTGTGGGGCAACGTGAAATTTCGCCTGGAGGGCGAGGCGATTTACCCCTTGTCCGCCTTGCCGGCGGCTGCCGCGAATTTCGCCAGACGCACGTCAAGTCGACGGGGAGGCCGGTTGTGGTCTTCAGCATGCTCCTTGCGTCGAATGGCGTTACGCACCATCAATGAACCCAGATAGCGGACCGGCTCCGGCGGGAAATGCCCAAGGGGACCTTGGACCAGTGGCGAGCGCGTCCAGGGGTTGTCCACCCCGAGCACCAGCGACGACAGGATCTGCCCACCCATGTGGCACGGACCCACGCCGCTGCCGGAATAGCCGAAGCCATAGAAGACGTTGCCGCTCGCGCCCATGCGGCCGAAGAAAGGCAGGCCAGTGACCGAGCGATCGGAGGGGCCGTTCCAGGTGGCGGCGATACCGACGTCGGCAAAGTCCGGAAAGAACTCCGTCAGCGTGTTGCGCAACAGCCCTGCGTAGGGCGATGGCTGGTCGAACACGGGCAGGATGCGACCGCCGTAGGCAAAGGTGTTCCCCCCTTTGCCGAGCATGATCCGGCCGTCCGGGGTGTTGTGGTAGTAGTGCACGAAAATCCGCGAGTCGAGCACGGTGACCCCGCTGGTCAGGCCGATCCGCTCGAGCAAGTCCGGTCGCGGCTCGGTGATGATCATGTCGCTGGAGACAATGGCCACCGAACGCGAGAACTGTGGAAAGGCGCGGGCCATCCAGGCGTTCATCGCCAGCACGACCCGGTCGCAGGTCACTTTGCCGTTCGGCGTATTGACGCTGGCGGGCATGCCTTCTTCCAGGCCGGTCATCGGCGTGCCCTCGTAAATCCGTACGCCCAGTTCCAGTGCCACCCGGCGCAGCCCACGGACCAGCTTGCCCGGTTGCACACTGGCAGCCGCCGGCGAGAACCAGCCCTCGATGTGCCGGGCCGAGCCGGCCATGCGTTGCACGTCAGGTAGCGCACATTTGGCAAAAGAGTTGATGCCATGGCGCTCCAGCGCCGCGATCACCCCGTCGGTCGAGCCGACCTGGGCACGGTTGGTCGCCGTATAGAGCGTGCCGTCGAGACGGTAATCGGCATCCACCGCGTACTTTTCGCAAAAGGTGCCGATGGCGTAGATGCTCTGCTCCGACTCCTTGACCAGGCGTATCGCCTCCTTGACGCCGAACAAGCGCTCCAGGGTGAAGTACTTGGCCGACCATGACAGCGCGCAGCCGCCATTGCGCCCACTGGCGCCGGCACCGCAGATGTCGGCTTCGACGATGACCACGTCCAGCTCGGGATTCTGTTCCTTGAGCATGATGGCGGTCCACAGACCGGTATAGCCGCCGCCGACGATGCAGACGTCGGCGCGGGTGTTCTGTTGCAGCGCAGGGCAGGGCGCAGCGGGTTGATTCTTCAGGGCCTGGTCCAGCCAGTAGGGGCGCATGGGGTCATCTCCGTTGGATCGGTTCGAGGCAGGGTTGAGGACACAATCAGCCGCACGCGGCGACCACGATCATTTCCACGCGCCAACCGGGGTCGATCAGCTGCGCCAGGGTGCAAGCGCGTGTGGGGGCATGGCCTTCAGGGAAAAACTCATCCCAGACCCGGTTCAGCCCTTCATAGTCTTCGCGATGGGCGAGCAGGATGCGCACCGAAAGCACCCGCTCGCGGTGGCTGCCGGCACTCAGCAAAAGCTGCTCGATAGCGGCCAACACCTCGCGGGTCTGCGCTTCGATATCACCCTGCAGGTCCGTGGCAACCTGGCCACCGATATAAAGATGGTTGTCGTACCGAACCATGTCCGAACGGCGTTTTGTCGCAGCGAAACGTTCAATTTCCATAGGGCATTCCTGGAGGGATACGAGGGACGGCACTTGTGAAAATCATGCTTGCAGTTCACTGTTCATAAATAAAATCGATTTATCGTATGAACGAATAAGCTGAACCTATAGCAAGGTGTGCCAATGACGATTTCCCATACCCAACTCAAGGCGTTTCACGCCGTCGCCATGAATGGCAGCTTCACCCGGGCGGCCGAGCAACTCTGCCTGTCGCAACCTGCGGTATCCGACCAGGTGCGCAAGCTCGAGGATTATTACGGGGTGATGGTGTTCTACCGCGACAAGCGCCTGGTGCGCCTGACGGAAGTGGGCGAGCGCCTGTTCGGCCTGACCCAGCGCCTGTTCGATATCAGTGTCGATGCCCACGACATGCTCACGGACTACCGCACCCTGTCGACCGGGACCCTGAACCTTGCCGTGGATGCGCCGGTGCACGTCCTGCCCTATGTCTCACGCTTCTGCAGCCGTTACCCCGGCATCGATGTGAAGATCGAAACCGCCAATACCGATGAGGTCCTGCAGCGGTTGTTCAGTCACCAGGCCGACATCGCTCTGCTGGGGCGCGACATCGAAGACGATCGCTTGATGACACTGCACCTGCGCAGCGATCCCATGCTGGCCTTCGTCGCCCAGGACCATCCCTGGGCGCAACGAGCGTCTATCTGCCTGGCCGACCTGCACGACACGCCCATGGTCCTGCGCGAGCAGGGCTCGGTCACGCGCTTATCCCTGGAGGAGGAGATGGCAGCGGCGGGCCTGCACATCCGCAAGGCCATCGAAGTGGAGGGGCGTGAAGCCGCGCGCGAGGCGGTGGCGATCGGCATGGGCGTCGGGGTCGTCTCGGCCGCCGAACTGGGCTCGGATTCACGGCTTCGCGGCTTGCCGATCGTTGACTGCCGGCGGCATTTCACCGAGACATTGGTGTGCCTGCGCGCGCAGAGCACGCGGCGCATCTTGACGACCTTTTTCGACATGGTTCGAGAAGGGCTGGGCGAGTGAGGTTTATCGTTCGATCGCGCCGTTTAATTTTTACGCTTTCTTTACGGTAGGCGGTTTTGCCCCCAACGATACTGGCCGCGTTTTTTCAGACCATCCATGCGTCTGCATTTCCAATGACGCTGGCACTGGATTGCCCAAGGATGGCGTGAACTGTCTCCCCCGCAATTTGAGAGAAGCGACCCTTGAGTGAAAATGTAACCGGCGTGCATGCAGATTCCCGATCCAAAACCTCAGGAGCGGGCTTGCTCGTCGCCGCCGTTGGTGTGGTCTACGGGGACATTGGCACCAGCCCCCTCTACACGCTGAAAGAAGTCTTTTCCGGCCACTACGGGGTTCAGGTCAATCACGACGGGGTGCTTGGCATTCTGTCGTTGATCTTCTGGTCGCTGATCTGGGTGGTCTCGATCAAATACGTGTTGTTCATCCTGCGTGCCAACAATCAGGGCGAAGGCGGCATCATGGCGTTGACGGCGTTAGCCCGCCGCGCGGCAGCACCTTATCCGCACATGAGCAAGGTACTGGTACTGCTCGGCCTGTTTGGTGCGGCACTTTTTTACGGGGACAGCATGATTACCCCGGCCATTTCGGTGCTCTCTGCGGTTGAAGGACTACAGTTGGCGTTTGACGGGATCGAGCACTGGGTCGTGCCCTTGTCAGTGATCGTGCTGGTGGCGCTGTTCTTGATACAAAAACATGGCACGGCTCGGATCGGCATCCTGTTCGGTCCGGTCATGGTGCTGTGGTTCGTGGTGTTGGGTGCGCTGGGGATCTACGGGATTTTGCAGCGCCCGGAAGTTTTGCAAGCGCTCAACCCTGTTTGGGCCGTACGGTTCTTCGTGGTTCATCCGGGAATGGGTGTGGCGATTCTGGGGGCTGTCGTGTTGGCATTGACCGGTGCTGAAGCACTGTATGCCGACATGGGCCACTTTGGTCGAAAGCCGATTTCCCGTGCCTGGTTCATGCTCGTACTGCCCGGTTTGGCGCTCAATTACTTTGGCCAGGGCGCGTTGATCCTGGGAAACCCGGAGGCGGTGCGTAACCCGTTCTATTTGCTGGCGCCTGACTGGGCACTGCTGCCGATGGTCGCGCTCTCCACACTGGCCACCATCATCGCTTCACAAGCCGTGATTTCCGGGGCTTTCTCCCTGACTCGCCAGGCCATTCAGTTGGGCTACATTCCGCGCATGTTTATCCAGCACACCTCCAGTCAGGAGCAGGGGCAGATTTACATCGGCACGGTTAACTGGGCACTGATGGTCGGTGTCGTTCTGCTGGTCATCGGTTTCGAGTCGTCCAGTGCATTGGCCGCAGCCTATGGCGTCGCGGTGACGGGGACCATGCTGATCACCACGATCCTGTCTTCGGCAGTCGTCCTGCTCCTATGGAAAACGCCGCGCTGGCTGGCCATTCCCATGCTGCTCGGCTTCTTGCTCGTAGACAGTCTGTATTTCGCGGCCAATGCGCCGAAGATCTTCCAGGGCGGTGCGTTCCCGGTGATCGCCGGGATTGGTCTGTTCATTTTGATGACGACCTGGAAGCGCGGCAGAAAAATTATTGTCGAGCGGCTGGATGAAACGGCGCTGCCACTACCGCTGTTCATCAGCAGCATCCGTACGCAACCGCCCCATCGCGTACAAGGCACGGCGGTGTTCCTGACGGCCAGGACCGATGCTGTTCCTCATGCGCTGCTGCACAACCTGCTGCATAACCAGGTTTTGCATGAGCAAGTGGTATTGCTGACAGTAGTGTCTGAAGACAGCCCTCGTGTGAGTGCGGAACGGCGGTTCGAGGTTGAGGCCTATGGTGAAGGCTTCTTCCGGGTCAGTCTGCACTTTGGTTTTATCGAGGAGCCTGATGTGCCCTTGGCCTTGAGTCTCTGTCATTTGACCGAACTGGACTTCAGTCCGATGCGCACGACCTATTTCCTAAGCCGGGAAACGGTGATCCCGACCAAACGAATCGGTATGGCCCGTTGGCGAGAAAGCCTGTTCGCATTTTTGCTGAAAAATGCCAATAGCAATCTGAAGTACTTCAAGTTGCCACTGAATCGGGTAATAGAACTGGGCACACAGGTTGAGATGTAAAGAGTCATCGGATGGCCTTTTGGGGCTGCGGTCCTTTCGCGGCAATCTGCTGGCACCGATGCGTGCAGAACATCGGTGCCAGCCCCGGCGCTACTTGACCGCTTCAACCTCATAATTCACATAACCGAATTCGTTGCTGCGAGCCGCCACGTACTTGCCGTTCTGCTCGAACACCGTGGCCTCGAAAGGCGAGCCGCCGAGTGTTGTCAGCAGGTGCCCGTCCTTGATTTCATATTTGGCCGGTACGCCGAACTGACCGCCATGCAGCATGTTCAGGTATTCCCCCTCAGCGGGCGGCTTGCCATCGACGCTGGCGACCAGGCGTTGGCCGTCGGTGCCATAGACGATTTCGAATGTCTGGCCGGTGACGGTGTTGCGCACCTTGATGGTTTTGCCCACCACGAAGGTTTGCAACTGCTCGTTGGTGAGCGCTTTGGCGCCTTCGGTTTTCAGTTGATCGATGGTTTTGCCGCCAGCGACAGTCTTGCTGTCCTCGGCTGTCGGCGTGTACCAGATCGGTGAGGTCCACGCGCGTTCCTGGACGGTGGGCGAGACGTCGCCCGGTGGCGGTACTTGCAGCTTGGCCGCGTCATAGGTGCTCCAGCGCGGGGTCGGGATCTGTAGTGCGCGGGCGTAGTAGAACGCGTGCTGGGCCGGATCGAAGTCCGGATCGACCCAGACTTTTTTCAGCTCGGTGGCACCGATGGTATTGTTGTAGGTCGCCTTGGACACATCGACTGTCGAGCCCACTGGAGGGACTTTGCCGGTGACCGGATCCGGTTGGCGATCACCGGCCCAGGCGACGTCGTAGACCTTCTCGAAGGTCTGGCCGTTTTTGGTCCAGCCCTTGATGATCTGGATGCGGTCGAGGTTGCCATCGTCGGCATCCTTGACCGCCCATACCACGAAGGACGGTGCCTGTTTACCCGGTTTTGCCGGCAAGTCGCCGCCCATGGGAACGCCCTTGGCGTAGGCGGCATGCACCCAGTCTTTTTCGTTCCACAGACTGCTGTCGAAGCCCCAGCCACCAAACATGCGCACGGGGATGCGCACGCCGCTGGTGCCGTACACCTCTTTACGCTTCATGGCATCGAAGATCGATTCACGGGTGTTTTCTTCCGCCCAGACACCGGCAAGACCGGAGGTGCTGGTTTGCAGGGCGATCATGCCCGAGTTCTGTTTGCCGGAAAGCCGCGCCGCCGGGGTGCTGTCGGTGAAACCATGGGAGCCGAAGTTGTTGCTCTGCGAATAGGGAATCACCCCGTTGTGCGAATCGCTGGCGCCGACCACGCCCATCTTGTACGGGTTGTAGCCGCGGGCTTCCTGCATGGCCATGCCGTTTTGCCAGGCTTGCCTGATGTAGCTGCCGTTGAGTTTGGAGGTGCTGTTGTCGATGCCGATCAGGAAACTCATGATTTCATAATTGGCAAATTCGTCGGTTGGCGACAGTTCCGGGTGGGTTTCGGAAGTGCCCTTGACCTGGTGAATCTCCGTGAGCGATTCATTGCGCATCCGCGTTTCGGCCCACGCCGCATCGATGGGGCGGCCACGGTCATCGACGTCCACCGGAAACATCAGGCCGTTGCTGAGGTTGGCGTTGTGGGAGATCGCCAGTATTTCGTTGCCCTTTTTCCGTTGATCGTCCATCCAGCTCCACAAGTCCTCGGGTTTGCTCGAGTCGAGGGCCGTGAAGGGCAGGTCCGGCACCTTCTTCGAATCACGGAAAAACACGTTGCGGTGCATGTTCTGATTGTTCGGTGCCGAGGTCCATTCATAGGCGACGAAGGTGGTGAACTTGCCGGGCTTGTAGTACTTGTCGGCGATGGCGATGTTCTGCTGCCAGATGTTGCCAGCCACCTTCGGATCAATCAGTTCCTTGATGGGGTTGTTCAAGCTGCCGGCGATCCACTTGAACACCCGGTTGAAATCCGCCGGCGTCTTGGCAATCAGTTTTTGCGCGATGGGCAGTTTGCTGAAGTCTGATTTCGGATCGTTGGCCAGGGCGATCACGCCCACGTATTCCGAATGATCGGTCACGCCATGGAAATCCAGCGGTCGACCTTTGAGCTGCACTTCAAACCCCATCGGATGCTTGACCGGCATGCCAAGCGAGTATTGGTAGGCCTGCTCGGGATCGACCTGATGGTTGCCGATCAGGTAGGCATCGATCGACCAGGAACTGTGCGAGTGCGTCTGGCCAAAGTAAACCTCCCGGTCCGGGTTGCCCTCTGCCAATGCCAACGAGCTGACAGTGAGCACGGCGCAACCGAGCAGTGACGGCGTGCTGAAGTGTGTAGGGGTTTTCATATTCCACGTCTCCGGAATACGGCAGTGACAAGGTGAAGTTCAGGCCCAGAAGCTCGAGACTCGTTCGAAAAACCAGAAGGCCGCCAGGGTTCCCAACCCGTAGGCCGCAACCGGTCGGGCATACAGGAGCGCGGACCGTGGCAGCCGACAACGCAGCAACAGCGCTCGCAGGCACAGTACGGCGGCGACGAACATCAGCTGGCCGATCTCGACGCCGACATTGAACGTGAACAGCGCCAGCGGCAGGTCGCGCTGGGGCAAGCCGATCTGCGCCAGCGCACCGGCAAAACCAAAACCGTGCAACAGGCCAAAACAGAACGCCACCACCCATGGCCATAGGATGGTGAAGCTGACGTCGCCACGGTTCTTGCGGACGATTTCCACCGCCAGCAACAGGATGCTCAGGGCAATCGTCGCCTCCACAGGCGGGCCGGGAAGCTGCACCGCGCCCAATGCTGCGAGCGCCAGGGTAATGGAGTGGGCGAGGGTGAACGCGGTGATGGTCTTCACTAGCATCCAGCCATTTCCCACCAGCAGCAGGAGACCGAAAACGAACAGCAAGTGATCGAAGCCCCCGAGGATGTGCTGGACGCCATGGACCAGAAACGCACCGGCCACCGAGAACATTCCCGGCGTGGCAGCGATTTCTATCCAGGGTTGCGCGGGGTGGACGAGGGTGGTGGTCAGGCTGCCGTCCAGGCGCGAGACACGCACCAGCACATCGGTGATGCTCGCTTGCAGGCCGACAAACTCGATGCGCTGCCCGACCAGGCCGGCGGGACCGGCTTCAATGGCCCGGCGTTCGATCAACGAATCGTTCAGTTGGCTTTCCACCGGTTCAACGACAGTGCGCACACCTTCGGCAAACCGCAGCGCAATCGGCAAGCGCATGCCTGACAGCACTGGCGTGCGCCACAGTACGTCATAGCGCCCGGCAGCCGTTTCGTTGAGTTCCAGGTACGCGGGACGTGATTCATGGGCCATGGCGCTCAATGCCATGAGCCCGAGCAGCAACAGCAGCCAGACCCTGCGCCTCATCACGGCCGCTCCGTCTGGATAGCGGCAACGTCAGCGGCGGAGGCTGGCATTATCACCACGACTTCATAGCGTGCTTTGAGTGCATCGAAATTCGCGCGTTTCGATTCGCTGCGTTGCTCGGACAACCAATCGGACTTGACCTGTTGGGCCACGGTCTCGAAAGCCGGTGCCGGTGGTTTGGCCAGCGTATCGATCCACACCAGATGCCAGCCAAAACCTGATTCCGCAGGCCCCACCCAACGTCCCGGCGTTTGCTGGAACAACGAAACGGCGAACTTTGAACCGAAGACCCGCGCCACTTGATCCTGTGATTGCTCTGTGTAGGCGCTGTTAAACATGAACGCATCGCCTTCACCGCTGTTCCTGTCCGTCAGCCCCCTCAGCGCGGCTTGAGCCTGGGCCTGCGCATCCGCGCCGCGTTTGTCCAGGGCGAAGAACACATGATGAAAGGTCGCGAGGGGCGGCGGGGCATATTGGTCCTGATGCTGGTTGTACCAGGCCTCCAGTACACCCGGGGCCGGTTCGCGAAGTGAGGCGACATCTTCGGCGAGGAAATCCATTTTTTGCGCCAGTCGGCGGCGAATGATGGTGTCGTCTTTGTCCAGGCCAAGTTTCAGTGCTTCGCGATAGAGGATTTCCTCTTTCACATAGTCATCAATCAGGGCCTGCAACTGTTGCTCCGAGGCGGGGCGTTGCCAACGTGCCAGCCAGGAAATCGCGATCCGCTGAACAACTTCAGGAGTGATTTCGATGCGTTGCGGATCTTGATTGACCGTTGAACGGTGCAAACCTCCGTACAGTACGAAGAGTGCAAAACCGGCAACTAAAAAGTGCAGTAACGGCTGGCGCAGGCATCGTTTGATTAACGAAAGTCGAGGTTCTTTCGCTTCGCAGACGCTCAAGTTCATGACTTATTGCCCCACGCTATTCTCGAATGGTTTTCGAAACAGAGTGGAGTATTGCTGCTGGGCCGGAACTTTCCAGCGAGGTTAATCACGATAAGCACTAAGCATTAGTCGTAATCGGATTAACCCGTTTCCCGGGGGCCCCTAAGGCGAAGTGAACCGCGGGTTCGTGTCCGCAGCCTGCGCCCGGTAGGCTTTGGGCGCGCAGCCCTGGGCGTTGTGGAAAAAACGGCTGAATGCACTCAGGCTGGAAAAACCCAGCACCTCGGCGATCTGTGAAAGCTTCAAGTCGGTCTGGCTCAGGTATTTGCGGGCCAGGTCCAGCTTGGTCTGCTGCTTGATGGCCTGGAAGGTGGTGCCGCTGCCGGCCAGCCTGCGTTGCAGGGTGCGGCGGCTCTGCAGTTGATTGAGGGCGACGGCGTCCAGGGGCGCACCGCTGCTGGACAGCAGTTTGCGCACTGAATCTTCGGTTGCCGAGGCCGGGCTGCGGTTGCGGCGCTGTTGGTTTTCCCGCTGGTAGTCAAGCAGGGCGGGGCGGGAGAAGGGCTGTTGCTCGTTCAGTGGATGTGCCAGCACCTGGTGGCTGAGCAGCATGCCGTTGCACTCCTGATTGAAGAACACGTTCTGCCCGAACATCCGTGTGTAGCTGGCGCGGCTATGGGGTTCCCGGCAACGCAGCATCACGCGTTCGGGCGACCACTGCGGATACAGCGCGCCGCGCAGTTTGCGCGCGAGCAGGGCCAGGCCCAGGTGGACGGACTGGGTTTCGTCGATTCCGGCCGTCGCGGTCACTTCGTAGTGCACGGTCATTCCCAGTTCGTGTTGCTCCAGGTGCACCAGGGCACCGGACATCAACACGTGGAAGTAACGTGACAGGCGTTCGAGCCAGTCGCCCACCGTGGTCGCTTCGCTGACGATGTCGAGCAGCGCACTGCCCAATACGCCCATCCCTTGCTTCTGTGCCAGCAGCAACCCGAAGTCCTCGCGACCGGTTTCCCGGGCGGCCAGGTCGAGAAAATGCACCACCTTCGGCACCGGCAGGAGGACGTCCAGCTGGTCCAGCGACTGCGAGGCAATCGATGCCCCATGGGCCACTCGCCAGGGGTCGCCGTGCAGATCGGCGATCAGTTCGCGGGCACCGTACAGGCACATGCTGCGAATGAGATGAGTATCCATGGCACACGCCTTTGAGGATGAATGGCGCAAAGTATCAAATGATTGGCACGTTTTATCAAATAAATGCCCGGCGCCTGCGCAGAATACAACCGCCCGAACCTTACAAAAACCACAACGGAGCGATTGCCATGCTGGGTCTGATGCAGGATCACCCCTTACTCATTTCTTCGGTACTGGAGCACGCGGTGTGCTCGCACCCCCAGGTCGAGATAGCCTCGCGCCTGCAGGACGGCACGCTGCATCACTGCACGTACGCCGACATCGGCCGGCGTGCCAGACAATTGGCCAATGCCCTGACAAACCTCGGCGTGCAGCCCGGCGAGCGGGTCGGCACCCTGGCCTGGAACGGCTACCGGCACATGGAAATGTTCTACGGTGTCTCGGGCATGGGCGCGGTATTGCACACCATCAACCCGCGGCTGTTTGCCGAGCAGATCGAGTTCATCGCCAACCATGCCGAAGACCAGTACCTATTTTTCGACCTGTCGTTCGCGGCCCTGATCGAGCAGCTTGCGCCGCGACTGACTACGGTCAAGGCGTTCGTCGCCCTGGCCGAGCGCAGCCAGATGCCGCCCATCGTCGTGCCCAACCTGCTGTGCTACGAAGACCTGATCGGCGATGAACCCGAGACGTTCGCCTGGCCCTGCCTGGATGAGCGCGTGGCGGCCTCCCTGTGCTACACCTCGGGCACCACCGGAAATCCGAAAGGGGTGTTGTACTCCCATCGCTCGACCTTGCTGCATTCGATGGCCACCTGCACGTCGGACGGGTTCAACCTGTCCTCGGCCGATACGGCGCTGCTGGTGGTGCCCATGTTCCACGTCAACGCCTGGGGCATGCCCTATTCGGCGGCGATGTGCGGTGCGCGCCTGGTCCTGCCCGGCGCTGACCTCGACGGGGCCAGCCTGTATGACTTGATGCAGCGTGAAAGAGTCACCCTGGCCCTGGGCGTGCCCACGGTGTGGATGAGCCTGCAGCAGCATGTGCATAACGCCGGGCTGATGCCGACCGCGGACCTGTGCCTGAACCGGGTCGTGATGGGTGGGGCCGCAGCGCCGCGCAGCCTGGTGGAAACCTTCGAGACTCGTTTTGCCGCCCGGGTGCTGCAAGCCTGGGGGATGACCGAGATGTCGCCTCTGGGCACGGTTTGCAATGCCTTGCCCAAGCACCGCGACGCCTCGCTCGACGAGCGCATCGACCTGCAGGCCAAGCAAGGCCGGGTGTTGTTCGGGGTAAGGATCAAAATCGTCGATGCAGACGGTGCCGAGCTGCCCCGTGACGGCCAGGCGTCCGGCCATTTGCGGGTCAAGGGGCCGTGGATCGCCAGCCAGTATTACCGGGGCGAGGGCGGGGACTTGCTGGATGAACAGGGTTGGCTGGTCACTGGCGATATCGCCACCATCGACCCGGATGGCTACATGCAGATCACCGATCGGGCCAAGGATGTGATCAAGTCCGGCGGCGAATGGATTTCCTCCATTGACCTGGAGAACGCCGCCTGCGGTCACCCGGCGGTGGCCGAAGCGGCGGTCATCGGCGTGCCTCACCCCAAATGGCAGGAACGGCCATTGCTGGTGGTGGTGCTCAAGCAGGGCATGTTGGCGACGCGGGACGAGTTGCTCGGCTTTTTACAGAACCACGTGGCCAAGTGGTGGCTGCCCGACGCGGTGGCTTTCGTCGAGGCACTGCCCTATACCGCAACGGGTAAAGTGCAAAAAATGAAATTGCGCGAACAGTTCCGGGACTATCGTTTATAACCAGCGATACTTTGTACCCCAGTCCAAAGGGCCCCCCATGGATCGCATTGCACCGGAACTGGTTCTCAAGACCACGCCACCGCGAAGTCAGAAAACCGCTCACATGCGTGAGCGGCTGAGCATCGACTCCGCGGCCCTGGCGGACAAGATGGCCATTGCCGTGCAAGGCCCGGCGGGGTTCGGCAAGACGTTTCTGCTGGCCCAGTGGCGCCGGGAGTTTCTTTCCCGTGGGGCGGTGGTGGCCTGGTTGACGCTCGATGAACATGACGATGGCGTTCGATTCGCCGGGGGACTGTCCGCGGCCATGGCCATTGGCAGTGGACGGGCAACCTTTGCCGGTTTCCTGGAGCGCATGCCCGGACCCGGCCGCGACGAGATGGAAGGGCTGACCGACTGGTTGGCCGAGGTCGCGGACCTGGGGGGCGAAATCGTGCTGATGCTCGACGAAGCCGACCGGCTACCCGAAACCACTGTGCGGCATTGCCTGGCCTACCTGCTGCACAATGCCCCGGCCAACCTGCGCATCATCATGGCTTCCCGTGGGCGCCTGAACCTGCAGGTGGCCGACCTGCAGGCCCGCGGCTTCTATGTCGTCATCGGCGCGGACGCCTTGCGCCTGCGGGTGGAGGAAACCGTGGCGATCCTCAGCAGCCGCTTCGGCCATCGTATCGATCCGGACCTGTGCGTGCGCTTGCACGAAGCCACCGAGGGCTGGTCACTGGGCCTGCAACTGGCGATCGCTTCCATCGAAAAAAGCCCGAGCGTGGTCGCGGCGGTCGAAGAGCTGTCGGCAGGGACCGGTGATATACGACGCTATTTTGTCGACACCCTGATCGCCCACCTGCCCGCCGAACAGATTGAATTTCTGATCAGCATTGCGCTGCTGGAAATGTTGCATCCGTCCCTGTGCATCGCCTTGACCGGCGACGAGCAGGCCGGCCTGCGCTTGCAGGAGCTGTGCGTGGCGACGCCGATTTTTGTCGAAAGCGTGGACAGTGAATGGGTGCGTATCCACCCGCTGGCCCGGGAGTTCCTGCTGGGGCGCTATGCCAGTCTGCCCGAGACCCGACGCCTGGACCTGCATGAGCGGGCGGCCAGCTGGCTCGAGGCCCATGAATTCCTGGAGCAGGCGGCTCGTCATTACCTGTTGGCCGGGCGCACCCGCCAGGCCTATCAGATGATCGAGCAATGCCTGTACGAAATCATGTTGCGCGGGCAGTTCAGCCGGGTCCTGGAATGGGTGGAGGAGCTGCCGGCGCAGGAGGTCGAATCGCGCTCGCGCATGTGCCTGGCGGCCGCCTGGTCCCTGGCCATGAGCGATCGGCATGAGGAAGCAGTGCGCCTGGTCGCCGGTCTGCGGCAGGACCCGGCGACCGATGACAGCACGCGTTGCGAAGCAGCGATGATTGTTGCCACCGCCGCCTATTTTGCCGACCGGCCGGACGAATCGCTGGCGCTGGTGACCCCTTGGGTGGACGCATTGCCGACTGGCGAGATCAAGTTACAGGCAGTCTTCGCCAACCAGATCGCGCGCCTGACCCTGTTTCAGGGCCAACCGGAAAAAGCTCGACGGATCTTTCAGCGGGCACCGCTGTATGCCTGGAGCTCAGGCCTGGACGCCATCCGCGGTTTTGGCGAATGGGTGGTGGGCCTCAGCTATGTCAACGAAGGTCGCCTCGTGCCGGCCGAAAGAGCGCTGCGCGACTGCCTGGCTCGCGCCGAACAGGACATTGGCCGACGCAGTCCGGTGGCGGTGATGTTGGCCAGCGGACTGGCTACAGTGTTGCTCGAGCGCGATCAGTTGCAAGAAGCCGCCACGGTCCTGGCCAACCGTCTGGACGTGGTCGAGCGCCTGGCTTCTCCGGATGCGATTGTATTGGGCTTTGTCACCGCCTCTCGCCTGGCGGTCCTGCAGGGCCAGGGCCATCGTGGTTATGACCTGCTCGAGGCGCTGTTCGTGCTCGGCGAAGAGCGCGGTATTGCGCGTTTCTGCATTGCCGCCCTGGCCGAGCAGATTCGCCTGCACGCACTGCAAGGCCGGGCCGATACCTGCCTGGCATTGGGGCGCCGGCTCGATGCCCAGGTGCCGCAGGTCGCGCATGAACAAACAGGCTTGCTCGGGCCGGAACTGGCCTTGATGGTGATGCTGGCCAAGGCCTATATCGCCCATGTGCAACGTGACTGGCAAGGGATGCTGGAACTGTTGGAGCGTGCCGGTGAAACAGCCGAGCGCATTCGTCGCGGCCGTGAAATCGTGCAGATCAAACTGCTCAAGGCATTGGCGCTCCACGAGTCGGGCGGCAACGGCCTGGCCTGCCTGCGTGAAGCGATCAGCCTGGCCGAGGAAAACGGCCTGCGGCGGATTGTCGAAGACACCCATCCGCAATTGCTCAAATGGGTGCGCCAGATCCGGCACGAGGTACCCCCGAGCACTGCGCAAGACACACCACCCCCCGCGCCGGCGCCACTGGCGACCAGCACGGTGTCGCCCAGCCGGTTGCTGACACCCAAGGAACGCGAAGTCTTGCAATTGCTCGCACGTAACCTGTCGAACAAGCAGATCGCCCTGGCGCTGAATGTCGGCGAAGAAACCGTGAAATGGCATTTGAAGAACCTGTTCGGCAAGTTCCAGGCCGGCACCCGCAAGCATGTGGTGGATCGTGCCTACATGCTTGGCATCCTCGATCCAGCCAGCTGAAACCTGGTCTTTCTGCTCGCGCATTATTGCCGAGCCGCGGCGCCTCACTTAATAGATAGATCGAACAATAAGCATCTGTGGCGAGGGAGCTTGTCGGATCGCCGCACCGTCCCGCTGGACTGCGCAGCAGGCCCATTTTCAGGGCCGCTTCGCGCCCCAGCGGGAGCAAGCTCCCTCGCCACAGATGCAGTGTCCGTCAAGGCCCCTTTTTTGGGCTTTCACTGGTTTGGACCCGGACGCGGTGCCCTGTGGGAGCTGGCTTGCCAGCGATGGTCGTTAACGATTACGCGTGTGAACTGGATAAACGCGGTGCACTGGAGTCCATCGCCAGCAGGCTGGCTCCTACGGTTCTCCGCAAATGCTTGAAGAACCTTTTCCCCCCTTGTTCTTCCACCCCCCCTGACGATGGGGGGGTTGGATCGTGCCTGACCGATAGTCTGGACCTCACTTGAACCAACCCGGCCCGGCGGATCTGCCGCTTGCCGAGCGTTGCTCGAAGACAAGAGAGGATCGGCTCCAGCCGACTAACGAGGTAAGGCGTATGAGTCAAAGCGTGCTGATTGCGGGGGTGGGCATGTCTGCGTTCGTCCCGCTGGGCGCTGGCGACAGTGTCGCTGCGTTGGCGGGCAGGGCGATGCGCCAGGCGCTCGACGATGCGCGCATTGACTATGACCTGGTCGACCAGGTGTTCAGTGCCAGCGTGAGCAGCGCTGTCGGTTGCACTGAGCAGGTCCTGGCCCAGGTCGGCCTGACCGGTGTCCCGGTATTTTCCCTCGCGGACGGCTGCACGGCAGCCAGCAGCGCCTTGCAGCTGGCGCGTCACAGCGTGTTGTCCGGTCAGGCCGAATGCGCATTGGCACTGGGTTTCGAATGCATGCCGGCGAACGTTACCCACCGCGCCTTCTTTGGTCTGGACGACAGCGCGCCGCAGGCCTGGGACGGCCTCGGCCAGCCCGATGCCTGCCAGGCTCATTTTGCCCGGCGCGAGCATCCTGCCGCGCTGTTCGCGGCCCAGACCAGTTGGTTGCTGACCCGCATGGGCGTGGCCCAGAGCAGCTTCGAGCAGGTACTCAGTCAGGCCCGGAGCAAGGCCATGCTAAACCCCATGGCTGTGCTCAACCGCAGCACGGCACTCGATGGCTGGCGGGCTCGCTACCTTTGCCCGCCGGCGAGCGGGGCGGCGGCGGTGCTGCTGTGTACCCCGGGTTTCCTGGCCCGCTACGGCGCTCGCGGTGGTGTGGCCGTCAGGGCCTGTGTGCGCGGTAGCGACCTGGCCTCCGAGCAGGAGTCCGGCTGTGTGCTCGATGTGCTGGGGCGCGCCACGACCCGGCGGGTTGCGCAACTGGCGTATGAGCACGCCGGTATCGGTGCCGACGAGATCGAGGCCGTGGAGCTGCATGACCAGAGCGTCGGCGACTTCATGGTGTACAGCGCCGCCCTCGGTTTGTGCCGGGAGGAAGGTATCGACGGCTTCGTGCGCGAACGACGCAACAGCCGCGGCACCCCGGTCGATGTCTGCGCCTCCGGCGGATTGCTCGGTCGCGGCCATGCCCCGGGAGCAACGGGGCTGGCGCAAATCACTGAATTGGTCTGGCAGTTGCGCGGCACGGCGCCGTCCAGGCACGACAACGGTGTCCGGACGGCCCTTGCGCACAACGCGGCGCTGGGTCGTTCGGTATCGGTAACCATCCTGCAGCGCACCTAAGGACAGCGTCGCAGTGCCGTTTCAATGCGTTTTCATGAACCACAGAGAAGGTGAGCCCGTTAGATGAACAACAACAATAAGATCTGCCATGCAAACCTGCGTCGAGGGCTTTTGGCTACAGCAATCCTGGCCGGGATGGGCATCGCGCCCGCGCAAGCCCTGGAAATCGATACGGGCAACGAAGACCTGTCGGTGCGTTTCGACAACACCTTCAAGCTCAACTACGGCCAGCGCGTGGAAAGTGCCAACAGCAAGCTGGCCAACAGCTGGAACAACAATGATGGCAACCGCAACTTCTCATCGGGCAGTGCGGTGTCCCAGCGCCTGGACGTGCTCTCGGAACTGGACGTGGTCTACAAGCAGAAGGCCGGCTTTCGCGTCAGTGCCAACAGCTGGTACGACCATGCCTATGACAATGTCGGCAGTGCCAACGCCTCTACCAACCAGCTCAATAACGGCGTACCGGACTCACGCCATATCAGCGGTTATGCCGACCGTTACTACAACGGACCGTCTGCGGAAATCCTCGATGCCTTCGTGTTTGGCAGCACCGAGGTCGGTGACGAAACCCTGCTCAGTGCCAAGCTGGGCAGCCATACCCAGTACTGGGGCGAAAGCATCCTGGCCTTCGCCCATGGCAACAGCTATGGCCAGTCGGGCCTGGACATCACCAAGGGGCTGACAGTGCCGGGCACCGAGGCCAAGGAACTGTTCATCCCGCGCAACCAGTTGTCCAGCAGCCTGACCTTTGGCCCGGAGCTGACCCTGAGCGCCCAGTACTTCCTCGGTTGGGACGCCTCGCGCCTGCCTGAATCGGGTACTTACCTGGGGTTCAACGACGGCATCCAGAGTGGCGGGCACAACCTGTCGCTGATCGGTGGACGCAATCCACTCTTCGGTGCCCCGGGCCCCATTGGCGCCAATGAATTCCTGCGCCTGACCAACGGCCACACCTTCACCCCGGACAATCACGGCGACTTCGGCCTGATGGCCAAGTGGAGCCCGGAATGGCTGGATGGGACCCTGGGCTTCTACTACCGCAACACCTCGGACATCCTGCCCAACCTGGTCCTGCAGCCGACGGCTGTCGGCCCGGCGCAGCTGATCTCGGGCAACATCGGCAGCTACAACCAGTTCTACGTCGATGATATCGATATCTACGGCATCAGCCTGTCCAAGAGCATCGCCGGGGTCAGCGTCGGTTTCGACCTCAACTACCGCGAGAACATGCCGCTGGCCAGTGTCGCCGCCACCGTCAGCCCGGCCGCGGCCGCTGCCGGTCTGCCCGGATTCATCGGCAGTTTCGATGGCAACAACGGCGTGGCCCGAGGCAACACCGTGCATGCGGTGCTCAACGGCCTGACCACCTTCGCCGACACACCGGTGTGGGACAGCGCCTCGCTGCTGGTGGAACTGGGCTACAGCCGTTGGCTGGACGTGACCGACAACAAGCAGCTGTTCAAGGGCGAGGACTGGTACCGCGGCGTGGACAAGGTCAGCAAGGACAACTACGTCATTGGCGTCAACTTCAACCCGACCTGGTATCAGGTTTTCCCCGGCATCGATTTCTACATGCCGGCCACTTACAACGTCGGCCTCAATGGTAATTCAGCCGTCCAGATGGGGGGCAACGAAGACTCCGGAAGCTATTCGATCGGCGTTGGCATGGACGTGCACAACCAGTATCGCTTCGACCTGAAGTACGTGGACAACTTCGGTCCGTTCGATACCTGCGACCGCGCCGGCAATGCCGGCAGCCAGGGAGAAGGTGCCGTACCCGGCGCCAATGGCCAGTACAACTGCACGCCGGGGCAGGCCACTGCCTTTGGCGGTACATCGGCCCAGCTCAAGGATCGCGGCATGGTCACCTTCACCTTCAAAACGACTATCTGATCGAACGTTGCCAGGCAACAGGAGAGACCCCATGAAACTTGCCCAATCCGTATTGGCCGCAGCCCTTGCGCTGGCGGTAACCGGTGCCGCCCACGCGGCCGTATCTTCCGACCAGGCCGCCCGGCTTGGCAGCACATTGACCGGCGTCGGCGCCGAGAAAGCCGGCAATGCCGACGGCAGCATCCCGGCCTATACCGGTGGCCTGACCCAGGCGCCGGCCAGCTACCAGGCGGGCAGCTCGTTTCGCCCCGACCCCTTCGAGAATGAAAAGCCGCTGACGGTGATCAACGCCGGTAATGCTGCCCAGTACGCCGGCAAGATGACAGCCTCGACCCAGGAACTGCTCAAGCGCTTCCCGTCGTTCCGCGTCGATGTCTACCCGACCCACCGTACCGTGGCCATGCCTCAGCGATTGCTGGACAACACGGCGAAAAACGCCGTGGGGACCAAAACCACCGAGGGTGGAGTCGCCCTGGACAATGCGTTGCCCGGCGTGCCGTTCCCGATCCCCGCCGATGGCTATGAAGCCATGTGGAACCACCTGCTGCGCTATCAGGGCTTTGCGCTGAACTCCAAGTACGACTCCTGGAACGTCGACTCCTCGGGCAGGGCGACCCTCGCCACCACCGGCAACGCCTACATCGAGTACCCGCTGTACGACCCGGCCCGTACCACGGCGGCCAACGAGAGCGACGTGTTCTTCAAGACCAAGCTGTATTACCAGGGCCCGGCACGCCGCGCCGGAGAAGCCATCCTGGTGGTCGATGCGGTCAACCCGCTCAAGCAAGGCCGCCGTGGCTGGCAGTACCTGCCGGGACAACGCCGGGTGAAACTGGCGCCGGACATCGCCTACGACACGCCGAACCCGGGGTCGGCCGGCAGCTCGACCTATGACGATTCCTGGGTGTTCAACGGTGCCCTGGACCGTTACGACTTCAAGCTGGTGGGCAAGAAGGAAATGTACGTCCCGTACAACACCTACAAGTTGAACTACCACAAGGTGGCCGCAGACGTGACCACCCCCAACCACGTCAATCCTGACCTGATGCGCTGGGAACTGCACCGCGTGTGGGTCGTGGAAGCGACCCTGAAGCCGGGCAAGCGCCACATCTACAGCAAGCGCACCTTCTACCTCGATGAGGACAGCTGGATTGCCCTGGCTTCGGACGAATACGACGCCAGCGGCAAGTTGTACCGCGGCGCCTTCGCCCACATGGCCTACAGCTACGACGTGCAGGCGCCGAACTCGGACAACCACCTGTTCTACGACTTCATCACCGGTAGCTACAACATCACCGGGATGTACGGGCCGTACGGTGGTGTGAAGTACATCGAGCCGCTCTCCAAGGCCCAGTGGGCTCCGGAATCGCTGGCCGGTGCCGGAATCCGCTGACAGGACTCCATGTGGTATTTGCCATCGGGGAGAGGCCACACCTCTTCCGGTGGCTTTTTTTATCCGGGAAACAGCGATGAACAAATTCAGATGGACAGTGCTCATTGCACTGGGTGCCGCGTTGGCCTTGCCTTTCACCCGTGCGGTGGTGGCGGCGGATTTCGCCGATACCCTCGACCGGCCGGCGTTGCAGACCGACAAGGCGCTGCATGGCATTTTCACGGGACTGGCCAGTGCCGGCGGGCGCCTGGTCGCGGTCGGCCAGCGTGGCCACATTTTCTATTCGGACGATGCAGGCCTGCAATGGCGTCAAGCCAGGGTACCGGTCAGCTCTGACCTGGTGGCCGTGCATTTCCCCAGTCCGTCCCAGGGCTGGGCCGTCGGCCATGACGGCGTGGTGTTGCACAGCAGCGACGCGGGTGAAAGCTGGAGCCGTCAATTCGATGGCCGCGACGTCGGCTCGACCCTGCTCGCGTATTACCGCAAGCAGGCCGCGGCTCGGCCGGACGACGAGGCGGTCGCAAGCTTGTTGGTCGATGCCCAGCGCATGTTCGAGGAGGGCGCCGACAAGCCGTTCCTCGATGTGTGGTTCGAGAATGACCAGATCGGTTACATCGTCGGCGCCTTCAACCTGATTTTCCGTACCGACAACGGTGGCCGCAGCTGGACGCCGTGGCTGGACCGGACCGACAACCCCAGTGCCTTGAACCTGTACGCCTTGCGCCCGGCCGGCAATGAACTGTTCGTTGTCGGCGAGCAGGGCCTGGTGCTCAAGTTCGACCCAGCCAGCGAGCGTTTCAAGGCCACCCCCACGCCCTACAACGGCAGTTTTTTCGGCATTGTCGGCAAGCCCGGCGCGGTGCTGGTGTTCGGCCTGCGCGGCAACGCCTACCGCAGCGTCGATGCCGGCGCCCACTGGAACAAGGTCGAGCTTGGCCTGCCCCTGAGCATCACCGCCGGCACGGTCACTGCAGACGGTCGGATCATCCTGTTGAGCCAGGCCGGCCATGTACTGGTCAGCAACGACGATGGCGTAAGTTTCAAGCTGCAGGCGAAAAACGGCCTGGCGCCGGTGGCCGCGGCGCAAGTGTCAACGGCCGGTGCACTGGTACTGGCCGGCGCCCGCGGTCTTCGCCAGCTACCCCTCGAATAAGCCCAACTGCGTACAACAAAAGAGACAAGACACGATATGGGTACCTACGAACTCGATACGATGCCGGTGGTGCGGGAGCTCAAGGGCTTCGACGCCCGTTCCGGCAACCTGCTCGAACGCTTGATCTTCAACAACCGCCTGCTGGTGGTGCTGAGTTGCCTGGTGATCACCGTGCTGCTCGGTTACTTCGCAGCCACTCGTCTGAGCCTGACTGCCAGCTTCGAAAAAATGCTGCCGCAAAGCCAGCCGTTCATTCAGAACTACCTGGAAAACCGCCAGTCCTTGCGCGGGCTCGGCAATGCGGTGCGGGTGGTAGTGGAAAACACCGAAGGCGATATCTTCGACCCGCAGTACCTCGATGTGCTCAAGCAGATCAACGACACCCTGTTCGTGACCCCGGGTGTGGACCGTGCCTGGGTCAAGTCGCTGTGGACGCCGGCGGTGCGCTGGACCGAAGTGACCGAAGAGGGGTTTCGCGGCGGCCCGGTGATGCCCGATGCCTACGACGGCTCGGCCAAGGGCGTCGAGCAGCTGCGCTTGAACATTGCCCGATCCGGCATCGTCGGCAGCCTGGTGGGCAACAACTTCAAGTCGAGCATGATTTTCGTGCCCCTGCTGGAGAAAGATCCGGTCACCGGCCAGGCCATCGACTACCACGCTTTCTCGCGGGTTCTCGAAGAGCAATTGCGTAACAAGTACGAGTTCACCGGCGGCAATGAAACCCATGCCCGGGGCGAGGAGGGCATGGGCCCGATCAAGGTCCGGGTGATCGGCTTCGCCAAGCTGGTCGGCGACCTGATCGACGGCCTGGTGCTGGTGATGATGTACTTTGGCGCTGCTGCGCTGATCGCCACGTCGATCATCTATTTCTTCACCCGCTGCGTGCGCAGCACCACGCTGGTGATTCTCTGTTCGGTGATCGCCGTGGCCTGGCAACTGGGTCTGGTCGCGCTGATGGGCTATGCGCTCGACCCGTTCTCGATCCTGGTGCCGTTCCTGGTGTTCGCCATCGGCGTGTCCCACGGTGCGCAGAAGATGAACGGCATCATGCAGGATGTGGGGCGCGGCACACACCAGTTGGTCGCGGCGCGCTACACCTTTCGCCGTCTGTTCCTGGCGGGGCTGACGGCCTTGCTCGCCGATGCGGTTGGCTTTGCCGTGCTGATGCTGATCGACATCCCGGTGATCCAGGACCTGGCCGTCACCGCCAGCATCGGTGTGGCGGTGTTGATCTTCACTAATCTGGTGCTGTTGCCGGTGCTGCTGTCGTATTGCGGTGTCAGCCGCAAGGCAGCGGCGCGCAGCCTGCGTCAGGAAGACAAGGAACTGCGCGGCAAGGGCCTGGGCAATCTGTGGAGCCTGCTCGATCGCTTTACCGAGCGCCGCTGGGCCACCGTCGCCGTGATCGTCGCCGGGTTGCTGGCGGCGGGCGGGTTCATGGTCAGCACCCAGTTGCAGATCGGCGACCTTGACCCGGGTGCGCCCGAACTGCGCGCAGACTCCCGCTACAATCGCGACAATGCCTACATCACTGACAACTACTCGCTGTCCAGCGACCAGTTCGCCGTGATGGTCAAGACCGCGAGCGAGGGTTGCCTGAAGTACGAGACCCTGGTCGAGGCCGACCGTCTCGGCTGGCTGTTGCAACAGCAGCCGGGGGTGCAGACCACCGTGTCGCTGGTCAACGCCGTACGGCAGATCACCGCGGGTTCCTATGAAGGCAACCCTAAGATGCTGACCATCGCGCGCAATCAGGACGTACTCAACTATGGCGCGCAACAGGCCTCGGTGAACAACCCCGAACTGTTCAACAGCGACTGTTCGATGATGCCGGTGGTGGCCTACCTGGCCGACCACAAGGCACAGACCCTCGAGCATGTGGTCAGTGTCGCCGGGGCCTTCGCTCGCGAACACAGCAACGGTGAACGCCAGTTCATGCTCGCCGCCGGCAGCGCGGGGATCGAAGCGGCGACCAACATCGTGGTCCGCGAGGCCAACCGCACCATGCTGGTGTACGTGTATGGCGCGGTGATCGTGCTGTGCTTCATCACCTTTCGCAGTTGGCGCGCGGTCGTGGTGGCGGTGGTGCCCTTGATGCTGACGTCGGTGCTCTGCGAGGCATTGATGGTGTGTCTTGGCATGGGCGTGAAAGTGGCCACGCTGCCGGTGATCGCCCTGGGCGTGGGGATCGGCGTGGATTACGCGCTGTACCTGCTCAGTGTGCAGCTGGCCCAGCAGCGTGCCGGCCTGTCGTTGACCGAGGCCTACAAGAACTCGGTGGCGTTCACCGGCAAGGTGGTCGCTCTGGTGGGCATCACCCTGGCGGCGGGCGTCATCACCTGGGCCTGGTCGCCGATCAAGTTCCAGGCGGACATGGGGATTCTGCTGACGTTCATGTTCATCTGGAACATGATTGGAGCGCTGGTGCTGATACCGGCGTTGTCGCACTTTTTGCTCAGGAAGGCTCGCTGAGCTGTCTGCGATCTTTTGATCTTGATCTTGGCGGCCTTCGGGCCGACCAGGCTCTCTGTTTGCGTACCTATCCATTCCTGCGGTAACGACCGCTAATGGCTCCTCCCATACGGCGGGCTCTGTAGGAGCGAGCTTGCTCGCGATGGAGGTCAACGATGATGCGGGGAACCTGACACCCCGCGGTGCTCTCAGGTCTTTCGTCGGAACGCCGCCCGGAGCAAGCTCGCTCCTACAGAGCCCGCCGCCATCGGCCATCCATGGTCGGGGGCGGCTACCGCGGCATCCATGCCGCGGTGCCCACTACGCAGAACCTCCGCTCGGTCTCACGAGGGGGCAAGAAGATCAAAAGATCGCAGCCTTCGGCAGCTCCTACATTGACCGGGTACACCACCAATATCGTGTACGGACAAAAAAACCTGTAGGAGCTGCCGCAGGCTGCGATCTTTTGATCTTGGCGGCCTTCGGGCCGACCAGGCTCTTTGTTCGTGTACATATCCATTCCTGCGGTAACGGCCGCTAATGGTTCCGCCCATACGGCGGGCTCTTTAGGAGCGAGCTTGCTCGCGATGGAGGTCAACGATGATGCGGGGAACCTGACACCCCGCGGTGCTCTCAGGTTTTTCGCGAGCAAGCTCGCTCCTACAGAGTCCGCCGCCATCCATGCCGGGTTGCCCACTACGCAGAACCTCCGCTCGGCCTCACGAGGGGGCAGGAAGATCAAAAGATCGCAGCCTTCGGTAGCTCCTACATTGACCGGGTACACCGTCAATATCGTGGACGGACAAAAATCCCTGTAGGAGCTGCCGCAGGCTGCGATCTTTTGATTTTTGAATCCCGTTCAGGTACGCCAATTTTGCGGATCAGGGGCGTCGAGAAATCACGTCAGCAGGGAGGTGCAGTTGTGCACCCCCTTATCACGCAGGCTTGAGCGGCACGATCAGCGGGCCGTCGAAGGCCTGCATGATCAGTGAAGCGGGCTGGTCATGGCTGATCAACTGGGCCATGGCGTTCATGTAGGGCGTCAGGTGGCGGAAGTATTTCTTGTAGGCGGGGCACAGGTAGTTCAGTCCGGGTTCGCCGTTGGGCGCGGTCATGAAGCGGTTTTTCGGGCATTCACCGTGGCAGGCGAAGCGGTAGTCGCATTGTCGGCACATGGTCGGCAACGTGGTTTCCTTGGCCGCACCGAACGCCTGCTGGGCCGGGGAGGCGAGCAGGGTGGCCGGGTCATCTTCATTGAGATTGCCCAGGCGGTACTCCGGGTACATGAAGTGGTCGCAGGAGTAGACGCTGCCGTCATGTTCGACGATCGCTGCCTTGCCGCAGCGCGGGCTGAACAGGCAGACCGAAGGCGCCAGCTGGCACCAGGCCGCCAGGGCCCATTCGAAGTTCATTACATGGATGTCGCCGACGTCATGGCGTACCCATTCGTTGAAGATGGCGATGAGAAAATCGCCATAGCACTCGGGTTCGACACTCTGCGCCGTGACCACCCCGGGTTCGTCCAGGGCGTGCAGGCGCAGTTCCGGCGGGGTGGCGAAGCTCAGGCCCTGCTTGACATCCGCCGTGCCCGGAAGGCGTTCGACCACCGGGTTGAACTGGATATGCCGCACACCCTGGGCCTTGAGAAAACCATAGATTTCCAGCGGATGGTTCGCCACGTCGCGGGCCACGGTGACCAGCACGTTGAACGGCACCCCGTGTTTCTTCAGCACGCCCAGGCCAGCCATGACCGCATCGAAACTGGAGCGGCCGCGCTTGTCCGGCCGGTAGAGGTCGTGGACTTCACGCGGCCCGTCGAGGCTCAGGCCGACCATGAAACCCTCGCGGGCAAGAAAGGCACACCACTCGTCATCGAGCAGGGTGCCGTTGGTTTGCAGGGTATTGCGGATGACCTTGCCGGCGCCTAACTCGCGCTGACAGGCCACCGCCCGCTGGAAAAAATCCAGGCCCAGCAAGGTCGGCTCGCCGCCTTGCCAGGTGAACTCCACTTCGGGGCTGGGTTGCGCGGCGATGTAACCCTGGATGTACGCGCGCAACACCTCGTCAGACATGCGAAAGCGCTCTCTGGGCGGGTACAACTGCTCCTTTTCCAGGTAGAAGCAGTAGCTGCAATCGAGGTTGCAGATCGGACCGACCGGCTTGGCCATCAAGTGCAACCCCTGCACCGCGGGAGAAGCGCTCGCCATCAGAGAAACCCGACCTTGCGCGCGTCGCTCAGCACGAAGCGACGCAACAGGCTCAAGGACAGGCGACGCAGGTGGTACAGCACCTTCGCAAAGGGCCCGACCAGCAACAGGTCCTGGCTCTTTTGCACGGCGCGGACCATGCCTTCGGCGACCACCTCAGGCCCACAGCCCTTGGTCTGATAGTACTTGTGCAGTCGCGTGAGCTGGGCTTCGTCGACCGAGGGCGAGACGTTGTTGCGGGCATGGGTGATCGGCGTATTGATGATGCCGGGACAGACCGTGGTCACGCAGATATCGCTGTCGGCCAACTCCATCTTCAGCACTTCGTTGAACCCGAACACCGCATGTTTGGAGGCGGCATAGGCCGCCATCGTCGGCGACGGATACAGACCGGCCGCCGACGCCACGTTGAGCACATGGCGCGGCCCGCCGGCCTTGAGCATCTGCGGGATGAAGTGATAGCAGCCATGCACCACCCCCATCACGTTGATGTCCAGCACCCGTTGCCAGTGGGCCAGGTCGCTTTGCAGGAACTGGCCCAGGTAACCGATGCCGGCGTTGTTGATCAGCACGTCGAGCGCCCCGAGCGAGGCATGGAGCTTCTCGGCCAGCTCCCGCACGGCTTCGCTGCTGGAGACATCCAGCTGATGGATGGTGCAGCGGGAGCCGAGGGCTTCGACGTCCATTTGCACCTGCCTGAGCGCAACGAGATTGATGTCGGTGGCAATGATCCGGGCGCCACGGCGGGCGAATGCCAGCGCCGCGGCGCGACCGATGCCGGAAGCGGCGCCAGTGATCAGGACGTTCTTGTTCTTAAGTTCGGTAGTGGCCATGGAAATCTCCTGGGCAGGGCAAGGGTTCAGGGCAAGTAAGCGACATGCACGTCGTCGACCTTGCCGTTGAAAGCGAACGGCGCGCGGTCGAAGTAATCCAGGGCAACCGGCGAGCCGAGGTCCTGGGCCACGTCAAAGGTTTCGCTGGCGGTGAAGGTGAATGCCGGGGTGAACGGCGTCACGCCGCTGGCGACTTCCTGCCCCCCCAGGCGCAGGCTCAGATTGGCTGGCGCGCCCAGTTTGGTCGTGCTCATTTGGGTCAACACTTCGATGTTGGCTTTACCGGCCGGCACGCGTTCGGTCGAGCGCAGCTTGACCCGGGCAATGGCCAGGGCGTTGTACTCGTAGACCAGATAACCATCGTCCAGGTACAGGCTGACACCGCCACCGATCCCGCCCATGGCATACAGCACGCCACTGGCCTTGGCCGGCACGTCGGCGGTCACCAGTACCCGGTTGTTGCGGCTGCGCAGGTTGGGCGCGGTGAACTCCGGGAAGCGCTGGGTGCGATCGCTGAAGTTCCATTCACGTTTGTCCGTACCCGGGCGTACATCCGGGTTCATGAAGGGAAACAGACCGGCGCCGATCGGGTAGACGTGGTTGGCCTTGGCCTGGGTATCGAACTCGGCCTTCAGCTCAGCGAGTTTTTCCGGGTGGCTGGCAGCGACATCCGTGGCTTGCGAGTAGTCGTTGCCAAGGTCATACAGCGCCCACTGGTCGTTGTCCGGGTTCCAGCCCATGAACTGGGCAAACCCTTGCACCCAGGGTTTGCGCGGACCGAATACCGAGGCGATCCAGCCGTCCTTGTAGATGCCACGGCTGCCGAGCACTTCGAAGTACTGCGGGGGTTTGCGCGACTTCGCATCGGCGTCGGCAAAGGTGTAGCGCAGGCTGACGCCGTCCATCGGGTCCTGTTCGACGCCGTTGACCACCTTGGGCGCGCTGATGTCGAGGAGGTCGTAGACCGTCGGGACAATGTCGTTGACGTGGTGAAACTGCCCGCGGACCTTGGCATCGGCCTTGATCTGCTTGGGCCAGGAGACCGCCATCGGCGTGCGCGTGCCGCCGAAGTAGCCCGCCACCAGTTTGGTCCCGATAAAGGGGCCTGAACCCGCCCAGGCCCAGGCGGCGTTGTACATGCTCTCGAGTTTCGGGCCGCCGAGGGCCGACAGGCCACCGTAGCTGCCGTTGAGTACCTTGAGCTGCTGCTCCTTGGGCACTGGAATGCCATTCTGCGCCAGCAGTTCGTTGATGGTGCCTTCCATGCCTTCGGCCGAGGCCCCGTTGTCGCCGAGCACATAGAAGATCAGGGTGTTGTCGCGTTTACCCTCCAGCTCAAGCTCGTCGAGGATCTTCCCGGCCTGGGTATCGGCATGCTCGAGGAAGCCTGCGTAAACCTCCATCAGGCGCGCCTGGTATTGCTTTTGCCCGGCGTCGAGGCTGTCCCAGGCCGGCAGCTCGGCGGGGCGCGGGGTCAGCTTGGCGTCCTTGGGAATGAAGCCCATGGCTTTTTGGCGGGCGAAGGTCTGCTCGCGATACGCATCCCAGCCAGCGTCGAACTTGCCTTTGTACTTGTCGGCCCATTGGGCGTTGACCTGGTGCGGGCCGTGCACGGCACCGGGGGCCCAGTACATGAAGAAGGGTTTGTCCGGGGCGTAGGTCTTGTGGTCCTGCAGCCAGTTCACCGCGCGGTTGGCCAGGTCTTCGCTGAGGTGGTACTTGGGATCACGAGGCGGTTCGATCGGCGTGGTGTTGAGATACAGGCGCGGCTCGTACTGGGAGGTTTCCCCGGCCATGAAGCCATAGAAGTGTTCAAAGCCATAGCCGGTCGGCCAGCTGTCGAACGGTCCGGCAGCGGTGGTTTCCGACGTCGGTGTGTTGTGCCATTTGCCGAAGGCGGCGGTGCTGTAGCCGTATTGCTTGAGCACTTCGGCCATGGTCGCCGAACTCTTGGGAATCTTGCCGGTGTAGCCGTCCCAATCTGTGGCCAGCTCGGCGATCACGCCATTGCCGACCCGGTGGTGATTGCGGCCGGTCAACAGGGCGGCGCGGGTGGCCGAGCTGATGGCGGTGGTATGGAAGGCGTTGTAGCGCACACCGCTGTCGGCCACCCGGCTCAGGGTCGGGGTGTGGATGGCGCCGCCAACCGTGTCGGCCTGGGCGAAACCGGCGTCATCGAGCATGATCACCAGGATGTTCGGTGCACCGGCCGGTACATGGGACTGGGCCTGGCGCTTCTGGTGATGGGAATCCTGCAGGGTCGGCCCGGCGGTGCTGGCCGAAGGCGTCGGCGCGAAGGGCAGGGTGTCCTGGGCGCAGGCGACGGAGCTCGCCAGCAGCATGCTCACCTTCAGTGTGAAATGCCCGGTGCGCGCAAACTTCTGAATCATGGAAGACTCCTGTTCTTGTTGTTGGCGGAGTGAGTGGGGCGCCCCCCTCGGGGAGGGGCGCCGGGAATCGGTCACACCGAGAAACTGGTGATGTCCTTGGGCTGGATGTCGTTGGCCTCGCAGTAGGCCAGGTAGCGCTGCACGCTGGTCTTCCAGTTCTCGATGGCAACGATGTTGTCGTTTTCGTCCATGTACATGAGATCGCCCAGGGTGACGTTGAACGTGATCACCTCGTCGCCGTGTTCGGGCAGGCCGATGGGCGTATGGCTGGTGGCGGCCGTCTCGAACACCACGCCACCTTCAGTGGAGATCCAGTCGTGTTCGAGGTACTTCCAGCCACCCTTGATGGTGTAGACGATCACGGTGCCGGAGTGGTGGTGCTTGGGCAGGGTCATGCTGGCGGGCGCCTTGAGCAGGGTAATGACCTCGCCACGCACCGGATCGCACTTGATGTACTTGATGAGCACGTCGTCGTTGTAAGGCGCGAAAGGCACCCAGGGCAGGTCGTCGGCGTTGATGGCGGCGGTATCGATGCTTTCATACAGCATGGTGGTGCTCCTCGGATGGGCCGTTGGCGGCAGGTGGATGTTCTGAGAGGCATCGTGCGGGAGCGGGCAGAAATTACCCCCCCGGCGACGAGGGGGGTGGGCGTTGCGCACGGTTTTGAATCAGTGCAATTGCGTGAGGGCTTGCGCCGAACGGGTGCTGCTCAGGTAGCGCCAGAACAGCAGGGCAAAGACGATGTCGCTCGCCGCCAGTGTCGGCAGCGGCCAGGCAATGGTGCCCGCCAGCCAGTGGCTGGTGATGACCGCGACGACGAGGATCTTCAGCGCGATCCCCAGCACGATGTACGGGCGATAGCGCACCGGGTCGCGGCTGATCATCCAGTAGGCCCAGCCGAACATCAGCACCACGATCATGGTGATCTGGATGAACAGGCCCGTGGTCGGGGTCATCTGCAGGCCCATCAGTTGGGCCACCGGCTGCGTGGCCACCAGCAAGGGCAGGCCCGCCAGGATGTTGAAGCCGGCGGCGATACTGAACAGGGTGCGGGCGTAAGCGTTGGACATGGAGTACTCCTCGATAGGGTCGGACAAGGCTCAGCCCAGCAGCCTGAGCAGGGTGGGGTAGCGGTTGGGGAACAATCGGCTCAGCCAGAACATAGTGCTGGACTTGTTGCCGGTGATGACCCGGCGGCTGCCGTGGCGCATGCCGTGGATGATGTCGGCGGCGCAGTCGGCGGGCGGGGTCAGCAGCATCTTGTCGGCCAGGCGGGCGAACTTCGCTTCCTCCTCGCCTGCCGCCTTGCAGCGCCGGCCGGCCCGCTCGATGTTGGTCCTGATGCCGCCGGGGTGGACGCTGATGGCGCGTACGCCGCTGCCCCTGAGTTCGGCCCAGAGGCATTCGGTCAGGCCGCGCACGGCGAACTTCGACATGTTGTAGGCGCTTTGCGTGGGGTAGCTGAGCAGGCCGAACACGCTGGAGATGTTGACGATGCAACCTTCACGCTGGGCCAGCATCTTCGGCAGAAAGGCCTTGGTGCCGTACAGCACGCCCCACAGGTTGATGCCCAGTTGCCACTCGAACTCTTCGATGCTGGTGTTGGCCACGGTGCCGATCACCGTGGCGCCGGCATTGTTGATGACGTAGTGAACCGTGCCGAAGTCGCGCATGACCTCTTCGGCGTGATCCTGGAATGCCGACCAGGACGAAACATCCAGCGTGTAGCCCCGGGCCTGGCTCGCTTCAGGGAGCAATCCCAGAGTGACATCGAGGCTCGAACGGTCGATGTCCGAGAGCGCCAGCAGCGCTCCCTCCCGGGCCAGTTGCACAGCCAGTTCGCGGCCGATACCGGAGCCGGCGCCGCTGATCACCACCACTTTGTTGTTGAACATCTTGGCTACCTCTTGATTGGCAGGCAGGGCGGCTACTTGCTCAGGATGTGAATCGCCACCGCCGCTTCTTCGACGCCCTGCAGGCCGCCGCCGTTTTCCTGTATGGCATGCCGCGCGCCTTCGACCTGGCGCTTGCCGGCTTCGCCGCGCAACTGGGTCACCAGTTCATAGAGCTGGCCGATACCAGTGGCGCCCAGCGGATGGCCCTTGGATTCGAGACCGCCGGAGGTGTTGACCGGAACGCGCCCGCCCAGGGTGAATTCGCCACGTTCGGCGGCCGGACCGCCTTCACCGGGGGCGACGAAGCCAAGGTTCTCCACCTGGATGATTTCGCCCATGGCCGAGGCGTCGTGTACTTCGGCCACATGCATGTCGCGGGGGCCGAGGCCGGCCTGTTCATAGGCCATTCTGGCGGCCAGGCGCCCGACGTGGAGCTCGGGCTGATCGAGGCGACGGTTGCTGAAACTGCGGATGACGCTGGCCGCGACCTTGATGCAACGGCTCTTGTCGGCGCCGATGCGCTTGAGGCCTTCCTCGGTGCAGAGAATGGCGGCGGCAGCGCCGTCGGACAGAGGGGCGCACATCGGCAGGGTGATCGGGTAAGTGATGGGTGGCGCCGCCAGGATCTCTTCGATGCTGAAAGGCTTACGGAATTGCGAGTAAGGGTTGTGCACCGAGTGGGTATGGTTCTTCGCCGACACCGCGGCAATCTGCCGTTGCGTGGTGCCATAGGTACTCATGTGGTGCCGGCACATCGCAGCGTAGATGGCCATGAACTTGCTGTAGGGTTTGTCCGATTCACTGCCTTCGGGCACTTCGACCCCTTCGCCCATTTGCACCAGGGTCTGGTAGTTCTGTTCGGCGCGGGAGATGTCCCAGCCGGCCTCGAAAATCGAGAGGGCCTTGAGCTTGTCGGCGATGTTCATCTTCTCGGCACCGATCGCCAGCGCCACGTCGGTGGTGCCGGCCTTGAGGCTCTGCACGGCCAGGTTGAAGGCGGCACTGCCCGAGGCGCAGGCGTTTTCGATGTTGTAGATGGGGATGCCTTCGATGCCGACCTTGCTCAGTACGACCTGGCCGGGGATGGCGATCTGGCCTTGCAGCGGGCCATTGGTCATGCCGGCATAAAAGGCGATGCCCAGGTCTTCGGTGCGGCACCCGGCATCCTGCAATGCGCCATTGAGCGCTTCGCGCGCCAGGTCATCGAGGCTGCGTTCGAGGTGTCGGCCGAAGACGGTCATGGCGATGCCGGCGATATAGACGGTGCTCATGAAAATTCCTTGTGATGAGTCAGGGAAGCAAGCTGGAGGCCCGGGCCCTGCACCGGACGCAGTCGCCGATGCAGGCCAGGGCCGGTTACAGGCGTCAGATGTTTCGATCCAGGTTTTGCCAATAGGGCTGGCGCAGGTCTTTCTTCAACACCTTGCCCACCGGGCTGCGCGGCAGGCTGTCGACGAAATCGACCGACTTGGGCGCCATGACGTGTCCCAGCCGTTCCTTGCACAAGTCGATCAGTGCCTGGGCGCTGACGCTCAGGCCGGGGTTGAGCTCGACCACGGCCTTGACCGCTTCGCCCCATTTCTCGTCCGGTACACCGATCACCGCACAGTCCTGTACCGCCGGATGGCTCCACAGCACTTGCTCGACTTCGCTGGGGTACACGTTGAAGCCGCCGGAAATGATCATGTCCTTCTTGCGGTCGGTCAGGTGCAGGTAGCCTTCGGCGTCGATGTGGCCGATGTCGCCAGTGTGCAGCCAGCCGTCGATGAGGGTTTCGGCGGTCTTGTCCGGCTGCTTGTAGTAGCCCTTCATGACCAGGTCGCCGCGCACGCAGATCTCGCCGGTGGCGCCGCGTGGCAGGATCCGCTGGTCATCGTCCATGACCTCCACGCGGATCAACGGGTAGGGACGGCCAACCGATGACAGGCGCTCGTCGCTGGCCATCTGGCCGTCGACCAGGTGCTCGTCAGGGCGCAGGAAGGCGATGCTGGCCGGGGCTTCGGTCTGGCCGTAACCGCCGGCCATGATCGGGCCGAATACTTCGATAGCCTTTTTCAGCTTCTGCACCGACATGGGGGCCGCGCCGTACATCAGGTACTTGACCGAGGACAGGTCGAGCGTCTCGATGCCGGGCATTTCCAGCAGCTTGTAGATCACCGTCGGCGGCAGGAAAAACTCGGTGACCTTGTGCTGCATGATCGCGCCGAGCATCACCGCCGGGTCGGGCCGGGTCACCACGACCACCGTGCCGCCCTGGGCGGTGCACGGCACGGCCAGCAGACCGGCGGTGTGGGTCATGGGCGCGGCGGCCAGGTTCACCGGCGTCTCGCCATTGCGGTAGGCGCAGGCCAGCATGAAGTGGGCGATGAAGGTCTGCGTGCTGCGGTGCGTGTTCATCACCCCCTTGGGCATGCCGGTGGTGCCGCCCGTGGGCGAGAGCATGATCACGTCGTCCATGTCGTAGCTGACTTCAGGACGGGTCGAGGGCTGCTCCGCGCTCCAGCGTTGCAGCGACGGCGCATCGCGACCTTCGGCATCGATGCAGACCCAGTGCCGGATCTTCGGCAGCGACGGACGCAGGTCGTCGATGATCGCGGCGAACTCGTCCTGGTAGAACATCACCTCGCAATCGAACGCATCGAGGATGTAGTGGTTCTCTTGCGCCGAGTTACGCGCATTGACCGGTATCCAGGTCATGTTGGCGCGCCACAGGCCCAGGGTGCAGGCCCAGGCGGTGACGTCGTTGGCCGACCACACCGCGCCCTTGGTTTCCTTGGGCAAGCCCAGGGCCAGCAGGGTGTTGGCGATGCGACAGGACAACGCACCGACTTCCTCGAAGGTGTAGGACCGCGCGCCCTGGATATAGGCGATGCCGTCCGGGTTCAAACCCCAGCCGCGGTCGTAGAAATCAATGATGGCCATGAAGGACTCCCGTGCCGCCGATCAGAGCTGAGTGACCGTGGCCCGTGCCAGGCCACGCTCTTCCAGGAAGCCCAGCAGGTAGCGATGCCCGAATGCCTTGGAGCCGGAAGCGAAGCCGACCTTGGCGGTTTCGCCATCGATCAGCTTGATCGCGGCGGCAACCTGCAAGGCCCCGGTGGCGATGTAGGCGGTGGTGCCATGCACGGTGGCGCGCACGGCCGACAGCTGGCCGCGGCCGATGGCGGTGTCGACCATGCGCACGGTGGTGGTGCGCTCGCGCGGTGGCATGCTCGGCGTGGTCGACTGCACGATCTGCTTGAGCACTTCATCCTGATGCTCTGCCGGCAGGTGTTTGTATTCGGCGTCCCACTTCTGCCCCAGGCCATGCACCATCTTCATCACGTCGTTGTCGTAGAAGCCGACGCAGGAGACACAGGAGCGCACGCGCGGGTCGTTTTCGAAATACACCGGCAATGAAGTGCCGCCCCATGGCAGGGCAAAGACCGGCTGCAGGAAATCAGGCGAAGGAATGCTGAAGGAGGTGCCGACGGCGTGCGGGACCAGTTTCTTCTCCCACAGGTAGCATTGCTCGGCGCGGTACATCTCGAAAATGGAGGCGGTCGAACCCACGGTCACACCGGCACCGACTCCGCGCGGGCCACGGCACAGGGTCGAGGTTTCCAGGGCGTCGATGCCCGGCGTTTCCAGGGCCAGTTCGGCGGCGATTTCTGCGTAGGTGAACATGTAGGACAACGATGGCGAGACCAGCAGGCCGGCCTGGGCATAGAGATGGCCGAACTTCTCCCGCACTTCGCGCATGTAGCTTTGCTCACCGGTGGTATCCAGGTGATGGCAGCCGGCCTTGAGCGCGGCCTCGACCGTGGTCAGGCCGAATTTGACGAACGGGCCGACGGTGTTGCAGACCACCTTGGCGCCACGGAACGCCTCGGTCAGCGCCTCCACCGTGTGCTCGGCTTCGATGACTTCATAGGTGGCCGACTCCAGGCGCACCACGCGCTGGGCCATCATCTCGTGCACGCGTCCGGCATTGCGTGCCACGGCGGTGAAGGGGATGTTCTGGTCGATCAGCCAGTCCATGGTGAGCATGCCGGTGTAGCCGCTGGCGCCATAAACGACGACGGGATATTTAGCCATTTTCGTGTCTCTCTTGTTTTTAAAAGGTTGTTTTTTGGGGGGGGGAGTGGCAGGGCCGGGGTCAGTATTGCGACCAGCCTTCGGCATAAAGCTGTTGGCACAACAGGCCAACACGCATAGTGATGATGGAGTTCTCGCCGTCTTCGATCAGGGCGGCGCGGGCATCGCGGAAGATCTTCTCGATCGGGTATTCACGGGAAGTACCGGCACCGCCGAACAGCTGCAGCGCTTCATGGGCGACCTTCATGCAGGCTTCAGTGACGGTCACCTTGGCCGACGCCGTGGCGTAGGGATGGCTCTGCGGTGACAGGCGGGCGAACGCCAGGGAGCGTCGGGCCACCGCGCGTGCCAGTTCGACCTGACGCAGCATGTCGCCCAGTCGATAGCGCGTGAGCTGATGGTCGATCAGCAACTGGCCGCCCTGTTTGCGTTCATGACAGTACTGCAAGGCCATTTCGAACGCCCCGCGCGCCACCCCGGTGAACACCTGGGACATGTGCGTGCCGGCGTAGGACCAGGCCGAGGACTGGTTGCCGTAGTATTGATCCTTGCCCGCGATGGCGAAGCGCGCCGGTATCTTCACGTTGTCGAAATAGACTTCGCCCTGGGGCAGCGAGCGCTGGCCGATCTTGTCCAGCGGCTTGCCGCGCGATACGCCGGGCAGGTCCAGGGGCACGATCACGGCGACGCCGTTGGGGCGGCCGTCGGCGTCGAAAAAACCGTCGCCATAGTCGGCGGTGATGTAGGCCAGCGCCACCTGCGCCACGGCCCCGTTGGAGACCCAGGCCGAGCACTGGCCGTTGAGGACGATCTCGTCCTTGCCGACTCTGGCCGTGAGGGTGCCCTTGTTGCCGGACTGACCCTGGGGCCATTCGCGCTTCATGTCATAGACCATGATGTCGCTGCCCTTGTCCGGATGAGTGATCATCCAGCAGCCGATCTTGCCCTGGCACAGCTCCACCAGCTCCTGATTGCCCACGGCCTTTGCCATACGCAGCGGGAAACCGGCGACCGCCAGGGAAACGGCCAGGCCGGCATCGCCCCAGCCCATTTCCTCGCCAATCAGAGACTCCAGGCGCACGGCAGTTTCGGCGGGAAACTGCGTCAGCAGTTCCGGGTCCAGACCCAGCTGTGCCGCTTCGGTGAACACCGACCAGAAGGGCGAGCCGGGCGCGCAGACATCGGCCGCTTGCATCTTGTCGAGGGCCTGGCCGACCGGGCGCAGCACGTTCTTGGCGAACTGATGCACCGATTGCTGGATGGCCGCTTCTTCTTCGCTCAATGGCGTTTCAAAACCCGTCAGGCCAACGGCGGGTAACTGCAAGGTGTCGTGTAATGTGATCATTGGCGCTTGCTCATCCGGGGAAGGAACGAACCCACGCAATCGACCTCGTGGGGGCTGGAACATGGACGCCATGATTGTTCTTCCCGGGATCGACAACTCACTGGAAAAGGGGGCATATTTGTCAAAATCTGCTCATCAGGGAGCGCCGGTGACGCCGCAACAGAAAGTCCATGAAGTGTTGGGACTGCCCATGGTCGGTGGCCTGGTGTGCAACCAGATGCCGCTGTATGCCGAGCGCTATTTTCTGCACGAGACAGACCTCGACATGCCCCCGGTGGGGGTCATGACCCTGCTCACTCAATTCGGTGGTTCCCGGGTGGAAGAGGGCACGGACGAGACGTCGCGCCTGAGCACATTGCCCAGCATGTCGATGCTGATGCCGGCCCACTGCGCCACCCATTGGCGCTACTCGGGCAGCGTGGACTTCGCGGTGTTCTACATTCCCGAGCGTAGTGACGGTGTGTTTGGCCGGTTGCTGGAGTGCTGTGCCAGGACCCAGGCACCGCTGGCCTTCAGCGACGCCCTGGTCAGTGCGGCGGCCCGGCAGCTGCTCGATGAGCTGAATATGGGAAAACAGGCCGACCAGGGCTTCATGGCGCGGCTGGCGGCTGTGATGCTCGAACAGGTGTGCCGTGCGCTACGCCTGCAGACCCTGGGTTCGATCAACCCGCCGCACATTCAATTGGCGCGCCTGCAATCGGTGGTGGCTTACATGCGCGAGCATCTGGCTGAAGACTTGTCGATCCACCAGTTGGCGGCCCGGGCAGGGGTCAGCCCGGCGCATTTTCGCCGGCTGTTCGACAATGCCATGGGCATTGCACCCCACCGGTATGTGATGAACCTGCGGCTCGAGCACGCGCGCGAACTGCTCATGCAAACCGACCTGCCCATCCTGCATGTCGCGCTGGAGTGCGGTTTCAGTACACAAAGCCACCTGACAGCCGCCTTCAAGACGGCCCACGGAACCACGCCGGCCCAGTTTCGCACCCGGTCCGGCGTCGGTCGCGGCTGAGAGCGGTCAGTGCAGCGAGGCGAAACTCACCGCAGGCCGAAAGCAGGTGTATGGATGGGATTTGCACGGATCGGCGGGCAGATAACGCGATTGCAACCAGACTTCCTTGATCGGGGTGATGGTTACCAGCATCGCGGTCAGCGATGCAATGACACACAGCATTATTATTATTTTCATAGGCTCACCTGTTCGCGAACGTGAAGGGCGCAACGGATTGTCATGCGTTGAAAATAATGCAGCCGGGGTTTTGCGGCCCCCCCCCAATGTTAGGGGGGAGCGGCGGAGGGCTTCACGGTGGCTCGGCACTATCTCGAGAACCGGGGCAGCCAGATCTATGGCGGTGCCAGCGAAATGGAGGGAAAGGGGGAAGGAGAGTGCCGGCGCTGGTCGAGTACGATCGAACACCGTGTAAACATAACTCAACTAAATGGTTGTTTAGTTTAGTTATAAGAAATACTTATATAAGCGAGCAGGGCAAAGGGACGTTTCTAACCGAAAACAGCCAACCAGATCGTATGCCCACCACAAGCCGGATCTTCCGTTATTTGCTCCACAACGCTAAAACCATGGGTATTGAGCAGTGCAACATATTCATCGTGGTCCAGGCTGGCATGATAAAGCGTTTCACCCTCGAAGCTGCCCAACGCAACGCCATGGGCCGTTCCGCTGGTAAACATCAGCGCAGCACCAGGCTGGGCATGGGCCTGGAAAATCGGGAACATTCGACGCTGATCCTCAGGCGTCAGGTGAAAGAAACTGTCCCACGCCAGGATGCCTGCGAAACGCTGTTCAAGCGCCAATTGGCGCATGTCGGCCACATGCCAATCGTGCTGCGCAAAACGTTGCCGACACAAGGCGATCATCGCCGTGGACGAATCAATGCCAGACACAGCGTGTCCCGCGCCGATCAAGTAACCAGCCATGGGTTCGGCACAGCCACAGCCGATGTCGAGGACATGACCAGCCGCAACCGGCATGGCCTGGCGAAAACGATCCAGCCAGGATTGTTCGACCAGACGCCGCGAGCGAACACGATCCCATGTTTGAGCGTGACGTTCGTAGAGATCGATGATCTGATGGGCTGCTTCATGCATGAGGGAGAATCCTGGGGGGGGGATTTGGTCGAGGGATGTGGCTGGGGGTTGAAATGTACCTGGGAGACAGCCTGTGTGGAATACCTATGAGTACGCATAATGTATATTATGTTAAATCGTATGTTATGTAAGATATGTTGACGACCAGCTTGAACCACTGATCCGACAAAACCGTTTCTGACTTCCACTCTCTCGATGAGCCATGTACCAAATGTTCATGGCGAGCCTTCAAATGAGGACCTTCCAGTGAGTTTGGTTCAGAGCCGTTTCTCTTCCGGTCAGCACGTGCCGCTACTTGTGCAGGATGATCAGGCGGCGCCACTGCCCAAGCTCGTTCCATTCATCTACGTCCAGCTCAAGCTCTAGCATCGTGCATACAATACTGCCGCAGCGAATCTACCCAGCTCACTGAGTACTGCCGTCGCTTCATCATCGACCCAAACCAATTTTTCCATTTCCATTGCCGCTCCTTATCTAGCATGAAGACACTTGGCGTGTCGGGACTGTGATAACCAAAACAATGCATACATCCCGTACGACGCAGACTGCGGCAAGGCACCGGTTTTCAGACATCGCGCTTAAAGCACTTTGATCGAGCCTTTGCAAACACCCTGGCCGCCCAGAAGCTCGATGCTAAAAGGAGGTTGATGGTGATCAATCTCAACCAAGCTACGCGGCTCTCGGCCGGAGCGCCAATTGGCCGAAACTATCGTCTGCCAGTCGAGTACGGCCTACATGGACTCTTTTGGGCCATGCAGTTGCTGCTACATGGCGCTTTGATGGCCGTGTTGCCTGATGCTATAAGCGAAGCGGTACGTTGTCGACTCTGTCATGTTCTGCTGTACACCCCTACTTTCACTACTCCACCAGACAACCTAACGCGCAGGACTTCGCATGAGCATTCCTTACTACCCCAGCCGAAAAGCATTTATCGAATCCTTGGGCGCCACGTGTAAAAACTGGACTTGGAGCTGGTCGTTTGTGAATCACCAAGAGCGCAAGGTCATATTCGGCGCTTGGGACACTTATATGAACGGCGACCGTACACTCATACTCTGCGAGGGTTGGGAGATTGAGAATGGGCGTCGCAACAATGGCTACGCGCAGAGTGTCGAGCATCTCAGGTTAGTCGCCGAACAGGAATACGAGCTTCATACGTTCAAGATTACGCACTCGGACGAACGCCAGGACGAGGACGGCGTAGGCCCTGCAAAGATCAAAGAATTTGAACGATTTATCACTCGCAAATGGCTACTTCAGCAGAAAGGTCAATGGTATGCGTGTGAAGAGCCACCCATGCCTGCGATCCCCGAAGAGGTCAATCAGCCAGAGCTCTACCTAGAGGGGGCACTGCGAGAGGTAAGGGTCAACGCATACGAGCGCAATGCTCAGGCCCGGGAAGCATGCATTCGGCATCACAAGGCCGTGTGCGCAGCTTGTAAATTTGACTTCGGCTCGGTCTATGGCGAGATCGCCAAAGGGCTTATCCATGTTCATCACATCGTACCCCTGAGCACGATCGGCGCTGAATACAAGCTCGACCCAATAACCGATTTGATACCGCTGTGCCCGAACTGCCATGCAGTGGTACATCGTGGCGCCGAGGTCATGAGTATAGATAAGCTCAAAGAATGCTTAGCTGCGGCAAAAGGGGGAATGCCTGAACTAGTAGCACCCAGTAATGCGCCACGCCGCCCGAGGCCTACCCCTGCACAGTGATTTTAGGGATGTAACTCCGCCACTTTTCCCGCCCGAGGTAATAATGTCGTCATCCGTTTTAAGATTCGCTTGGTCTAAAATTCGCGACCATAAGGTAAGTAAATACGCCCTGCTCCTGATTGCTCCAGTCGTTGTAAAACCGTTGGATTTCACCCCTGCCAGGAGGCCGATCCATTTGCGGCTGAAGGGGCTCTGGGGATTGCCTTTAGTTGTTGCCGGGGTGTGGGCGGCCGTGGCCGGCTTCAGCCTGGAGTGGGCCTATGGAAATTCTGTTGGGTCTGGAGTGTCGGTTGCCGAGGCATTGAAGATCGTCGGTCGCCTCAAGAATATGACCTGGGTGTTAGTGACTGCTTCGACCGCACTCTTGCTATACATCATCAGCGTTCTACGTTGGGGATTCCACTGCGCTGCGATCCAGCTGCTGAGGAGATGGTTTCCCGATATCAGCATGCCGCACTGCCTTTTCTTTGTCGTCAATACGTCGGGATGGGGGATGTGGTTTGCCATCTACGGATATGGCCTATTTCAAGCAGTCAAATGGTGGGTCAGCGCAGGGCAACCTGCCTACGTGCCGGATGGCAGTAACTTGACCGAACCGTTGTTGCACATAGTGATTGTTTGTGTCTTGGGCGGACTGCTGCACCTCACGACCCGTAACAATACTGAAGGGATGCGAGCGCTGTACGGAGGTCACCGAGGGCTGAGCTTTTTAGTCAAGCTCGTAGGTATCCTCCTGATGTTTCTCCTCGGCAGCATTTCATTAATGCTTGGCTAGCATCAGCGAAAAAAACGACCTGCCCACCGAAGTGTGCCGTAGGTGCGCCCCTCCTCTGCAACGTGGTTTTGGAATGTAAAATGAAATGCTGACGGAGAGAAACATTTGCAAACGATACGCAGTTCATAGGGGACATTGGTGCATGCACCCTCCCCGGGTCATACACACTGCCTCCTACAATCCCGTCGAAGCTTCACCCCTTTGCCGGCGGCCGCCATGTACAGGTGGAAAAGACGCCGCAACAACATCGCAGCCCATCACCTCAATGCTCCTTAACTTTCCTGATACGCAGCACAATCAACGCAAGAATACCGATCGCGAGCGGCGCCATGACCAGCATGGCCTCTCGCGGGGTCACCTCAACGCCAAGCAGGTGCACCCCTGAGTAACCCAGCTTGAGCAAGCTGAGCAGGTAGTAAGTAATGGCAATGATCGACAACCCCTCCACTGCGCGCTGGATCTTGATCTGGGCATCGGCGCGGGCATTCAGGCTTTTCAGGATTTCCGAGTTCTGTTCCTCCATTTCCACCTGAACCCGTGCTTGTAACAGTTCGCCCAGGTTGGCCACGCTTTCGGCCAGGTGCTCCAGGCGCTGTTCGGTGGCGGTGCAGTACCTGACGGTAGGTTTGAAGCGGCGCTCGATAAATACGCCCAGGCGTTGGCAATCACCGACGTGACTTTCCCGCAGCTCACCCAGACGTTCGAACACCAATTGCGCATAGGCTTGCGTGGCACTGAAGCGGTGCCGGGTTTTCGCAGCGCTGCTCACCACTTGCGCAGAAAGGTTGGAAATATCCGCAAGCAGGGCTTTTGCATTACTGCCGTGCGGGTCGGCGTTGCGTTCGGAAAGGGTGACCAGGGTCTTGTCGAAAACATCGAGCTGCGCGCTCAAGTCCTTGGCCATGGTCAAGGATAACGAGGCCATCATCCTGTAGGTCTCGATTTCCAGCAGGCGGCGTATCATCCGGCCCTGGCGGTAGGCATTCAGGCGCCGGTTGACGAACAACATGTGGTTGTTGCCCTCCTCGCTCAGGCGAAAATCACTCCAGACCATGGCATCGCCACCGCCCACGCACGAACCGCTCGGATCCTTGAAGCCGTACCGGGACAGATCCAGGCCGGTTTCACCACGCACGACAATCTGCACCGAGTTGATCAGGGCCGGCAAATGCACTTCGACCTTTGACGCCAGCACCTCGGGCAGCGTTGTCCAGGACAGGTCATCAGAGGATGAAGTGACCACCAGTGTCAGGGTGAAAAACTCGGCATGGCGCTCCCATTTCAGTGCATGGCCATCGAGTTGGGTAATGCCTTGGGCGGCATTCAGGTCGAGGGTGCCTGGGCAGCATTGTTCAAGGAATGCATTGCACGCCTGATCGCTGCCGAGGAAGGCCAGATGAAACACATGGGCCGGCTCATCGAAATACAGTGACGGGCGCGCGTGTAGTTCGTTGTGCAGGCTTTGTCGTAACGGGTGCATGTTGTATGGCCATGTTGGAGTTGTTTTTGCCGCTTGCGATGACTGCCCAGCCGAGCCAGGTGCCGGATTTTTCGGGGCATTATCGATTGCTGTTGTTGGTGGGACAGTTTGGCGAACTCACGAGTCACGGCCAGGTGACAAACCTTGGATCGACAACAGCGAAGCCCTGCCGTCCCTGGCAGGCACTTCTCACACCGATTCCGGTGTCGGTTCTGTTACTCGCATGCTTCAGTTCAGCCAGGCAAAGGACAGACACCGTCCGAAGCGTGTTTGTCGACCTGCCATCGCTGCAGCCGGCAAGCGAAACCATCGTCCGGGTTTTATCTACCCTGGGCGAGAAAGTCGCGCCAGATCTGGTGGCCGACATCGTCATATCGCTTGACCAGCTCGCGGAAGGAACGACGGTGCGCGGAATCCACCAAAGGCTCAGGAAGCATCGGGTCGAACACGATCTGGCGCATGGCCTGGTCCCCCAGCACATACGACTCACGGGCAGCGTCCTCAATCGGCATGCCGGCCAAGCGCGCCATCGACGCCTGCAGCGTGCGTTGGCCGTCGCTGTAGGTTTTCTGTAACTCACTGGCGTCCCACAGCAAACGGGCCCGGGCGTCTCGCTGCGGATCGAACTGCTGCGCCTGGAACACCGCCGTCGAGTTTTCCACGCCCAGTGACAGCAGGCGTTCGCGTGTGTGCGCCACTCCGCCGACCAGGTTGTCAGGGCGGATAAACAATCCGTCATCCAGTTCGCGCAAGCCCACCAATCCGAATGCACGCTCTCGGGCACGCAATGCTTTGCGATCGCTGCGGCCCAGGGCCGCCGTAAGCGCCACCACCCAGCTGCCATCCCACTCACGCAGACGCGTTTCGGCCTGACGCCAGGCACCTATCTCTTCGCCCAGCGCTCTGCCGGCCTGGCCAAGACGGTAGGCGCCGCGCACGACAGTTTCGATCAGTTCGGCGCTCTGCAACCGGGCAAGCGCAACCCGTGTGTTGTTCGCAGACAGACCAAACAAAGCGCAGGCGCGCACGGCGCTGGTGACATCCAGCTCACCACCTTCGACAACCAGGAGCAATTTGAGGATCAACTGACGCGGCGTTGGCGTCGGGTTTTCGAGCTCGTCTGAAGCGGGTTCCAACAAGAATCAGTCCTCCCTTCCAGGCACGATTCGGCACGCACCTGATGAATGATCGTAAATTACAGTGATTGACATAAAAAATACATTGAGTGTAATTTTCTCCGGACCTATCACGGAGAAACCCACTCATGTCTGCCGCAACCCAGCCAAAGATCGACACCCCGTTTTCAACCCACGAAGTTTTCAATCAGCCGCAGCCGTTACCAGCTTACAACGCCTGGGACAGTGATGTCCCACTGCGCGAAGCGGTGCGAGTGAACGGCGGCGACTGGGCACAGGCACAGTTATCGGCCCATGGCGCCATGAGTGGCGGCGAGCAAATGGAGCTGGGCGAGCTGGCCAATCGCAACAAACCCGTGCTCCATGCCTTCGATCGCTATGGCCGGCGCATTGATGAGGTGCAGTTCCATCCCGCCTATCACCAGCTGATGCTCAACGCGATGCGCGGCGAGGTACACAGTTTTTCGTGGAACCACTCGGGGCAACCCGGAGCCCATGTGGTGCGCGCTGCCTTGTTGTATCTCAATGGCCAGGCAGATGCAGGCACCTGCTGCCCGCTGACCATGACCCACGCCGCCATTCCGGCGCTGTTGAACACCCCTGAGCTGGCAAAAATCTGGATACCCAAACTGACCGCCCGGGACTACGACCCACGTCCCCTGCCCGTCGAGCAAAAACGCGCCTGCACCATGGGCATGGGCATGACCGAAAAACAGGGTGGCTCGGATGTACGCAGCAATACCACCCAGGCCCACCCTCAGGCCGATGGCAGCTTCAAACTGGTCGGTCACAAGTTCTTCTTCTCGGCACCCATGTGTGATGCGCACCTGGTACTTGCGCAGCTCGATGGGCGCGTGAGCTGTTTTCTGATGCCGAGAATCCTGCCCGATGGCTCGCTCAATGCCGTGCGCATCCAGCGCCTCAAAGACAAGTTGGGCGACTGGAGCAATGCCTCCTCCGAAGTGGAGTTCCAGGGCGCCACGGCCTATCTGGTCGGTGCTGAAGGTCGCGGGGTGGCGACCATTCTGGAGATGGTCGCGCTGACCCGTCTGGACTGCGTGATTGCCTCTTCGGCATTGATGCGCCAGGCCCTGGTGCAGGCGCTGAACCACGTCAGCCAACGACATGCCTTCGGCCATGTGCTGATCGAACAACCGCTGATGCGTAACGTCCTGGCCGATCTGGCGCTGGAGAGTGAAGCTGCCGTGGCCTTCACGATGCGTATCGCCCGTGCCGTGGATGCCTCGCCGAACGATCCGCAGGAAGCGGCCTTCGCTCGTATCGCCACGGCCATCGGCAAGTACTGGATTTGCAAACGCACCCCGGCGTTCGTCAACGAGGCCCAGGAATGTCTGGGCGGGATTGGCTTTGTCGAAGAAAACATCCTGCCGCGCCTGTACCGCCAGGCACCTTTGAATTCCATCTGGGAAGGCAGCGGTAACGTGCAATGCCTGGATGTGCTGCGCTCGTTGCACAAAGACCCGGCGGTCAGTGAGGCCTTGTTTGCCGAACTGCAAAGCGCCGCAGGCCTGCACCCGCTGTATGACAGCCACCTGCAGTGGTTGCACAACGCATTCCAGGACATTGGCAACCTCGAGGCCCGAAGCCGTCTGGTGGTGGAGCGCACCGCGCTGGCAATCCAGGCCGGGCTGCTGCTCAAGTCAGGCAATAACGAGATTGCCGACATCTTCTGCCGGGCACGCCTGGGCAACGAATGTGGATTCGCCTTTGGCAGCCTCGATTCCAATGCACCGCTGAGCACCTTGATCGAGCGCGCCATGCCCCGTCTCTGAATTTGGCCATAACAATAAAAAAGGAGAACCCCATGAGCGTACATTTAGGACGTTTGCTGGCACAGCGCGCCGACTTGACGCCAGACCGAGAAGCGCTGGTTTCACCCACGGGAAGATGGACCTTCGCCCAGTTCGACGCACGCTGTAATCGCCTGGCCAATTACATGCTTGCACAGGGCGTGGCCGAAGACGATCGCGTGGCGGTCTATTCAAAGAACAGCGAATTTCTCGCCTGCGCGCTGTTTGCCGTAGCGAAGGTCGGCGCCACGTTGGTGGTACTCAACTGGCGCCTTCAGGCGCCCGAGCTGAGCTATATCCTGGCCGACAGCGAACCGGCAGCACTGCTGTTCGAGGACGCGTTCGCACCCACCGTCCAGCAATTGGTAGCTGACCGACCAGGTCTGATCCTGATCAACAAAGGTACCGAACAAGCGCCAGGCGCCTACGAGCGCATCACTGCCGATACCAACCTGGACGCTCCGCTGTTGCTGGGCCGCGGCGGCGATGCTCCGGCAGTGATCATGTACACCTCGGGCACTACCGGAAAACCCAAGGGTGCGTTGCTCTCCCACGCAGCGTTGATCTGGACCGCGCAAAGCAACAGCGCCACGCTGGAATGGAATCAGGACCACCGTTTTCTACTGATCGCGCCGATGTTCCATATCGGCGGACTTTCACCCATGCTGACCAACGTGTTCAAAGGTTGCACCACGGTGCTGCTGCCTGACTTCGACCCCACACAAGTCTGGGAGGTGATCGCCCGCGAGCGCATCACCAGCTTGATGACTGTGCCGGTGATGCTTCAGGCATTGTTGGCTCTGGCAAAAAAACAGGAAGTCGATAGCAGCAGCCTGGTTTCCGTGACCTGCGGCGCCTCGGCAGTTCCCCTCAGGCTGATCGAAGACTGCCTGGCCATCGGCGTGAAGGTGCAGCAGGTGTACGGCATTACCGAGTTTTGTGGCGCGGTGACCTTTTGGACCCAGGAAATGGGCCTCGCCCATGCCCACTCCCACGGCAAGGTGCTGATGTTTGGTGAGGTCAGAATCGTCGATCCGTCCAGCCTGGAGCCACTGGCCCCCGGCCTGGACGGCGAAGTCTGGTGTCGTGGGCCGATGATGTTTTCCGGCTACTGGCGTAATCCGCAAGCCACCCAGGTAGCTATTCAAAAAGGTTGGTACAGAACCGGTGACATCGGTCGCATTGACGAGCATGGATTTCTCCACGTGGTGGATCGCCTCAAGGACATGATCATCAGCGGTGGCGAGAACATCTACCCGGCAGAACTGGAGGCGGTGATCGCCTCGTTGCCAGGTGTCGCCGAGGTCGCCGTCATCGGCCAGCCTGATGAGCGATGGGGCGAGGTGCCAGTCGCCTTCGTCGTTGCCGCGTCGCCAGGCGCTACCAGTGAGGCCGTGATCATCGAGGCATGCCGCCTGCGTCTGGCTGGTTTCAAGTGCGTGAAGTCGGTGCAGATGATTGACACCCTGCCCCGCAGTTCGGTGGGCAAGGTTCTGAAGCGACAGTTGCTTGCATAAACCCGAGCAAGTGCCGCTGAACATCAGCGGCACTTGCGTACGCGACAGTCACGTTGGCGACGCTTGGCTGAACGATCAACGAAAACGTTCACCGAGCCGCTTGTGCGATTTCCCCGCAAAAAAGATCGACGCTGCCATCCTCAGGTGTCGTGCGCACGACAACGGAATATTGACCGGACATCAGATCCGACACAGAGACCGGGGCAACACGCTCAAACGTCCAACCTGCCTGAGCAGTACGCTGAGTGGTAATCCTGTCGTTCATCTCGTAAGCAACCGGGCCTGGCTGCTGGCAGTTGCCTCTGTTGACGAACGTGTAAATGCGCAACGGCAAAGTGGTTCCTGTCGGGACGCCAGAGATGTAGAAGTTGAAATTACTTTCGTTGTCCACGGCGGTCAGCGTCGTATTGGCGATCTGGCCGGCATTCTGCTGTGTGGCTTTCAGGGGAAGCGTCACCGACTGGGTGGATGAACGGGTACAGCCCGAGAGACTTACTGTGACCAGTAGCGCTGTCAGTGGGAGGGTGTAATTCATTGACAACCTCGATCGATTGAAGAAGTGCCGGGTGGAATATTGTGTATAGCTGATCAGCTCATGTTGCACTCCCCCGGAATGTACTTCTCGGACATGCCCATCCCGTGCCGCTCCTGCATTGAGCAATGTCTCGATCCGAGTGCAGAAACAGCAATTATTCGCAAACCCACTACACTGGATTGCGAACTGACTGCTGTAGTCATCGCCAGAGTGAGCAGCCATGTAACCGCCCATGATTAATCCATCCACCGTAGGTGAACTTCATGAATCTCATGACCCTGGCGCAGCGTACCTGGAACTCCGCAGTCACTACGACGCGCCTTTGCTCGCACGTTGAACGCCGCCATGGCGCGCCCCTCGCCGTACTCGGGCTGAGCCTGATCGCGTCGACGGCGGTGTTCGCGGCTGACCCTTTGGCATCCTGGAATGACGGGCCGGCCAAGCAAGCCATCGTGGAATTCGTCAAGGCGACCACCCAGCAAGGGGGTAGCCAGTTCGTTTCGCCAGCCGAACGCATCGCGACCTTCGACCAGGACGGCACGCTGTGGGTCGAGCATCCAGCGTATAGCCAACTGTTTTATTGCCTGAGCCGCGTTCCTGAGGTGGTCAAGGCAAAACCGGAGTTGGCCAGCGCCGAACCCTTCAAGACGGTACTGTCGGGCGACCGTGCCGCCATGGCAAAACTGACCCTCGATGACTACCTGAAAATCGCCATGGTGACCCTCAGCGGCATGCCCACGGATGAGTTCAAGCAGCAAGTTCGTGCCTGGCTGGCCGAAGCCCGCGACCCTCGCTGGAAGCGTCCTTTCACCGAACTGACGTATCAGCCAATGAAAGAAGTCATGCAGTACCTGCGTGACAATGGCTACAAGACCTACATTGTCACCGGGGGTGGTCAGGACTTCGTTCGCACCTATTCCGAAGAGATCTATGGCGTGCCTGCGGAACAAGTCATCGGTAGCGCTGGCGCAACCGAGTATGTCTACGACAAGAACGGTAAACCGCAGTTGATCAAACAACCCAAAGTAGTGCTCAACGACAACGATGCCGGCAAGCCAGAGAACATTTACCTGATGACGGGCCGTCAGCCAAACGCGGCCTTCGGCAACTCCACCGGCGACAAGCAGATGCTGGAATACACCAAGGCCGGCCAAGGCGCGCGGCTGGTGATGCTGGTGCTGCACGACGACGCCGAGCGCGAATATGCCTATGGCCCGGCTCAAGCATTGCCCGAGACCAAGGTAGGCACCTTCACGCAACCCCTTTATGACCAGGCAAAGCGAGATGGCTGGACGGTCATCAGCATGAAAAAGGATTGGAAGAAGGTATTTGCATTCGAGTGAAACACCGCTGCGGGTGAGTTCAGGTAGCAGAGGTCGCCACGGTTCGAGCCGCAGCGGCCAACGTTCCAGCTTTCGTGGACCACGGCGGCCTCGCCTACACCGGGTCCGGCTGGACCTCCGGCTCCCTGGCTAACGCGCCTTCCCCTCTCGCCCGGCGGCCGTTACCGGGCGGACCATCATCGCACCTGTTGCCGGGTGGACATTTGCCTTGGCAGGAACACCTCGGCCAGCATGCAGCGCGCGCTACCGCCACCGATGCGCTCGATGGTGTCGATGTTCACCGGTAATGGCGTTGTGTGCGTTTCGATCAAGCGACGCTGATCGGCGTCCAGGGATTGCCAGGCGGTGCGCGACATCACCAGCAGCGGCTCGCCTGCTGCGTTGTGCACCTCCAGCATGTTGCCGGCGAAAGATTCCAATTGCGCCCAATCCAGGGCGATCACCTGCTTGCCGCTGTCTTCCAGGCGCGTACGCAATGCCTGGCGTTCGGCGGGATCAGCAACCGCTGACAGGCACACCACGGCCAGGCGCGTGCCCACGCTCATCATCACATTGGTGTGATAAATCGCCACGCCTTGGCGGTCCACCGCGTTGAACGCACAAAGTTCATAGCCCAGATGGGTGACCAGTTGATCCAGTGCCCGGGCGTGGGTGCGTGTGGAATACCCGGCGTAGCAGATCCGCTGTTGCCGATCCAGGACCATGCTGCCGGTGCCCTCCAGGAAAACCTCCTGCTCTTCAAGGCTGGACAGGTCCAGCACCTGCTCGACCCGGTATTCGCCCAGCAACCCGTCGAGTACACCCTTGTCCCGCTCCAGACGCCGGTTGTGGCCCTGCATCGGGTACAGCACCAGGGTGCCATCCGGGTGGCTGCTCCACCAGTTGTTGGGGAAGATCGAGTCCGGTGTATGCGGCGCTTCGCGATCGTTGTGCACCAGGACTTCGACACCGTGCCGACGCAACGCGTCGACATAGCCATCGAACTCGGCAAGGGCCTTGAGTTGTACGTCTTCAGCAACGGTTGCCGGACGCTGGAAGCGGTTGTTCGCCGCCGTGTCGTGATTGAAGGAGAAACGTGTCGGACGAATCATTAAAACCGTATTGGTGGTTTGCATGGGCACAGGCTCAATGAGGGGCGAGAGAGGCTCATTGTCTGTTTCAAAGCGGGAAAAACCCGGTTGATTACGGCTGTTGCGCTGATGGAAACGGCTGAAGATGCCTGGTTGCCCAGCCGATTCGGTGAGGGCCGGAAAGCAAAAGATCGCAGCCTTCGGCAGCTCCTACACGGACCGTGTTCACCGCCGTTCTGCAGGAGCTGCCGCAGGCTGCGATCTTTTGATCTGGCTGAGCAGTTTGTCGATGTGTAAAAGCGGGGGGGGGGAAACGGTTGATTACGGCTTTTGAAGAATCTGCCCGATTCGGCGGATTTGGTGAGGGCCGGAAAGCAAAAGATCGCAGCCTGCGGCAGCTCCTACACGGACCGTGTTCACCGCCGTTCTGTAGGAGCTGCCGCAGGCTGCGATCTTTTGATCTTATTCCATGGTGGTCTTGACCATCGCCAGCTCCGGGTGGCTGACCAGTTTGTCGATGTGCAAATCCGGGTCGTCGAACCAGACTTCGGTCAACACCCGGTAATGCTCCATGTCACGGCAGCGCATGCGCAGGCTGTAGTCGAACGCACCGCTGATCAGGCGACATTCCAGCACCTGCGGGCAGGCGCGGACCTTGGCTTCGAAGGCCTTTTGCGCGGCGCGTCCGCTCTGGTTCGACAACGCCACCAGCACCAGCAATGACAAGCCCGGCGTCAGTTTCTTCTCATCGAGAATCGCACCATAGCCGCGAATGACCCCAAGCTGTTCCAGCTTGCGCACTCGTTCCAGACACGGCCTGGGGGTCAGGTGCACGCGCTCGGACAGCTTTTGATAGGTGATGCGCCCTTCGTGGCGCAACACTTCAATGATTGCCTGATCGATACGATCAAGCACGATCGACAGATCGCGGATATCCGCCATGTACGCCTTGCCTCACTTCAAACGACCCGATAGAAATTGCTGCAAACGTTCACTGTTCGGCCGGTCGAGTATCGTAGCATCACCCTGCTCCTCGACCCGCCCCTGATGCAAGAACAACACCTGGCTGGAGACCTGCCGGGCAAACCCCATTTCGTGGGTCACCATCAACATGGTCCGGCCCTCTTCGGCCAGTGCCTGAATCACCTTCAGCACTTCACCCACCAGTTCCGGATCGAGCGCTGAAGTGGGCTCATCGAACAACAGGATTTCCGGTTCCACCGCCAGGGCCCGGGCGATCGCCACCCGTTGTTGCTGCCCGCCCGACAGAAACGCCGGGTACTGATCGGCCACCCGTTGCGGCAAGCCGACCTTGTCCAGATATGCCCGCGCGCTCTCCTCGGCAGCCTTGCGACTCATGCCCAGGACGCGACACGGCGCCAGCACGATGTTCTCCAGCACGGTCAGGTGACTCCACAGGTTGAAATGCTGGAACACCATCGCCAGTCGCGTGCGCAAGCGCTGCAACTGCTTCGGGTTGGCGACACGCATGCCACCGACACCCTGGCGGGTGAGGACTCGCTCGCCATCCAGGGCAATGGCGCCTTCGTCCGCCCGTTCCAGAAAGTTGATGCAGCGCAGCATGGTGCTTTTGCCCGAGCCGCTGGCGCCGATCATGCTCACCACGTCCCCTGCCCTCGCGTTCAACGAGACGCCCTTGAGTACTTCGTTGTCACCAAAACGTTTATACAGATTTTCAACGGTGAGTTTGTACATGCGAATACTCCTGGAGCGGCACACCTGTCGGCGCCGCTCTGGATAAAGAATGGAAGTCAGTGGGCCGGACCGAGGAAGCTCAGCCAGCGTTTCTCAGCCAGGCGGAACGCACCCACCAGCCCGAACGACAGCACCAGGTACAGCAGACCGGCGATACCGAAGGCCTGAAATGTCATGAAAGTCGCGGCGTTGGCGTCCCGGGCGATTTTCAGGATGTCCGGGATCGTTGCGGTGAACGCCACCGAAGTCGCGTGCAACATCAGGATCACTTCGTTGCTGTAGTACGGCAGCGCGCGGCGCAGCGCCGATGGCAGGATCAGTTGCAGATACAGGCGCCAGCCACTGAGGCCATAGGCATGGGCCGCTTCGATTTCACCGTAGGGAATGCTGCGGATCGCTCCGGCGAAAATTTCCACGGTGTAGGCGCAGGTGTTGAGGGTAAACGCCAGCAAGGTGCAATTCATGGCATCGCGGAAAAACGCTTCGAGCAATGGCTGTGAACGGACCACGGCAATGCCGTAGATGCCGCTGTAGCAAATCAGCAACTGGATATACAACGGCGTGCCGCGAAAAATGTAGGTAAACAGCTGAACCGGCCAACGCAAGACGCCCCAGCGCGAGACGCGCAAGATCGCCAGGGGCAACGACAGGAAAAAGCCCATGGCAATGCTCGCCACCAGCAGCCAAAGGGTCATGGCCAACCCGGTGAGGGTCTCGCCGTCGCTGAACAGAAAGGGTTTCCAGTATTCGGCAATCAACTCGATCATCGCGCCATCCCCCGTACACCCTGGTTGTAGCGCCGTTCCAGCACGCGCAAGACACAGTTCGAAGCGCTGGTGATCAGCAGGTAAAGCGCGGCGGCCAACAGCAGGAAATCAAGCATGTTGAACGTACTTTTGCCGGCCTCCTGCGCGACTTTGACCAGGTCCGACAAACCGATGATCGATACCAGCGCCGTGGCCTTGAGCAGCACCAGCCAGTTGTTGCCAAGGCTCGGCAAGGCGAAACGCATCATTTGCGGGAACACCACGAAACGAAAACGCTGCCAACGGCTCAGGCCAAAGCACGCGGCGGCTTCCTGCTGACCGCGCGGCACACTGAGAATCGCCCCGCGAAAGGTCTCGGTGAAATACGCCCCGTAGATAAAACCCAGGGTGATGATGCCGGCCACGAATGGGTCGATTTCCATGTAGGGCCAGCCCATGGCTTCGGTCAGGGCGCTGAGCCAGCCTTGCAGGCTGTAAAAGATCAGCAGCATCAACACCAGGTCGGGCACGCCACGGATCAGTGTCGTGTAAAAAGTCGCCGGCAGATTCAACAGCTTCAGCGGCGACAGCTTGGCCGCCGCGCCGAGCAGTCCCAGCGCCATGCTCACCACAAGTGCGAGCGCCGACAGTTTGAGGGTGACCCAGGTGCCGTGCAGCAACAAAGGGCCATAGCCTTGCAGGGCCGAAAGATCGAGCCCCGGAATATTAAGGAAGGAATTCACGCCAGTCACCTGTCTTGATGCGCCCCGCTCGCTGCAACACAGCGACCGGGGCGCGAGGATCAGTTGTTGTAGAGGTCCAGGTCACCGAAGTGTTTCTGCTGGATCTGCGCGTAGATGCCCTTGTCGTGCAGGGCCTTGATGGCGGCATTGAGCATGCCTTTGAGCTCTTCGTTGTCCTTGCGCACACCAATGGCGATTTCCGACGGTACCAGCGGGTCACTGATGCCTTCGCTGTTCTGGAAGTCCGCCCCTTGTGGCGAAGTCAGGAAACTCATCTGCGCTTGCAGCTTGTCCTGGATCGACGCATCGAGACGGCCAAACACCAGGTCGGCATAGACCTGATCCTGATTCTGATAGGCCCGCAGTTTCACCCCGCCCGGCGCCAGTTTGGCCTTGGCGTAGGTTTCCTGAATCGTGCCCTGCATGTAACCGATGGTCTTGCCGCGCAGCGACTCGGCAGTCGGCAGCAGACCGGAATCCTTGCGGGTAACGATGGCAGTCGGTCCGGCGTACAGGCGATCGGTAAAGTCGATCTGTTTTTTGCGCGCGTCGGTCACGGTCATCGACGATTCGATGGCATCGAACTTGCCGGCCTTGAGCCCCGGAATCAGCCCGTCGAAATCATTGCTGACCCACACGCAGGTGAGCTTCAGCTCGGCACAGATTGCATTGCCCAGATCCACGCCAAAACCCTGTACACCGCCATCGGCCGTGGTGGATTCAAAGGGTGGGTAGCTTGGGTTGACGCCAAATCGCAGCTCCTTCCATTCCTTGGCACTGGCGCCCGTGGTGCAGCACAGCAACGCGAGTGCCGGCAAAGTCAGCCATTTGATGTTCATGTTCTTGAGTCCCGGATTATTTGGATTTATCGCGATCCGGCGCCTGCGTCGGACCACACTTTTTGACAGGGGCAGAGAGTCTTTGCGGTCTTCACCGCAGCCGTTTTTGTTGTTGTTATCGACTGGAAGCAGCCAGTCGTCGCAGTTGCACGCCATCTCAAGCGGTGAACGACAAGTGCTTGAAACGGACCGCCAGAATGCCAATTGCCGGGAGGGTGCTGGTGTCGTAACCCCCTGTTCAAACAGCGTGCCTGTGCTGAACGAAGGGGTTTCACAGCCGATTCTGTCGTCTGCTGCAAGTGACTGTTTCTCCGCTTGATGCGAGAACCACAGTCATTGCGATTGCGTTTGAGGCGGGCTTCATCTGCAAAACGACGCGTAGTAAAGGGGGCCTGACCGATTCCGCTGTGCACGCTCTGTTTTTCGACTTCTCTGGCTGTATCCAGGGTCGGTATTGGCCGAAATCTTCTCGCCATTGCCTCGACAATAAGTCCGTTGCAACTGCATGGACCACCCACAGGTAGTCCAGACCGGCCCACTAAAAAGACGCGCAAAGGAACCCAATATGACCCGTTACATTGACGTCAATGATCTGAGCCTCCTCGTCCGGGAAAAAGGCTTGCCTCGCTGCCTGATCGAAATGGCCGAATACATCCGTCAAGACTACGTACGCTGGCCGGATTTCGAAAAATGCGCGCGCCTGGCAAACCACTCACCCGAGGGTGTCATCGAGCTGATGCCCGTGTCTGATGCGGCGCTCTATGCCTTCAAGTATGTCAATGGACACCCGAAGAACACCCACAATGGCATGCTGACGGTCATGGCGTTTGGTGCCCTGGGAGACGTCGACACCGGCAAGCCTGTGTTACTGAGTGAAATGACGCTGACGACCGCCATTCGCACCGCTGCCACCTCTGCACTTGCGGCCCGCTACCTCGCCCGACCGGACAGCCGCCGAATGGCGCTCATCGGCAATGGCTCACAGAGCGAGTTCCAGGCTCTGGCATTTCATACATTGCTCGGCATTACTGAAATCAGTCTCTACGACATCGATCCAGCGGCAACGGCGAAACTGGAAGCCAACCTGCGGGCCTACCCTGCCATACAGGTGAGCGTTGCCAAAACCGTCGCAGAAGCGGTACGGGGTGCCGATATCGTGACCACGGTCACGGCCGACAAGGCCTACGCAACCATTTTAACCCCTGAGATGATCGAGCCCGGGATGCACCTCAACGCCGTGGGGGGCGACTGCCCCGGCAAGACTGAACTGCACCGGGACATCGTGGAGCGTGCGCGCGTCATGGTTGAGTACGAGCCGCAAAGCCGAATTGAAGGGGAAATTCAGCAGATGCCCGCCGACTCTCCGGTTATCGAGTTCTGGAAGGTCATCGAAGGTCAGACTCAAGGTCGCCAGCATGCCGAGCAAGTCACCCTGTTCGACTCGGTCGGCTTCGCCATCGAGGACTATTCCGCCTTGCGCTATGTGCTGGATGTTGCACGAACGCTCAACATTGGCAGCGATATTCAGCTGGTACCGGAGCTGCAGGATCCGAAGAACCTGTTTTCGCTGCTGCAGCCTTCGGCAACCGCCGATGAAAGGCTTCGGGCTTGATACTGCTCGACACTTAAAAGCGTTCACCTGGCGGCCTCTTCGGTCGGTTGTTGAGGGGCTCATTGCGATGTTTTTTGCTCTGCACTTCTGCCCTCTGCAGGCTCATCAAATGGAAGCGGTGCATCGCTATCGCGGCGAACGGCGAAGACGTTCAGGGTCATCGCCACCAGTGCGTAATAACCGAAGACCCCAATGAGTTCGACGACAGCCGGCTCGCCAAACGCTTTTACAGCGTCGGCGTAAAGCAGGTCGTCGATACGCCGTGTCTCGTACAGCGACTTGCCCACTCGATAAACCAGCAGTTCATCTGCTCGGGTGAAGGGTGGGAACCTTTGCTGACGCAATGCTTCGATGATCGGATCGGCCAGGCCGGCAGAGCGTGCGATGGGCTCATGGATCTGCCACTCGGCCTGGGATTGCCACCATGCCGCGGTGTAGAGGATCGCCAGCTCGGTCAAACGCAGTTCCAGGCGCGTCCCATAACGGCAGAATGCGCCCAGTCGCTGTGCGTGGTTGGCCAGTTCGGGACTGTGAATCCAGGCCAGAAAAGGCCCGTCGAGGTTGCCGCGCGGGCCGGTGAGGATTTCGTTGAGAACGGCGCGCTGGGCCTCGTTCATTTGTGCTTCGTCAAGGGGTGTCAGGCGCGATTGAATAGCCATGGCGATGATTCCTCAGAGACCTTTGAGCGTAATGTTCAGGGCACGCAGGAGCTTGTCGGCGAGCTCGTCCAGATGATGGTCTTGCAGAATGAATGGCGGGGCCAGGAGGATGTGATCACCGTACTGACCGTCGACGGTTCCACCCATCGGGTAACACATCAGTCCTTGTGCCATGGCGGCTTTCTTGAGCCTGGCGTGTAACTTGAGCGCTGGATCGAACGGCGCCTTGTTGTCGCGATCAGCTACCAGTTCGATGCCCTGGAACAGGCCACGCCCGCGAATGTCACCCACATGGGGATGGTTACCCAACCGGTCGAGCAACCGGGTGCGCAGTCCCTCGCCCAGCTGATTGACGCGAGCCAACAAGTTGCGCGACTCGATGGCCTGCTGCACCGCCAGCGCGGCTGCGCATGCCGTGGCATGGCCAATGTAGGTATGACCGTGTTGAAAGAACCCCGAACCCTGGGCGATGGCATCGCGGATTTTCTTGCTCACCAGCGTAGCCCCGATCGGCTGGTAACCTGCGCCCAACCCTTTGGCAATGGTGATCAGGTCCGCGGTGATCCCTTCCTGCTCTGCCGCGAACAAAGTGCCGGTCCGGCCCATGCCGCACATGACCTCATCAAGGATCAATAACACGCCGTGGCGGTCGCACACGTCACGGACGCGTTTGAAATAGCCAGGCACGGCAGCGACGGCGCCCAAAGTCGCGCCGACCACCGGCTCGGCGACGAATGCCATGACGTTTTCGGCACCCAGGCGCAGAATTTCATCTTCAAGTTCGGCGGCCAGGCGCATGCCCATTGCCTCGCCCGTTTCTCCGGTTTTCTGTTCGCGGTAGGCGTAGCAAGGGCTGACATGGCTGACGTTGATCAGCAAGGGTTCGAACTGCTTGCGCCGCCATGCGTTCCCCCCCGTGGCCAGCGCACCGAGCGTATTGCCGTGGTAGCTCTGACGGCGTGCGATCAAGTGCTTGCGCTGCGGCTGGCCGATCTCGATGAAATACTGGCGGGCCAGTTTCAGTGCCGCTTCCACGGCTTCGGAACCACCCGAGACGAAGTACACCGACTCAATCCCTTCAGGTGCCCGCGCTACCAGGAAATCCGCCAGGTCCTCCATCACCTGCGTGGTGAAGAATGACGTGTGCGCATAGGCCAATTGACCGACCTGGTTGCGAATGGCGGCAATCACTTCGGGATCGCTATGGCCAAGGCACGACACAGCAGCACCGCCGCTGGCATCGAGGTAGCGACGTCCATCGCTGTCAATCAAGTAGGGGCCATCGCCTTGAACGGCCGTTGGATAGCTTTGTGTAAGGCTGCGATGAAAGACGTGGCTCATGATCCCCTCCGGATTATTTTCGCAAATAATATGTGCATAAAATTCAATTGCAATATTTTTTTGCTCTTGCAAATCCGGTCATTCGCTGTCAATTCAGTCATAAACCCCAATTAATACGGACGCATACCTACAAATGCAGGTAGAAAGCTATTCGCAAAATTTATTTGCATTTATCTTTTTTGCACGTATATTTTGCATCAAAGCATACGTTTCGTGCGCCTCCTCTCCAGGTGGCTAGCCGGGCCTACAACAAAAACAGTGGAGTGAATCGCCTTGGATCACTCGAAAAAAAACTGCCGCTACCCCAACCGCCCCGGGCTTGCCCCGGGGTTTGTACTCACCTGAAGAGAAAACACGCATGAGAAACCTTCTGAAGGCATCACTGGCTGTAATGGCACTGGTCGGCGCATCGGGCTGCTTTGCCGCTGGCAAGGAACTGCTCGTGGCCACGGACACGGCGTTCGTACCTTTCGAGTTCAAACAGGGCAACGAATACGTCGGTTTCGATATCGACCTGTGGGCAGCGATCGCCAAGGAAATGGGCGTCACCTACAAGCTCAAACCGATGGATTTCAACGGCATCATTCCCGCCCTGCAGACCCACAACGTCGATGTGGCGCTGGCCGGCATCACCATCAAGGAAGAACGCAAACAGGCCATCGATTTCAGCGACGGCTACTACGACAGCGGCTTCCTGCTGATGGTCAAAAGCGACAATGCCGCGATCAAGGGTGAAGCGGATATCGCCGGCAAGACCCTGGCGGTGAAAAGCGGCACCTCGGCAGCCGACTATGCCAAGGCCAACCTGAAGGCCAGCGATCTGCGACAGTTCCCCAATATCGACAATGCCTACCTGGAACTGCGTACCGGTCGCGTCGACGCCGCCATGCACGACACGCCAAACGTTTTGTACTACATCAAGACGGCGGGTGAAGGCCAGGTCAAAGCCGTCGGCCAACAGATGATGGCCCAGCAATATGGCATTGCGTTTCCCAAGGGCAGCGAGTTGCGCGAACAGGTCAATGCGGCGCTGAAGAAGGTCCGTGACAACGGCACCTATGCGCAGATCTACCGCAAGTGGTTCGGCACCGATCCGCAGTAACTCCCCTGCCCTTCATTAAAAAAGAGAATTCAGCATGCATTTCCAATGGAGCGCCATCTGGGATGCGCTGCCGGTACTGCTCGAGGGCGCCAAGCTGACCTTGTGGATCTCGATCCTGGGTCTGATCGGTGGCGCCATCATCGGCGTAGTCGCGGGCTTTGCCCGCGCCTACGGCGGTTTTCTCAGCAGCCGTGTTGCGCTCGTTTTCATCGAACTGATTCGTGGCACTCCGATCATGGTGCAAGTCATGTTCATCTACTTCGCCCTGCCAATGATGGTGCCGGTACGCATCGATCCGTTCAGCGCGGCGGTGGTGACCATCATGCTCAACTCCGGCGCCTACATTGCCGAAATCACCCGCGGTGCGGTGCTGTCGATCAACCGTGGATTTCGCGAGGCCGGGCTGGCGCTGGGATTATCCGGCAGAGACACGCTGCGCTACGTCATTGCGCCGCTGGCCTTCCGGCGGATGATCCCGGCGCTGGGCAACCAGTGGATCGTCAGCATCAAGGACACTTCACTGTTCATTGTCATTGGTGTCGCTGAACTGACCCGCCAGGGGCAGGAAGTCATTGCCGGCAATTTCCGCGCGATGGAAATCTGGTCGGCGGTGGCCATCATCTATCTGATCATCACCCTGGTATTGAGTTACGTGCTACGGCGCATGGAATCGAGGTTGAAAATCCTATGATCGAGTTCAAAGGTGTCTCCAAGCACTTTGGCAGTACTCAAGTGCTGCATGACATCAACCTGAAGATTTCCAGCGGCGAAGTGGTCGTGATCATTGGCCCGTCTGGATCAGGCAAGTCGACGCTGTTGCGCTGCATCAACAAGCTCGAGGAGATTAGCGCGGGCCAGTTGATCGTCGATGGACTGGAGGTCAACAACCCCAAGGTCGATGAGCGGCTGATTCGCCAGGAAGCCGGAATGGTTTTCCAGCAGTTTCACCTGTTCCCGCAGATGACCGCACTGCAGAACGTGGCCTTCGGCCCGGTGCGGGTGCGTGGCGCCAGCCGTGCGGAAGCCGAGGCAATCGCCGCCGGGCTTCTGGCAAAAGTCGGCCTCGCCGAGCGGGCCAATCACTACCCGTCCGAACTGTCCGGTGGCCAGCAACAGCGAGTGGCCATTGCCCGTGCGCTGGCGGTCAAGCCCAAGCTGATGCTGTTCGACGAGCCGACTTCGGCACTGGACCCGGAGTTGCGTCATGAAGTGCTCACCGTCATGAAGTCGCTGGCCGAGGAAGGCATGACCATGGTGATCGTCACCCATGAAGTGGACTTTGCCCGCAAGGTCGCCACTCGACTGATCTTTATCGACAAGGGCCGTATCGCCGAGGACGGGCCACCCGCCACGCTGATCGCCAACCCTCCCAGCCCGCGCCTGCGGGAATTTCTACAGCACGTATCCTGAGGAGACGTCATGACGTTGCCCCAAATTCATATTGAAGGAGACGCGCACGCGATAGGTCATGGCCTCGGTGTCTTCGGTCGTGATGCCGTGCATCGGCACTTGCGTCCACTGGCACTCTGGCAACACCTGGCTTCGCTGGCGCAAACACCAGCCGCCGCGCAGATGCGTCAAGCCGTGCAAACAGCGTTTCCTCGTTACTGGCGGGAAATCGAAGGACTGGCCGCTGGCTTGCAGCTGCCGTTCAATGAAGTGTTCATGTGGAACTGCCGAGGTGACTTCGTTCACCCGCAAAGCGTGGATGGCTGCACTACGGTGTTCGGTCCTGCCGGCGGCGGCACGTTGATCGCTCACAATGAGGACGGCTTGCCACAACTCAGGGGAAGCTGCGCATTCGCCCATGTCAAACCCGAGTCAGGCCTGGCGTTCAGCAGCTTTGTCTATCCGGGTTCTTTGCCTGGACATACCCTGGCCGTCAACGAGCGCGGACTGGTGGCGACCGTCAACAACATTCGCCCAGCCAGCATTCCAGCCGGTATCCCTCGACAGATCCTGGGTCGCGCGACGCTTGACGCCCACACCCTCCAGGAAGCGATTGCGATAGTGACCCGGACCGACCGCGCCGGTGCGTTTCACCATACGTTCGGCCAGGCCGGGAGCCATCGGGTCGTCAGCGTCGAGGCCAGCGCCGAAGGCAGTGCCATCAGGGAAGTGCGCAGGCCGGGCGGGCATTCCAACCACCTGATCGCGCCGTCGCTGAACCGGGTCCCTCAACGCATCACCGCCAGCTCGGGCGCCCGGCAACGATGCGTTGACCAGCAGCTGCAGCAGGTACCCGGCGATCTGGATGCCGATTTGTCTTTGGGTATACTGCGCGACACTTCGGGTGGGCACCTGCCTGTATACCGCACCGCCGCCGATGATCCGGACGATGAAAACACCTTGGCCACCGGGGTTTTCCTGATCAGCGCCAGCGCTGTAAAGTGGCGGATTCATACCAGGCCAGGCACCGGCCGACCCGATATCGAGGGCGTGGTACTCAACCCTCTCGGCAAAAGTTAGCGCTATGAGAAAACAGGGATGCCCCGGAGAAAAGCTGTCCCGGGCACTCTGGTGAAAACCACGCCAGGGGAAGTCTTTGCGATGACCCCTGGCGCGGTAGAATGGCCAGTTTCCACGCGTCGCAGCACCGATTTCCCAAGCACTCAAGGTCGAGTGGCGACCGCCCAACAGCTTATGGATGCCCCTGATGACTATTGCCCCGGCAGAATTACCTGACACTTTGAATGGCCTCAAGCAATTGCTCGAAGCCATCGAACGGCGCGAGGTGGATATCGCCTTGGGCAGCAGCTCCAGACGCGTATTGATGGCACTGATAGAGTCGCCGCAACGCACCGCTGTCTCTTCGATCAGTGAGCTGGCGGAGCAACTGGACGTCAACGCCTCGACGCTGTCCAGGCTGGCACAACGCCTGGGCTATGGCGGCTTCAGCAAATTGCAGGACGTCTTTCGCCGGGAGATCACCGAAGGCAAGCATTTCTACAGTGACCAGGCCTCGCAACTGGTGGTCAATGCCGGTGACAAGGACATCCTCAATCAGTTGACTCGCCTGGGTCGCCAGGAAAGCGCAAACATCGCCAGCATGATCGAGCAGGTCGATCCCGAGGTGTTTGTCCAGACCGTCGAATTGCTTGCCAGTGCCCACCGGGTACGGATCCACGGTATGCGCCAATTCAATTCGCTCGCGCTTTTCATGTCCTACGGCCTGGGCATGTTGCGCCCGGATGTGGCGGCGCTCGATTCCAGTCGCCAGGGTGTGGCGGATGCCCTTGCGCAACTGGATGTGGGCGATGTGCTGGTGGTGTCCAGCTGCTTCCCCTACACCCCCAGCGTGCTCGCCACTGCCGAAGTGGCTGCCCGCCACGGGATCAGGGTCATTGCGCTGACCGACTCATCCAGCTCGCCGCTGGCCAAGGTTGCATTGCACAGCTTCTATGTGCCGAACCACAGCCTGTTTTTCAGCAACAGCATGTGCGCCTTCATGTTGCTGGCGCAGGCGTTGTTGAGTGCCGTTGCCAGCAAGCTGGGCGAGGCGTCCGTTTCAGCGTTGAAACATCGTGAAAGCCTGATCGACGAACTCAACGCTTCGCTGTAAGGCCGGGTCTGGAGGTCCGAGTACGATATGCACCGCTACAGCCGATTCAAATACTCCACGGCGGTGCAGGAACAAACCTTGATTCGATCCATTGTTTGAAGGCAACCACCACGGCCGTGGGGAATTTGGCCGATGGCCTGACCAGATAGACCCCACCGGCAGTGTCCAATTGCCAATCCGCAAGGACACGCAACAACCTTCCGGCCGCGATATCACGACTCATCAACCAGTCACCGGCCCCTAGTATTCCCGCATCAGCACGGGCGGCCGCCAGCAAGGATTCACTGTCATTGGCTGTCAGGTTGCCTTTCGGTGTAATCGTCTGAAGTTCGTTGCCGCGATGGAGTCGCCACTGCGGAAAAGACGCAAGGCCACTGAAGCGCAGGCAATTGTGCTTGATCAGATCCTGTGGCGTTTGGGGCATTCCGTGCTTTCGGATGTAAGCCGGCGAAGCGCACAGAATCCGGCGATGGTCGCTCAGCTTTTTGGCGATCAACCGGCTGTCTTCCAACTCGCCGATCCGTATGGCTGCGTCAAAACCCTCATCAATGATGTCCACCAGACGCTCACTGTAATCTGCGAGGATCGAGACATGAGGATAAAGCTCGAGAAACTCCGGCAGCATCGGACCTAGCCAACGCCGTCCCATCGCTGCCGGTAATGCAAGGCGCAAAGTACCTCGAACTTCGCTGGCGCCCTTCGCCGCTTGCTGCTGCGCTTCATTCATCAGCTCGATGGCAGAGCGCAGACGCTGCTCCAGTTGGGCACCGGCTTCAGTGATTCGCACCTGCCGGGTCGAACGCTCCACGAGCCGAACGCCGAGGCGCTTTTCCATGGCGGCGAGTCGTTTCGAGACGACAGTCGGGTGTCGCTGTAATAGCCGACCCGCCCCGACAAACGAGCCTTGGGAGGCAACGGCCAGGAACGCAGCGATCTCGTCACTGGACTGACTGGTCAGAACATCAATATTCATGGTTTTAGAATGATCGCTCCCGATGAACGCCCCGACTCCAGGTCGGCATGTGCCCGTGCTGCGTCAGCCAGCGAGTAGCTTGCCCAGATCCGGGGCTTGATGATACCCGCACCTATGGCGGCCAACACATCCTGTGCGCGCTCCTGGTACTCAGAGGCGCTCGCCGTATGGGCGGCCAACGAAGGACGTGTCAGGAACAACGAGCCTTTGGCGTTGAGCGTGGACAGTTCCACGGCTGAAGGCGCCCCGGAGGAAGCGCCAAACGACACCATCAGACCCCGTGGTCGCAGACAGTCCAGAGAAGCCTGGAAGGAAGCGCGCCCTATGGGGTCATAGACAACGTCGACCTTTCTGCCCTCGGTGAAACGAGCGACCTGCGATGCCAGGTTGTCAGCGTCAAACACCAGGACTTCATCGCAGCCCAACGCTTGAGCTTTTTCGACACTGGCCGGCTTTGAAACGACGCCGATTACCGTCGCACCCAAGTGCTTGGCCCACGGCACCATAATTTCCCCCAGCCCACCCGCTACACCGTAGAGAAGAATGGTTGTGCCCTGCCCCACGGGATAGGTGGCCTTCAACAGGTACTGCGCAGTGATGCCCTTGAACATGACGGCTGCTGCATCAGCAAACGACAATGCATCCGGAATCCTGACCAGCCGCTCAGCCGGAAAAAGCCGGGCCGAAGCATAGGAGCCAACAGGGCCGGTGGCATAAGCGACGCGATCTCCAACCTGCACGTTGCTGACACCGGCACCCACAACGGCGACACGCCCAGCGCCCTCCAATCCCAGTCCGGATGGCAACGCAACGGGCACCGCGCCCTTGCGTTGAGTCACGTCGAGGAAGTTGACCCCAATGGCTGCCTGCTCAAGCCAGACTTCGCCGGGTCCTGGCGATTGTTCGCTCAGTGTCTCCAGGTTCAGTACTTCAGGATTGCCAGACTGGTTGAATCGAATCGCAGAGACCATGGTCATTTCCCCTTCAATCGGAAGCTGCCTTCACACAAGTGCCGCCAGTGTGAGTACTGATCTCCTGACGAACAAGGTAGGCTGATTGCAGATCATTAATGCACAGCTTGCAGCAATAACCTCACAGATACCACGCGTAACTGCGTGGTCATCAGACCGCTCTACCTTTTGCACCCGCCCCTTCAGTGAATCGCCTCTGCTATCTGCAATGCTCAAATCGCCCTTTCTTGCAGACTGCACGCCCCAGTGGAAGAACACGGATCGCAAGTCCTTGTTTACCGGCGTATTGGCTGGCCGATGCCCTTGGCACAGGAAATGCGATAGCTATCGGCACGCCTCAATGCCACACCCCGTTGAGGCTCAATTCCACGCTAGCTGAGGCAGCCAACATGAACGCGATTGACCTTCTCAAAGCCGATCATCAAACCGTGAAAGCCATTCTTGCTCAATTGAGCGAGTCGACTGATAAAGCGATCAAGAAACGCACTGACCTCCTTGATAAGCTGGAGATGGAGATTTCCATCCATACAAAACTGGAAGAAGAAATCCTCTACCCAGCCTTCAAGGCGGCAGGGACCAAGGAGCAGGACGTCTTGTACTTCGAAGCGAAGGAAGAACATCGCACCGTCGACTCGCTGGTATTACCGGATCTGAAGCAGACTGATCCGGGCACACCGGAATTTGCCGGGCGAGTGAAGGTCGTCAAAGAGCTGCTGGAGCACCACATTGATGAGGAGGAAACCGAAATGTTTCCTCAGGCGAAAAAACTATTGGGAAAATCCAGGCTCGACGACCTCGGCGAGCAAATGGAAGCGATGAAAGCCAGTTGCAAAAAGGAATGGGCCGCAACCCATATGGCGGCCTGACGCCTGCCCGGACACAAAGCCCGGTACAGCCGTAATGCTGTTCAGTTAAGCGAGAATGATCCACTGTAGGAGCGAGCTTGCTCGCGATGGTCGTTAACGATGCCGCGTGTTTACTGACTAAACGCGGCGCTCTTGAGTCCATCGCGAGCAAGCTCGCTCCTACAGAATCCTTAACTGAACAGTATTACGGTACAGCCGGGCTTTGCCTGTTTATCCAACGGCAGGGTTGGGAGATCCTCAATGAACAATCGCCGCTCACCTCCCCCTCACGGTACTTGCACGACAGCCACTGGAACGCGTTGCCTGTCACTGACCAGGCAAGCAACCAGCGCCGCCACGCCAATGGCAAACAGATAAAGGGCTTGCCGTCCCAAATGCTCCATCAATGCACCTGCCACCAATGGCCCGATGGTCGCGCCGATACCGAACGTCACCAATAACACTCCAGCTACCGATACACGCAGTTGGGGCTCCAGATTGTCATTGGCATGAACAACGCCCAATGGGTACAGGCAGAACTGCAGGAAACCTATGACGGCGCCCGCCAGCATGACCCAGCCCTGTCCCGGTGCCTGCAAAAAGGCCAAGGGCAGGTAAGCGATGCACAGCAAAACGGCAGTGAGGCGAATCAGGCCTACGCGGGAAAAACGGTCCGACAGCTTGCCCAGCGGCAATTGCGCAAACAGTCCGGCCGCAATGCTCAGGGCCATGAACTGGCCAACCTGCGCGGGGGTGAATCCCGATTGCGCTGCGAAGATCGGGGTCAATCCATAGAAGCAGCCATTGAGCAATCCCGACGCCAGGACAGTGCCCAACGACTGCGGCAGACGACGGACATATCGCATGAAGCTGACCCTGTCCTGGCTGATCGGACTGGGCTGCATGCCCCGGTGCATGGCCATCGGCACCAGCCCTATGGCAAAGGCGATGGCCACGCCGGACAACACCAAAGTGTCGAGCCCATTGCCCAGGCCCAGCAGCAGTTGTCCCAGCATCATCCCCACGTAGCTGGCCACCATGTACAGCGACATGGCACCGCCACGACGATCCCCCGGCGCACAGTCGTTGAGCCAGCTTTCGATGACCATCAGTTGGCACATCATCGCTACACCGACCACGAACCTCAGTGCCAACCATAGCGTCAGCGAATCGCTCAATTGGTGGCTCAGTACCGCCGTGACAATCACCCCCGCACTGACCACGAAGGCCCGCACATGCGAGATCCGGCCAATCAGCCAATACCCGATCCGCCCCCCGAGCACCATTCCCAGCGCATTGGCCGCCATGAGTGCACCGCCCCAGAACTCTGCGACACCGGCGGCGTCCAGGCGCAAGGCCAGATACGTCATCAGCAGGCTGGACCCCAACTGCATCAGCAGAGCTGCAGCGTAAATCGTTGCAAAAACCTTGGTGAGCGCAAACATGTTCAGTTTTCCGGATCAGACGAGGCCGTGACGTTGCTTCCAGTCACCGGGATGCACGACATAGCCAAACAGTGCGTGTCCGCCATAGACGAGCTCGGTGCCTTCGGGTATCCAGAGCAATTGCCCTGGCGTTACCCGGTACAGTTCACCGTTCGCTCTCAGTTCGAAACAGCCTTCAATAACGAAAATGACCTCGTCATAAAGCAGCGTCCAGGCGACCTCGGCGCCCTCCCACCGCGCAAAGCCAATCCCCAGATGAGGCGACACGTCATTGCTCAGGGCTCGGGCAACGCTGGCGCCCCCCGGGGGGCCACCGCGATGCACAAAGTCCAGGTCCCGGTGGTCGACCAGCATCACCGGCTTTCTGTCAGCAGGCGCCTGGGTCATAGTTCGCGCCTGCTGTTCCACGCCGCCCAGCGGATACGTGAGCGCACGCCCAGCCCCAGGAAGGGTTCCGGCGGATTGCGCGAAGGCATGCCCGTCACGGACTGGATGTCATCCAGACGCTGAGAGTCGGCGCCCACTACTTTATCCGCCAGCAATGTCCCGGAGATGGTGCCCCACGCAGCCCCTACTCCGTTGTCACAAGCCGTCGCGAAAACGCCGTCGTCGAGCTTGCCGAAGAAGTTGGTGAAATTGCGCGAGATCGCGTAGACCCCGCCCCAGGTGTGTGTGAAGGGAACATGGGCAAGCTGCGGATAACGGGCGTGAAAAGCCGCGCAATGATCCTCGCGGACTTTCAGGCGGATCGAATCATTGATGCTGCGCCCGTAGCGTGGCACGTGCTTGTAGGTATTGCGGATGATGAGACGACGATCCTGGGTCATCCTCACCGTGGTGCCGGCGTGGTCGGCAGGCGTCAGCCCCCAGTCGGCCTGAACGCCAACAGAGGCCATCTCGGCGTCGGTGAGCGGACGCGTCCAACTGGCAAATGTCATCACCGGCAACAGCCGATTGCGCAAGTAACCAAACTCCTGGGTGAAGATGCTGGTACCCAGCAGCACCTTCGGCGTGCGGATCAAACCCTCTTTACCGTTCAGGATCCAGTTCCCGCCGGCGTCCTTCTCCAGGCGCTGGATGGGCGACTCCTCGAGGACTTCTACGTTCTGCGGCAGTGACGCGCCCAAGCCGCGCACCAGTGCCGCCGGCTGCATGAGGTAGCAACCGGGGGTGAAGATGGCGCGGCTGTAGTAGTCGGTCCCCAGTACACAGGCCAGTTCCTGGCGTTCAACCTGGCGATAAGGCTCGCCCAGGTCGGCCAGCAGTTTCTCGAAATGGTCGAGGTAGGCCAGACCACGCTCACCCACCGCCCCTTGGTACTTGCCGGCATGGGACCACTGACAATCGATGGCGTGGCGACCGACCAGGGTTTGCAGTTGATCGATGGCCGCGCGGTTAAGCCCCAGCAGGCGTTGCTTGTGCTGTGGGTCAGGATGCTCCAGGGCAAACTTGTGCGGCAGATCGATGACGAACCCGGAGTTACGCCCCGATGCCCCATAACCGACTCGCTGGGCATCGACCAGGAGAATGCGCGACTGTGGCATGTGCTCGGCCAACCGGCGTGCGGCGGCGAGACCGGCGAAGCCGGCGCCGATCACCACATAGTCGGCCTTTTGTTCACCGGTCAGGCGCTTGGCCGGACGCGGTTCGGGCAGTGCGGCGTACCAGCCACAACTGTGGTCATCATGAGGCAGGTTAACGATACTGTTCATGGGTCAATTCTCAAGCCACATGCTGTGGGGTGTCCTGGCAGTTCTGCAGCCAGGCATTGCGTTTTTGTTGGGCTTGCCGCCCGAGCAGGACGAAGCCGCGCAAGGCGCCATCGTTGTCACGGAAGGCTGCGCTCAGTCCGTCCCCCGTCGCGTCGCAGTGCCATTGCCCCGCACAATCGACGGGTGGCGGGAGCAAACACAAAGGGGCCGCCGGCGTCTTCACCGTCACCGGCGCGAGTGGATAGGTCACTGTCGTCGGCTGTCCGGACAAGGTCCTGGCCAGGGCGCGTATGCCCTCATTGATCGGCGCGAGGTAGGGCAGCAGTTGCCCATCCACTTCGATGCAATCGCCCAAGGCATAGATGCCGCTTTGCGAAGTCTGCAGGTGCGCATCGACCTTGATGCCTCGCCCGCACTCAAGGCCCGCGGCTTGCGCCAGCTCCACGTTAGGCCGCAGCCCCACTGCCGACACCACCAGGTCCGCATCGAAGTGCTGACCATCGGCCAGTTCCAGTCGATAGCCGTTCGCGCCCTGTTCGATACGTTGCAAGGTCGTGCGCAAATGCCATTGCACGCCCAGACCGGACAACGCCTGTTGCAGTTCTAGGCCCGCCGCTTCCGGCAACAGGCGCTCCATCGGCCATTTGCCCAGACCGATGACCCGAACCTGATAGCCGCTGCTCGCCAGGTCGTTGGCGAACTCACAGCCAATCAAACCGTCCCCCAGCACCGCAACGCTGCGCACACCGTCGAGGCGCTCACGGAACGCCCGGTAATCCTGCAGGTTGTTGACGCTCAGCAACGCATCGGCACAGCCCTCGATGGGCAGGCGCAGCGGCGAAGCCCCGCTGGCCAATACCAGCTGGCCGTACTGCATCTCGCCCAGATTGGTATGAAGTCGTCGCGCCACAACGTCGATTCGTTCGACCCGGCAGTGGCTATGAATCCGGATGCCCAATCGCTGTTCCAGCGCCATCGGACTTTCCGTCGCCAGGGCCTCGGCGCTGCGACCTTGGGCCAGCGCGATGGACAGCGCCGGCTTGGAATAGAGATGCCCACAGTCCTGGGTCAGTACCCGGACATCGAGTTGCGGGTTGGCTTTGCGCAGTGCCTGAGCCAGGCCATAGCCGGCATGTCCGCTGCCGATGATGACCACTGGCTGGGCCGGTGAAACCTCAGCCATGGCCTGCTTCACAACAACCGGGGCAACGGCCGCGACCTTGACTGGCTCGCTGATTTCGATCATCTCGAAATCGGACTTGCCCACCTTGCACTCGGGGCACAGCCAGTCTTGTGGCACATCTTCCCAGCGGGTCCCGGCAGCGATGCCGTCGTCGGGCCAACCCAGGGCTTCGTCATAAATCAGGCCACAGATAATGCAGAGCCACTTTTTCATGCTGATGCCTCCTCACTCGCCCGAGATGCGCACGGCCAGGTTCTTGGTCCTGACGTAGCTGTAGAGCGCTTCCTGGCCTTTCTCCCGACCGAAACCGGAGAGGCCTACGCCGCCAAACGGCGTTTCGATGCCGCCGGCGTACCACTCGTTGATGAACACCTGACCCGCACACAGTCGTCGCGCACAACGCAGGGCGCGATTGAGGTCTTGAGTGAACACACCGGCGACCAGGCCAAATTCGGTGCCATTGGCAATGCGAATGGCCTCCTCTTCGGTATCGAAGGCAATGACCGCCAGGACCGGGCCGAAGACTTCGGTCTGGGCAATATCCATGTGCGCGGTGACGTCGCGGAACACCGTCGGCGCCATGAAATGCCCCCGCAGCCCGCTGATCGCCTCACCGCCGGTGGCGACCACGGCCCCCTCCTCCTCGGCACGCCGGCAGATGGCCTCGATGCCCTGAAGCTGACTGGCGCAAATCACCGGCGTCAGGTCCGGGTTGTCCTGGCCAAGGCCGATGCTCAGACTCTCGGCCATCGCCACCACATCAGCGATCACCTCGTCATACAGCGAACGATGCACCAGCAGGCGCGACATCGCCGAGCACACCTGACCGGCATTGAAGAAGATGCCGTTGCGCACGCTGGCCAGCAGTTGTTCGCGATCGGCATCGGGGAACACCAGCGCAGCAGACTTGCCACCCAGTTCCATGACGCTGGGAGTCGCGTGCTCGGCGGCGGCCCGCAGGATGCTCTGCCCCGTGGCGACGGAGCCGGTGAAGACAATCTGGTCGACCTCACGATGCCCTGCCATGTAGGCCCCCACTTCCCGGCCGCGGCCACAGATCAGATTGACCGCCCCCCGTGGCAAGCCCGCACGTTCGATGGCCTGCAACAGCACACACAGCCCCAGCGGCGAAATCTCCGGCGACTTGATCACCACCGCGTTACCGGCCGCCAGGGCCGGCGCCAGCGAACGGGCGCAGATGGACACCGGAAAATTCCACGGCACGATCTGCAGCGACACGCCCATCGGGTCGTAGACCGTGAAGTCCATGTAGCCGTTGCCCAGGGGAATGGATGTGCCTTCGATCTTGTCGGCCATGCCGGCGTAATACTCGAAGTAACGCGCGGCCTCGACGAATTCGTCACGGGCATCGCGCAGGCTCTTTCCATTTTCCTGACACAGGACCCACGCGCCCTCTTCAGTCACCGCGCGAATTTGCGCGGCGATTTCCAGCAGCCAGGTCACCCGTTGCGCAGGGCGCGCGCGGGTCAGCTCACCACTGTCGGCACAGCGTCGCGCCGCTTGCAGCGCGCGCTCTGCGTCGGCCACTCCAGCCTGGGCGATAGTGGCGACAGGTTCCGCCGTGCCGGGGTTGTTGACGGTAATGTGCTGCTCACTGTCGGTCCAGGTGCCGTCGATGAAGTTCAGCCAGTGCGGTTGGATCGAATGCATGCTCATCTCCTCACACGCTCTCGGCGCAGTCGAGCAGCTGACGCGCCGCCCACTGGTGGAAGAAATGCGTCGGCAAATCCATTTCCGGAGAGAACGCACCACCGCCATAGCCGGGAGAGTGACGGCCCTTCTGCATGCCTTCGACGGAAGCGATGTCCTCGGCAAACACCACGCGCCAGGACTGCATGACAGCGTCACGCGCCGCTTCGAAACGGTCATCGAGGGCCTCGTCGCCGACGTAGAAAAGACGCAGGTGTTCGACGGTTTTTCCGGGGGCAATCGGCTCCAGCATCATGGCAAAAGCATGGTCGGCCTGAATGCCCAGCAAGACGTTGGGGAAGAACGCTACGTATTCTGCGGTGCGCAGGCGATCCCGCGGCCACGACGGGAACATGGGCAAGTGAGTGCCGGCGACGTCGGACAGGTTATAGGCATGGCTGCCCTGGCCGGCGAACTGATCGAAGATGATGTTGTAGTGGTCTTCCAGGCGCGAATAGCTGTTCAGGCTCGGGTGCACCCATGGCAAGTGGTAAGCCTCGCAGTAGTTTTCCACCGCCAGTTTCCAGTTGCAGTTGACCTCGATGCTGACCGCACCACTGTTGGGCTCGCGGCGCATCAGGTCCATGCCGTCGGTGCCGAGGAATTGGGTCCAGCGCTCGGTGAGCGGCGCGAGCTGCTCTTGCAGGTCCGGCGCGTCAGCCGACAGGTTGATGAACACCATGTCCATCCAGATCGCGCTGCGCAAGGCTTTCAGGCCATGCTTCTCGCAGGCGAAGCGCTCGTCCTTGTGCTGATTGATGCCGCCGACATGGGGCGTACCTTTGAGGCCACCGTTGAGGTCGTAGGTCCAGGAGTGGTAGGGGCAGCGAATCACGCCCTGCACTTCACCCGCCTGCTGCACCAGCTTCACGCCACGGTGACTGCACACGTTGTGGAACACCTGGACCAGGCCTTCGCGGTTACGCATCAGTAACAGGGGCAGTCCCATGAAGTCCACCGGCTTGACGTAGCTGTTGCCCGGCAGGTCGCTGGCGAAACCGACGCACGCCCAGTTGCGACCGAGCACGTGATCGCGCTCCAGGTCGAAATAACGTTGCTCGGTATAAAACTCATTGGTCAGGCCATGGGCCTCGTGGATCGGAGCCAGGACAGTCTCAAGGGCGTGTGTCGGGATGAGGCGGGTCGCGGTCGTGGAAGTCATTATTGTTTTCTCTTGCTGGCACGAAAGGAAATGCACGGCAGGTCTGGCCTGCTGCATGACGGCGAGTTTCGGCAAGAAGAGGAAGCCTCGACAAACGATTTTTACTGCGCTTATTAGTGACTATTAATCATCAATAGACGCACCATGCTTTGCTGATACGGTTCAGTAAAAGATGGGGTTTTGAGTGTTTTTGCGCGCCTCGGCATTAATGACCAGAAGTCATATATTGATGAGGATAAATGAGTTGTCGGCGGCCCCTGTCTCCACCATTTTGTTGCCACATCCCGAGCCTGCCTCGAGATCACCCTGAGGAGTCGATGACCGGCCGCTGGCACCCGCCAATGACCGCCCTTCCCCTCACCCGGCGAAACCCTCAACCCTTGAACAATAATAAAAGGGGAAAAAAATGCGTGCAGAATCGGGCCTTCTCAAAGGTCTCAACCCGAATGTAACCCTGGCTTCGATCACAACCGTGGTCCTGTTTGTGCTGTTCTGTGCGTTCATGAACGAGCAGGCGGCCAAAGCGTTTGAAACCGCGTCGACCTTCATCCTGACCAACTTCAAGTGGTACTACCTGGCACTGCTGAGCGCTGTGCTGTGCCTGCTGCTGTACATTTCCGTCAGCCGGTTCGGCACCCTGAAACTGGGCGCCCACGACGACCAGCCAGAATTCAGTTTTGGTTCCTGGATCGCCATGCTGTTCAGTGCGGGCATGGGCATCGGCCTGATTTTCTGGTCGGTCGCCGAACCCATGCTGCACTACGCCGACAACCCGTTCTCCAAGGGGTTGACGGATGAGGCCGCGAGCATGGCCATGCGTATCACCCTGTTCCACTGGGGCCTGCATCCATGGGCGATCTTCACCTTGATCGGCCTGAGCCTGGCGTACTTCGCCTATCGCAAGGGTCTGCCCCTGGCGCTTCGGTCCCTGCTCTACCCACTGATTGGCGACCGGATCTACGGCTGGATCGGGCATGTCGTGGATATCATGGGCGTGGCGATTACCGCCTTCGGCGTGTCCCAATCCCTCGGCCTGGGCGTTGCACAAATCAACACCGGCCTGCACCAGGTGTTTGGCGTGCCGGTCAGTATCGGCCTGCAGCTTTCGATCATCCTGGTGGTCACGATCATCGCCTCCATCTCACTCCTGGCAGGCCTGTCCAAGGGAATGAAACGGATTTCGACACTCAACATGTACATGTCGATCCTGTTGATGCTGATTGTCCTGGTGATCGGGCCGACCCGTTACATCCTTAACCTGATGTTCGAATCCACCGGGGACTATGTCCAGAACCTGGTCGGTTTGAGCCTGTGGATGGACACGCAGAAAGACACCCAATGGCAAAACTGGTGGACCGCCTTCTATTGGCCATGGTGGATGACCTGGGGGCCATTCGTGGGGTTGTTCATCGCGCGGATTTCCAAGGGGCGGACCATTCGCGAACTCATCGTCGGTGCTTTGGTGGTGCCTACCCTGGTCACCATCCTGTGGATGTCCGTCTTCGGTGGCGCCGCGTTGAAGAGCGAGCAAACCGAACGCCAGCAATTCCAGAAAGCAGCCGCAGCCACTGAACAGGTTCAGGAACAGGCCACCTTCGAAGGCGGTACGATTCTGCTGGCGACCAAGAAAGAACCCACGGCGGCCATGTTTACCCTGCTCGGAAAACTGGACGGCCCCGTGATCGGTGGCGCGCTCTCCATCTTCGTTTGCCTGCTGCTCGCCGTGCACTTCGTGACCACGGCCGATGCAGGAACTCAGGTCCTCTGTACGCTGAACGCGATGGGAAGCACCAATCCACCTAACTGGATCAGGTTGCTCTGGTGTGTGCTGGAAGGTGGTGTCGCGGCGGGACTGCTCCTGGCGGGAGGGCTCAAGGCCATTCAGATGGCGAGTATCGCCGCAGGCCTGCCCATTGCAATCCTGATGATGGTCATGAGCTACACACTGATTCGCAGCCTGCGGGCGGAAGCCTTCGGCGACCTGCCTCACTTGCCTCCCGCTCGCCTGCCCATTCCGGAGCACACCCGGGAAGCGTTCTCGCAACGTGGCGGCCCCTTGCCGGACGGTTCCGGGGAATCCTTGCTGACCGCCAGAAAAGCCAGCTGAAACCAGTCGCTGTGACCTGTGGAGACAGGCCACAGCGACTATTGAATGAAAAACGCCGTCAGCCAACCGCTGACGGCGTTTTTCTTTTCTGGACCTTGCCTTATCCCTGGACGGAAGGGAGTCCCATCAGCCAGTCGCGAAACAGCTTCACGCTGTGTCGTGGGCCACGGGTACTGAGTGGTTCCAGCAAACAAAACTGGGCGTTTGTCTGCAGCACCAGATCGTTTGGCCGAACCAGCGCGCCCGTGCTCAGTGGTTCGTCGACCAGATTGTTCCAGGCCAGAGCCACACCCTGCCCGCTGATGGCCGACTGGATCAGCATGCTGTAGCTATTGATGTTGATCCGGTGTTTCGGGGCAACGGGAGCACGCTCCAGGCGCTTGAACCATTCCAGCCAGCCGATCCAGTCCCGCTGGGAATCCTCAAGCCATAGCCAGGTGCAGGAAGCCAGCCCTTCAATCGAAGACAGCTGGGGATGCTTGGCCAGGTACGACGGACTGCACACCATGAAAATCTCTTCCGAGAACAACGGCGTAACGTCCAAGCCTTTCGGTGAGGCACTGCAGTAATACATCGCCAGATCGCAATCGAGCTTGGCGTAGTCCTTCACATGATCGATCGCAATGATCCGTAGATCGATCTCTTCATGCTGGCGTTGAAACTCGGCAACCTTGGGTAAAAGCCAGAGCGATGCCATGGCCGTGCTGGTGGCAACGGTCACCTGCTGATCCCCGCGCCATTGCCGGATTTCCCCCGTGGACCGGGCCAGACTCTGAAGACAGTCGCGAACCGTCTCGTGGTATTGAGCACCGGTCGGCGTGAGGTTGATGGTACGGGTTGTCCTCTCGAACAATGTCTTGCCGAGATAATCCTCCAGCAACCGAACCTGACGACTGATCGCGCCCTGCGTGACATTCAGCTCTTTGGCAGCGAACGTAAAACTCAAGTGGCGGGCTGCAGCCTCAAAGGCAATCAAGCTGTTGAGGGGCGGAAGAGGCTGAATTTTCAAGGCGTTTACACCCACATATTCTTGTTTTTACCGAGTCGCGCCATTCTAGTGATTCGCACGCGGTCAGGCGCAGGTTTTATGCGTGGACCGCTATATTTACGCCGTGTTTTTTCGCTTCGTAGAGGTCGGGGGGGATTTGTACCTTCGATTGAGCAAAAACGACCCAAGGGGTGCACGCCATGCACAGCTTGTTTTATGCAACAGCCCAGTTGACCAGAGTTCGCGTACGCCCTGTTGATTGGCTGGAGCCCCCTCGTGCTGCACAGGCATCCCCCCTCGAACGCCAGGCAGGCATTTGCGGAGGGCTTCTGCTTTTCGCGATGGGCGTTTCGTTCTTGCTGTGGTTACTCGGCAGCTAGACCCGCCCCCGCAAAGCACAGCAAGCAATGGTTGCCCCATGACTGCCACGCTTTGCGGCGTGCCAGCTTAGTGCCCGTTTTTGATCATGTCCGCGGCCTTTTCGCCGATCATGATGCACACCGAGTTAGGGTTCCCCGAGATCAGCGTTGGCATGACCGATGCGTCGGCAACGCGCAACCCTTCCATACCATGCACCCGGAGATCCGGGCCCACTACCGAAAGCTCATCCACTCCCATGCGGCAAGTGCCGGATGGGTGCAGCGCGGCGTGCGCTTGTTCGTGACAGAATTTTTTCATCTCTTCCCGGGACCGGACCGCCACGTCCGGTACATGCCGCCTGGCAATGAATGGTTTGAAGGCGGCCTGGGACATGATTTGCTCACCCACCAGGCAACCATCCACCAGGCTTTCAATATCGTAAGGGTCGGAGAAATAGTTAGGCACGATCCGCGGAGGTGACATCGGGTCGGCTGAATAGAGCTCGACATAGCCTCTGGACCGTGGACGTATCTGCCCCAGGTTCAGCGTGCATCCATTGCCACCGGGAACAGAGTCAACGCCCTCCTCGATGCCTGCACCCACGACCATGAAGTACTGGATATCGGGATGGGTTGCCGCCTTGTCACCCCACCAGAAGGCCCCGCCTTCGATCAGGTTTGACGCCGCCGGACCTTGTCTGAACAACGCGTATTGCAAACCGGCCATCATTTTCCAAAGCGGCTTCTTGTACTTGTCGTAGCTATGCGGGCCCGTCAGTTCATACACCAGAGACACTTCAATATGGTCCTGAAGGTTCTGGCCGACACCGGGCAAGTCTTTGATCACTTTGATGCCATGTTTATCCAACTGTGCGGCCGGACCAATACCGGACAACATCAACAGTCGCGGCGAGTTGATGGCGCCGGACGATAAAATGATTTCCTTGTCGGCGTGCATTACATGGCGCACGCCCTTTTCTATGTATTCAACACCAATGGCTTTGCTGCCTTGCGTCAAGATACGGATGACGCGACACCCCGTCTTCACCGTCAGGTTCTTGCGCGATTTGGCGGGTGCCAGGTACGCCACTGCGGCACTGCTGCGAAAGCCGTTTTTGGCGGTGATTTGATACAGCCCGCACCCCTCAGGCTTGCCCGAATTGAAATCTTCGTTGTACGGCAATCCGTGCTGCTGGCAAGCGCGAAGCCATACTTTGGTCAATGGATGGACATTGATCGGATCAGAAACGCCCAGCGGCCCACCAACGCCGTGGGCTTCATTGCAGAAGCGCTCGTTGTCTTCGGCCTTTTTGAAGTATGGGAGTACATCATTGTAGGACCAGCCGGTGGCGCCCTGCTCCGCCCAACCATCGTAGTCGGCCGGGACACCGCGGATGTAGATCATCGCATTGACCGAACTTCCGCCTCCCAGCACGCTGGCCTGGACCATCGTCGGCGTCTCGGTCCGGCGTTGATCTTCGGTAGGCTCCCATGCATAGCGTTTGAGCAGCGGGCCTTGCGCAGTCTTGTAGTAGGCGCCGGGAATATGGATATAGGGGTTGCGATCGCGCGGCCCCTCTTCGAAAAGGACGACGGATGCTGTTGCGTCTTCGCTCAGCCTCGAAGCCACGGTGCAACCTGTCGATCCGCCTCCGATTACGATAAAATCCACCATTACGACCTCAGATCTTTTTAGTATTGAGAACAAGGCTGCCGGGAGCGGTGGCAGCCAATAGAGACTGGCAAGCGTTGACTTGCCCCTGCTCAATCACGAGCAGGCCGAAATCAAACTTGAAAAATTTTTTTGGATCTTGTTGAAGAAAGCTGTTTATCGACCCACAAGCCGGGTCAATAGTGACTTCAACTCTTTGGCGACTTCGTAGCTGTTCTGTTGTTGCTGCTTCTTGCAAAACAACTCACAACTCCACCAGCCCTGGTACCCGGTTGCCTTCACTGCGGCAGTCCACTCGGCAAGGTTCAAGACCCCGCTTCCCGTTGGCACATCCCTGAGGATTGCTTCGTTCGCAATGCCACCTTCGAACGGCAGCGAGTCACAAACATGCACGCCGTAGATCACGTCTTTGTTCATCCTGGCAATGTCTTGCGGTTTCACGCCTGAGGTAAAGCAATGCCAGTAGTCGATGACCATCTTGACGTTATCGCGCTCGGTGCGATCAATCAGCTGAAGTTGATGGTCCAGGCTGTTCAAGGGGGTCCAGGACAGCGCTTCAAGATAAAGAAGCACGTCATACTGCTTTGCCAGGTCAGCCAGCAAGGTGAGGTTCTTGGCGGTCAAGTCATACTGAGTCGCTTCATCAAAACCCAGCAAGCCGGAGTAATACGTGCTCTTGCCATGATGCTGAAAATCGATCACGGCCTGAACATTGATTGGCCCGGTGAGCACCTGCACACCTTTTGCACCTGCCAGGTTGGCCAATTGAAAAAGTCGCTCAGCCTCTTTCAGCAAGTCTTCGCGTTCGGCTCCCTGGCGCTCGATATCCCTCAGGTAACCAATGCCTGTGACAGGCACGTCCTTGAGCAGGTTTTTCAGTTCCGCTTCGGTGTAACCGGCCTGCAGCCAGGCTTCCAGTTTTGCGCTGTTGATCTCCAGCGCATCGAAACCCACGGTCTTTGCGATGTCGATGTCCATCGCCAGGGTCGAGTGCTTTGCAACTGTGGAATGCAGGGCCAGGATATTGTTTTGGGTTTGCATATGACGCTCCTACCGTTGTCATTCATTGTAGAGCGATCGGATTCAGGTAGAGATTTCGCAGCTACGCAAAATGCGGCGCAAACTGACGCAGTCAATGCGTCAGGTTCCGATTGTCGACCACTCAAGCGTTTGAAAGCCGGTTGGCCTAGGCCTGATGACCAGATCAAGCAACACTGGAAACAGCACGCTCAATGCCTCGCTTTCATTTGTGTTCATGACTTGTCCTGGCTCGAAGCGTTCCGGTCGGTGGTTGCATTGGCCAACGCCCGAACCTTGACCGCGGATGCCAATAGCGCCCGGCGGTCGAGTACACCCTCATGGACGGCCGCAACAATCGCGTCGGCGATGGCATCAAGGCCGGATTCACTCGACACCAGCAATAGATGCGCGCCTGCCGACAGTGACGCAACGGCTGTGTCGGTAATGGAATGTCCCCGGAGGATGGACACCGCATCGAGGTCATCGGAAATGATCAAGCCTTCGAAACCAAGGGTGTCGCGCAAAATGCCGATGACTGTTGACGAGGTGGAGGCCGAATGTTCCGGGTCGAGCGCCGCAAACACCGCGGGGCCCGGCATCACCGCTTTGACACCGGTGGCAATGACTTCCTTGAAGACCTCAAGGTTGTCATGCAGCAACTCCAGTGGCCCGGGAACCGTGGCTTGGGCAATCGCCGGGTCCTCTTCAGTGACGTAATGGCCAGGAAAATGTTTGGCCGTCGCAATCACGCCGGCCCGTTGAACCCCGCGGATAAAGGCACAGGAAACCCGGCTGACCTCGACCGGGTCGGCGCCCAGGTGTCGATTGAGTAGCCATGGATTGGCGCCGGTCACCACGTCGACAATCGGTGCCAGAAACAGGTTAACCCCCAGGCTTCGTGCCGCCTGGGCCATCTCGAAGCATCGCTGTTCGATATCCTGCGAACTCAGCGCCTTGAGCTGCGCTCTCGACGCAATGGCAGGAACCAATTGATGAAGGCGTTCGATGCCGCCGAGTTCCTGGTCCACCGCAATCAGTACCGGCGCCCCAGCCAATGATGCCGCTTGCCGCGCGATGTTGACGAAGTCTGCCTGGGTTTCCGCACTCTTTCGCACCTCGCTCATGGCTCTGCCCACGTACTCCTCCCGTGTCTCCCCCAGCAAAAGGGAAACGCCACCTCGGCTCAGATAACGACGGACGTTGTCGTCCAGGTGCAAATCCCCGAACGCGGGTAGCAGTACCGAATATGCAGCTCTATAGAGTTCACCAGACATCGATTTTCCTCAGTTCCGTAGTGTTGAGCGGAGCGCTTGTTTTTAAAAAGCGTGCAGGTGTCAGTTGTGTGGAAAAGGCACCCAGGCGCGCCGTCGGCTGGACTCGACGCACGCCTGGGACAGGCCGACGCCGCGCACGCCTTGATGGATGTCGGGTAGCGGGATGCTGGTCGCGGTGCGCCAACCTGCGCCGGCATCGAGTGCCTCGGCGAAGTCGGCGTAGAGAACGGCAAGTGCTTCCAGGTAACCCTCGGTATTGCCGGCGGGCAAACTGCTGAAGTTCAGCGTCTGGGCGGCATTGTCGCTCTGGCCTCGGCGGTAGATTCGCTCTGCGCCGTCAATTGGCGCAAACCGAAGTGTTTCCGGAGTCTCCTGGCACCATTCGATCGACGCCTTGCTGCCGATGATCTTGAAGCGCAGACCATTACGGTGGCCGGGGGCCGCGAAACTGGCCCACAGCAAACCGTCCACGCCGCCTTCATACTCCAACTGCACCACACAGGTATCGTCCAGTCCCCAGCCGGGTACGACCGTGGTCAACTTGGCATTCAGGCTTGTGCAGCGACGCCCGCACAGAAACTCAAGCATGTTGAAGGCATGTGTGCCGATATCCCCCACGACACCGGTCGGGCCGGCCTTCTCTGGATCACCGCGCCAGGCAAGACTTTTGCTCAACGTCGAGACACCCGGCGCCAACCACTCCAGCAGGTACTCGACATACATGAAGCGAATGTCGCCAAGCTCCCCGGCCTGTATACGGCTGCAGGCATCCCTGACCATGGGATAGCCTTGATAGGTATAGGTCAGCGCGAAAAACGTATCGTGCTGATCGGCAATACTCGCCAACTCAATGGCTTGCTGGGGGCTGTTGACCAACGGTTTGTCGCAAATCACCGGGATACCCGCCCGCAAAAACAACCGGCAAGGTTCAAAGTGCAGGTGGTTGGGCGTGACGATGACGACCGCCTCTATGGGATCGGGTCGACGTGACTCGGCAACGGCCATGTCCTCGAATGACAAGTAAGTCCGCTCCGGCTGGAGGCCAAGTGCCTCGCCCGCCTCTCGGCATTTGTCGGCATCCGAGGAGAAGGCACCGGCAACGATCTCGAAGCGATTGCAAAGACGCATGGCCGCCCGGTGATAGCTGGCGAAGTAAGCGCCCTGCCCGCCGCCAACCATGCCCACCTTGAATCGCCTTTGCCCTGGAATGTCGCCGGTTAACCTTGCCATCGCTTAAAGACTCCAATAATTGACACTGACTTTGCGAATGCGCGGAGTGAAGTATCGATTGCGAACTTTCTTTGCACCATTTCGCACACTATCGATACATGACGCGGACTGAAGCACTCGCCATTGCACAGGCAAGCCGGGGCTTTGTTTGTCATCTGGAGTGCCCTTTCAAAGCCGACGGCCAATATCTGTTACCCAGGGCCGGGTGAAGTGTTACTTATCGGCCTTGCGCGTACCCAATGGTGGTTCTGACACATCATCCTGGGCCCCCGGAGGTGTGGCTTTTCCCGCCGGTCAGTACAGGGACACGCCGCTAAGCGCTTACAATCTGACGCATTGACTGATATTAACGGGTTGAACTTAAATACCCTGAGCGGGCATGGAACATGCTTGATTAAATCGCTGATAATTCAAGTATTTAAGCTAGCACGAAGTTATACGACCGATTATTTCGATAACTGATTTATAACCTATATAACCTTCTGCTCTTAACCCCTGGCCTACATCGAGATAAAAAATGCCCAGCCGAGGAGATTCGCCCCCCATGTCGTTAAGTTCTGCCACCTCGCACCCTGAGCGACAACAGGTTCGCAGCGACTTGCAAGCCAACGTGCAAAAGAACCTGAGTACGCTGGTCGAGTCTTGCCGCTCGGTTGCAGACATGTGCCGCAAAGTTGATGTCAATCGCCAGCAGTTCAACAAGTACCTGGTGGGCCAGCACGTACCCTCACAGAAAATCCTGCAGAAGATCGGCCGGTATTTCATGATGGAGGCCGAAGACCTTTTCCGGCCGCCCGCCGAGTTCAAGAAATTTTATGAGGGTTACGAAAACGAACTACCGACAGACTTGCGGGCCTCGGCGCAATTCAATCATTTCCTGCCCCTGGCGAAGCAGTCGGCGGATCTGCTTGAAGACTATCTGGGCGTTTATTACCGGTACCACAACTCGTCCATCTATAAAGGCCGCATCCTGCGTTCGGTCACCTGCCTGTACCGGACCGACTCAATGGTCCAGTACGTCACCGTAGAACGCTTCCCCTTGCTCGATGGCAGCGGAAAGATCGGCTACTCGTTCACTTATCACGGTTTCTGCCTGCTGCTGGGTGATCGCCTGTTCATGGTCGATTTCGAGGGCAAGCAACGTAACGAAATGACGTTTTCGATTCTCACGCCGCAGCATCGCCGGCCGATCCGCTTTCTCTACGGATTGGTCACCGGGGTGGCGTCGTCTTCTTTCCGCCAGCCCTTCTCTACCCGAATGGCCTTGGGGCTGGTGGACAAAGGCAAGATCCGTAAACACCACCTGCGCAATGCAACCGCTGTGCTTCCCAGCGATCAGTCATTACCGCTGGAAGTGCGCGAATACATGACGGGCGATAACGCCACTATCGTCTGGGGCGGTCAGGATTAAGACGGTTGAAAGGCGGTCCCGTCGATGTGCCCGTCGATGATCGGCGGGGCGTCGACAGCGGCGCAGGATGGCGTGACTACACTCATGAAGGTTTAATCAGGTTTCACGCGAACTGCGCGCAGTAATAATTTCCACCAACGAAGGCCCCTTGCTGTTCAGTGCCTTGATGAAGGCTGGATTGAGTTGCGAAGCATGCTCGACTCTCCACGCTTCAAGACCAAAGTTTCTGGCGATGCCCGCGAAGTCAGGCGAGTAAGGCTTGCCGTCCGGCAAATTGAATTCCCCGGCCCGATGCTGCCCCGCAAGCGAAACCTGCACATCGCTCAACGACTCAGGCCCGCTGTTGTTGAACACCAGGAACACCACGGGAAGACTGTGCATCACGCACACCGCCATCTCCTGCATCGACTGCAAAAAATCCCCGTCACTTACGGCACACACCACTTGACGTGCCGGCATGGCGAGCTTCGCGCCAATGGCTGCCGGAACTGCCCAACCCACCGCACCGACGCCAGCGGTGCAAAAATGACCTCGGTGCTGATAATCCGGAAACATCTCGCCGACTATTTCCTGGAGACTCTGCGTCCCGACCATCAGAATCGCATCCTCTTCCAGGCCCGATCTCAACTCCGCCATAGGTCGGTGAACCATCAGAGGCGGGATGTCGCTGGCGCTGTTCGCTCGCAAGGTCGCAGGTGACAAACTGGCGTCAACCGAGGCGCTCTGAACAGCCGCCGGAATGTCCAGGCTTACAGGGCCGATGCGACCACTGAACATCGTGTCGAAGGACTGACGCAGGGTCTGTGGCAATTGTTCAATCGCCGAAACCCGCACATGCTCTTTTGTGATGCCAGTGGCGGCGAATTCAGGCCGGTCATCGCCGCGATCGGGGTTCCCCCCACTGATCACCAGCATGGCCGAGCGATCCACCAAAGCAACCGCGATCCCGCCCAAGGCTTTCGAAAGACCCAACGGAGCCGGCAGGAGAACAGCCATCGGACGACCGCAGGCACGAAAGTAGCCGTCGGCAAGATGGACTGCACTTTGCTCCTGTATGACATGAATGAACGGGATGTCGGAGCCAGTGTTCAGCAATGCTTCCACCAAGGCCCACGAACCATCACCCGGCATGCCGGCAACATAGTCGACACCGTTCGCTTTCAGCGCTTTCGCAACAATCTGACCACCCGTGAGCTTCACAGAAAAACTCCCATCGAATAGACGCTGGCGCAAGGGCGGATGCACCTTGCGTCGTCTCAAGACCTTCATCGGAGTATTCCCCTGGAACAAACACCGCTCAATTTCGCACCCCCCGCAAAAGAGACGCACATTGACGCAGGTGAATGCCGCCCATCCCCCGCTTTGGCGGGACTATCGTTATCAGTAGCCTGCTGCGCCGATTAGGTCACTTTGATGCGTCAGAGTGCGTCGCTTTTAAAGGGGCTGCGAAATTGAGTGCCCTGCTCGCCAGGCCAATACTCGATCCATGAAAACAACAAGCCGAGCCTATCAAGCGCTGGGCGTGCCACGTGAAGGCTTCACCTTGATATCCAGGGAAAGTGGCGCGCTACCAGCCAAGGAAGAGTCGATCGGACCAGTGGAGGCCAACTGCGCAATGCCCTGTTTACCAGGCAGCACCGCGCCACAACCTCCCCAGCTGCATGGAAACAATGCTGGCCATAACTCTGCCGATTTACATGACCGCATGCATAGGGACGTGTCCGGCTAAACCCGCCGCGCCCACGCCAATGCAGGTCGCCAATTGTTAGCAAACAACCACCCTAGGCAGGAACTCAAAATGAAAAAAGAAAGAGAGACGGGTTATGGATCAACTGGCATCAAGCTGGATTCGATCAGCCTGAACCGGCGCACCTTTATGCTGGGGGCTGCTGCATCTGCCGCGGGGTTGTACATCAGTTCGTTCGTACCCAGTGCATTTGCCGCGTCCTCCGGCCATTTGGAGATTCTTGGGTGGGAAGGTGAAACCGGTGATGCGGAGCTGGCCGAATGGCGCAAACAACGTGGCATTACCGTACGTTCCAGCTATGCCAGCAACCAGGACGACATCACCGCGCGGCTGGCCGGCTCCGACCCCGTCCAGCTCGACCTGACCATGTACGCACTGGGCTACGAGACCATCTATCAGGAAATGGGCCTGCTCAAGGCGATCGATACCTCGAAAATCCCCAACTACTCCGCCGAAAATACCGTCCCGCTTTTCTATAAAGGCAGCCGCTGGTACTGGGATGGCAAACAATGGGGCATCCCGCTGTTGTGGGGCATGAACACCATCGTCTACAACCCTAAGAACGTGAAGAAACCCACCGAGTACAAAGACCTGCTCGACCCGAAATTGAAGGGCCGGCTGACCTTTGTCGATGACGGCACTTCCAACTGGTCACTCATCGCGATCATTGCCGGTTACGGGGACAAGTTCCCTAACCTGACCCGCGCCGAATTCGACGACGCCTTCGAAAAACTCAAACCGTATCGTGATCAATGCCGAGTCTTTGCTGCCTCCTCGGGCGATGCGGTTTCGCTGTTGGTCTCGGGCGAAGTCGACGCGGTATTTTCGGCGTCGGCCAACACCCCAAGCGAGACCAAGAAGCGCGGCGTAGTCACAGAACTATCAGTGCCCAAGGAAGGTGCTGCCCTCTGGTGTGACGCCCTGTTCATACCCAAGACCGCCAAGGACGTACCGCTCGCGCTGGAGTTCATCAACAAGACGCTCGAGGCCGATACCCAGGCGAAAATGGCAACCACGATGTTCTCTGGCGTGGTCAACAGCAAGGCTGTGCCGCTACTCCCCGAAGAGCTGAGAAACACCTTCGACTACGCGAACCTGGACAGCTTTTTCGAGAAGTCGAAGCTCTACGGCCAGCCGCCCCTGAGCTCCGACAAGTACGTGACCTATGCTGAATGGATCGATCAGTGGGCGAACTTCAAAGGCTCGTTCTAACCACCTCGGCTATCCGGTGAGGTGAAAGAACGGCTTGAGTGTGTACGAGAGAGCGGGTGCTTGCGGGCACTCACTCCTCTGCTCGTTATCGAAACAAAAAGCAAAGGCACAATAATCATGAACGTAGTCAACAACAGCGAGCCCATCCTCCTCGATGACAGGGATTCAAAGGCTGGCAAACACGTGAAAATCGACAAGAAAACCCTCAGCGGGTATTTGCTGGCGTCGCCTCCGCTGTTCTTCCTGGTGGTGTTCTTCCTCATTCCGTCGCTGCTGCTCCTGGTCGCGAGTTTCTGGACCTCCAAGACCTTCAGCATGGAACCTGCGGCAACCCTGGCCAACTACGCCAAGGCATTGAGTGCCACCGGGTTCTACGACTCGTTATGGATCGCCTTGCAGAATGGCTTCTGGACCGCGGTGCTGTCGACGGTCATCAGCGCCCCGGTCGCCTACTACATTGTTTACCGCACGCGCTCCAATGCCGTGCTGTACCTGGCCCTGGTCTCCTGGTTCTCCAGCTACCTGGTGCGGGTCTACGCCTGGCGCTCGATCCTGGGCACCAACGGTGTGATCAATTCCACGCTGATGCACATGGGGCTGATCGATCAGCCGCTGGAATGGCTGGTCTTCAGCAAGTTCGCAGTGGTGTTGACCCTGGTGCACATTATGCTGCCCTTCACCCTGCTGCTACTGGTGTCGGGTTTGCGCGATATCAAGAGGGACTATCTGGAAGCTGCTGCGGATCTGGGTGCCGGCGGCGCCACCATCCTGTGGCGGGTGATCGTGCCGATGGCCCACAAGAGCATCGTCAGCTCGTTCATGTTCACCTTCGTCCTTGCCGCCAGCGACTACGTCACGCCCCAGCTCTTGGGCGGCCGAGACGCCATGACCACAGGCCTGGTGATCGCCAATCAGTTTCGCTCGGTCGGTAACTGGCCACTGGGGGCTGCGATGGCGTACTTGCTGCTGCTGGTTTTCATGCTGGTCTATGCGCTGTTGCTGGGAGTGTTGCGGGCTGCAAACCTGGCACCCGGCAAGCGTTACCACGACTGATGACCGCCCATAAAAAAGGTAACTCGCCATGATCAGGCTCTTCACTTACGTCTACATGCTGTTTCTTTATGCGCCCATCGCGATCATCGCGCTGTTCAGCCTTCATTCGTCGGCCTCGCTGTCATTCCCGTTCGAGGGCTTCTCGACCCAATGGTACGAGGCGCTGTTCAGCAGTTCGGACTTCATGACGGCTTTGACCAACAGCGCAATCGTCGCCGCGGGCTCGGCCATTCTGACCACCTTGCTGGGAACGTTCTCGGCCCTGGCGCTGATGCGCATGAAGGGCCGGTTCAAATCCGTCTTTGCCTTCATGAACTTCGCCCCCATCGCCTTGCCCGGTTTATTCCTGGGAATTGCACTGGTGATTTTCTTCTCGCTGATTGGCCTGCCACGATCACTGCTGACGGTGATCATCGGCCATACGTTGTTCACCTTTCCATTCTTCGTCGAGTCCGTACGTTCACGTCTTGAGTACTTCGATCTCTCGTTCGAAGAAGCTGCACGTGACTTGGGCGCGTCACCGCTCAAGGCGTTCTGGCTGGTGACGCTGCCCATTATCGGCCCGACGATTGCGGGTGCGGCGATCCTGGCGATTGCCCTCTCCCTGGACGAATTCCTGATCACCGTATTCGTCACCGGCAGCGACACCACGTTGCCACTCATGATTCTTTCGATGATGCGCCGCGCCGTCAGCCCAACCATCAATGCCGCCTCGGTGTTCATGCTGGTCGTGACCATTGCCATCATTGTCATTGCCGGCCTGGTCATGACCCTGCGCCGTCGTCGTCTCGAACTTGAACGTGCAGAAACTGCAGAGTAATCGCCATGACCAACAGTATCGAACTGACCGGAATATCCAAGAGCTACGGCAATCTGACTGCCCTGGGCAAAGTCGACCTGACCGTAAAGCGCAACGAAATCCTGACTTTGCTGGGTCCCAGTGGCTGTGGCAAAACCACACTGATGCGCATCATCGCGGGCTTCGAAGAGCCGACCACCGGCAAAGTCGTGATCGACGGCAAGGACTCCACGGCGCTGGCGCCGGAACATCGCCCCGTCAACATGGTGTTTCAGAAGTACGCCCTGTTCCCGCATCTCGATGTCTTCGACAACGTGGCTTTCGGGTTGCGTCTGAAAAAGAAACCGCGGGACGAAATCAAGCGCGAAGTGACCAAGGCACTGGAGCTGGTGCAACTGGAAAACTTCAAGAATCGCTGGATCTCCGAGCTCAGTGGCGGCCAGGCACAACGCGTCGCCCTGGCTCGAGCCCTGGTCAACCGCCCCGCCGTGCTGTTGCTCGACGAGCCGCTGGCGGCACTGGACCTGAAGATTCGCCACCACATGCTCAACGAGATCAAACGGATCCACGAAGAGACCTCGACCACTTTCGTTTACGTCACCCATGACCAGGACGAAGCGATGATCCTCTCTGACCGGGTGGTGCTGCTGAACAAGGGTGGCATCGAGCAGATCGGTGGACCACAAGAGATGTACTGGTCGCCACGCACGTTGTTCGCCGCGAAATTTTTCGGCGACACCAATATCGTCAACGGCACCTATGGGCTGGGTGATACCAGCAGTGGTTATGTCGAGCTACCGTTCGGACGCTACGCACACACGGCCAAGAACAGCCTGAGTGCCGGACCGGTCAATGTCTCGATCCGTCCCGAAACCATCGGCCTTGAGCCTGCACTGGGCAACCCGCTGGCCAACGGGGCCTTTGCCGGGAAAGTCAAAGACACGTCGTTTATCGGCAACCGGGTCATTTACCGTGTCGCCGTAGCCGGCGGTACCCTCGACCTCAAATGCCAGCAGTTGCCCACCCCCGGCAGCCTCACGCTGCCGCCCGGGGCGGATGTCGCCCTGACCTGTAAACCGGACAGTTTCGTGGTGATACCTGCCTGAACAGCTTTCGGTTGAACGACGATCCCTGCGGCATTTCGCGCAGGGTCTGACAGTAGCCTCAACGCTGGATCAGCTCTTCACCAAGAGCCTGATCCGGCGTTTTTTTTGACCTGCACGGTGAACAATAATGGTCCAATATATCGTGGTCGGGGGTGGGTCAGCCGGATGCGTCATTGCCGCGCGCCTGAGCGAAGATACCCAAGCGTCAGTCGTGCTGCTGGAAGAAGGGCCGAGGGACACCCATCCGTTTATCCATCTCCCGGTGGGATTCTATAAAACCAGCCAGGGAAATCTGGTTGAACGCTACCCCTGGGAGCCCCCAGCCGGTTATATCGGCGCGCCGAATCCGACCATGGTGCAAGCCCGGGTGCTCGGCGGTGGGAGTTCAGTCAACGCCATGGTGTACTTGCGCGGGCAACCTGCCGACTACGACAGTTGGGCCGATGGCGGTGCCCGGGGTTGGGCCTACAAGGACGTACTACCGTTTTTCAAAAAATGCGAAAGCAATGACCGCTTCAGCAACGACGCCCATGGCACCGATGGCCCGCTCGGTGTCTGCGATCAACGATTTACCCATCCTTTGACCAAACTCTGGCTACAGGCCTGCCAGCAGGCAGGGTTGGCCTACAATGCCGATTTCAACTCCGGTGTGCAGGACGGTTGCGGGTTGTATCAAATCAATGCCCGCAACGGCTTGCGATCGAGCACCTCGGTCGCCTATTTGAAGCCGGCGCGACGGCGCCCCAATCTGACGGTGAGAACCCACTGCCGGGTCTTGCGAATCCTGGTCGAGAACGGTCGCGCCACGGGCGTTGAGTACCTTGAGAAAAACCGGCGCCATGTCTTGAGGGCCGATCGTGAAGTGATTGTCAGTGCCGGGGCAATCAACACGCCAAAGCTGTTGATGCTGTCGGGTATCGGGCCGGCCAGTCACCTGCACGACAAAGGCGTCAAGGTAATCCATGACCTGCCAGGGGTCGGGCAGAATCTGCAGGACCACATCGAAGTGTCGCTGATCAATGAATTGCGTCGCCCCTTGAGCTATGACAAGTACAAAAAACCGCACTGGAAGATCGCCGCCGGCTTGCAGTACGCATTGTTTCGGCAAGGCCCGGTAACCTCCAACGTGGTCGAAGGTGGCGCGTTCTGGCGTACTTCCCTGGCCGAAAATCGTGCGGACGCCCAGTACTGTTTCATGGCCGGGGCTGGGGTCGAGGACGGTGTAGGTTCCGTCCCTGGTGGCAACGGATGCACCTTGAATGTGTGTCAGACCCGCCCCCGTTCAAGCGGTTTCCTGCAACTGCACAGCGCAGATCCCATGGACTTGCCCCGCATCGAGCCCAACTACCTGACCGACCCGCTCGATGTGGAGTGCATGGCCCAGGCCACCGAGTTTGGTCGGCACATCATGTCCCAGGCCGCATTGGCCGGCCACATTCAGCGCGAGCATGTGCCCGCAGAACCGTTACGCACAGGTGATGACTATCGGCGATTCGTGCGCCGACACGCCCACGCTGCACTGCATCCGGTAGGCACCTGCAAGATGGGTACGGACGCCATGGCGGTGGTGAACAACGATCTGCGTGTACACGGGATCGATGGTCTGCGGATCGCCGACAACTCCATCGCGCCGAGCTTGTGCTCCAGCAACACCAATGCACTGGCAATCATGATCGGCGAGAAAGCGGCTGATCACATTCAGCGTGCTGATCAGTCTCTGTAGGAGCCTGGGCGCGATGGCGGCACCTTCGACGCCATCGCGGCCAATTTCCTGCCGGTGGCTCAGACCCGTAGAATCGATTGAATCAACCCGCCAGCACGCCCATTTCGTCCCGTCGTTCAACGCTGTGTCGCGGGATCAGATCGCCCCGCCATTGGCCATCCCGGCATCCATGCCGGGCTGCCGACGGCGCAGATCCTGCGCTCGACCTCTTGAGGGGCGTGCACCGCAACAGCACCGCGAGGCGAGCTAACGCTCGACCTTGGTGGTGCACGTGTTTCCCAGAATTCCGTGAAGAAAAAAAGGTTCTTCACGCATTCCCGGGAAACTGTAGGAGCCAGCTTGCTGGCGATGGACTCAAGTTCGCTGCGTTTATCCAGTTTATACGCGTTATCGTTAACGACCATCGCCAGCAAGCTGGCTCCTACAAGGGGTCGTGCCCACGCTCAAACCAGTGGAAGCCCCAAAAAAAAGCCCCCCAATCGGGGAGCCTGAAAACACTTGGAAAAGCGGTAAGAGTGACCAGCAGTACCGAGAAACGACCCTTTCTCCCGCTACCCGCTTGCCAAGTGCTGCAACTAACCAGGCGGCCTGGTGAGATCCGCCGGTTCGATGTTCAAAAAAGAGCGCTGTCACGCCGACAAAGGTTGCGCTCTATAAACGGGAGAAATCAGACAGCCTGCTTGTAACGGCGAATGCGGATATCCGCCTGTTCCTTGTGCCCGGCAAAACCTTCCATGCCGCACAGGCGGGAGCAGTACTCGCCGACCAGCACAGAGGCTTCATCAGTCAGGACACGCTGATAGGTGCAGGTCTTGATGAACTTGCCAACCCACAGGCCGCCGGTGTAACGCGCAGTCCCGGTGGTCGGCAATGTGTGGTTGGTGCCGATCACCTTGTCGCCGTAGGAGACATTGGTCCGCTGCCCGAGGAACAGCGCGCCGTAGTTGGTCATATGCTCCAGGAAGTACAACGGGTCTCGGGTCATGACCTGGACGTGTTCGGAGGCAATGCGGTCGGCTTCCTGGACAAGTTCATCCACGGTGTCGCACAGGATGATCTCGCCATAGTCACGCCAGGCGACGGAGGCGACGGGGGCGGTCGACAGAATGGCCAGCTGGCGCTCGATTTCCGCCGGCAGGGTTTCTGCCAGTTCGGCGCTGTTGGTCAAAAACACCGCTGGTGAGTTGACGCCGTGCTCGGCCTGGCCCAGCAAGTCTGCGGCAATGATTTCTACGTCGGAACTGTCATCGGCTATCACCAGTGTCTCGGTCGGGCCGGCAATCAAGTCGATGCCGATTTTGCCGAACAGCTGGCGCTTGGCTTCGGCGACAAAGGCGTTGCCAGGCCCGACGATCATATCGACCGGCTTGAAGTCATCGGTCCCCAACGCCAGGGCAGCAATCGCCTGAACGCCGCCGACACAATAGATTTCATCGGCGCCGGCGAGGTACATGGCCGTCACGATGGCCGGATGAGGCTTGCCGTCGAAGGGCGGCGCGGCTGCAACCACACGCTTCACGCCAGCGACTTTAGCCGTCAGGACACTCATGTGTGCCGATGCCAGCAACGGATATTTGCCTCCGGGGATGTAGCAGCCCACCGAGTTCACCGGAATGTTGCGATGCCCAAGGATCACACCCGGGAGGGTTTCGACTTCGACATCGTGCATCGAGGCTTTCTGTACCTCGGCAAACCGACGGACCTGTGCCTGCGCAAACTTGATGTCGCCGATTTCCTGTTCCGAAAGACTGGCAACGCACGCGGCGATTTCTTCGTCGGTCAGGCGGAAGGTCGCAGGCTCCCACTTATCAAATTTCTTCGAATACTCCCGAACGGCTGCATCGCCGTTCTTGGCGACATTGGCAATGATCTGCTCGACCGTATCGCGCACTTGCAAAGCGATTTCGGCTTGGGCTTCGACGGGCTTACTTTTTTTCAGATAACGAATCATCAATATGCTCCAGGTGGTTCTTGATGCACGCAACATGCACTCAGCATTGGCAAACATCTTTTCTCACCCCCCCTGCTCCGGGCAATTTCGCAGCCGCCTTATTGCTGACGCGATCTGACGCAGCACAGACGCAAAGTTGAAGCACTCCTGACAGCCCCGCCCCTCTGCCACGGGCAATCCCGCTTATTCGTATAACCTTTTATTCTCAAAAACGACGTGAACAAAACTGTTCCGCAGCCTGTAGTAATGAACGCTAGCTCGACGCCACTCCTATTCTAATGGGTCATTTCATTAAAAATCCGATCAAGGCATTGACAGCACGATTTTGAGTGATAGCTTAAATAAGCGGTTATACGTATAACCTAATAATCACACCCAACTTAAGAGGTGACCAACCGTGAGTCGAGTCTTGTATCTATACGGGGGTTGGCCCGGCCATTTCCCCTATGAAATCGCCGGGTGGGCCCGGACCGTTTTCCAGGAGCTGGATTTCGACGTCGAAGAGTCGACAGACATCTTCACATTGGACAGGGATTTGACCGGTTATGACCTGATCGTGATCGGCTGGAACAACGCGGTCACCACTGAAACGCTGACCACCTCGCAGGAAAATCGCCTACTCGAAGCGATCGAAAGCGGCACCGGCCTGGTGGGTTGGCACGGTGCGGGCGCGGCCTTTCGCGCAAGCCTCAAGTACCACTGGGTACTGGGCGGTTCCTTTCTCGAGCATCCGATGGGCGAAGGCTTTCCCCATCCGTACCAGGTCAACGTCATCGACCGCACCCACGAAGTCACTCAAGGCGTCGAGGATTTCGAGGTGCGTTCCGAGCAGTACTACATGCAGGTCGACCCGAACATCCATGTGCTCGCCGAAACCACCTTCGACGGCAACCCGTTCCCGTGGATCAAGGGCCATCGCAGCCCGGTCGCCTGGGTTCGCCAGTGGGGCCAGGGACGCGTGTTCTATCACTCGATCGGACACGACACCAGCAACCTCGCCGACCCGAATATTCGCCGCCTGACCAAGCAAGGCCTGAACTGGGCTACGCGCGGGCGAGCTGAAAATCAAGGCAAAACCACCGCATCCACCCCGCTTTCATCAACCCAAGGAGTCCTGTCATGAGCAAATTGACCGGCAGCCAGATCGTGGCACAAACCCTGAAAAACTACGGCGTCGAGTATGTCGCCGGCATTCCCGGCCACGGCATCTGGACACTCACCGACGCCTTCCTCGAAGAAGACTCGAAACTCAAGTTCATCCAGGTCTTCCACGAACAGAGCGCCGTGCATCTGGCAGATGGTTACTACCGCGTGGCCGGAAAGCCGATGGCTGCGGTAACCTCCATCGGCGCCGGGGCCGCCAACACCGTGATCGGCATGGCCACCGCGTTCACCGACTCCACCAGCCTGATGCTGATCACTGGCGGGCCACCCACGCACATGCGTGGCCACGGTCTGCTGCAGGAACTGGAACGCTACACCGACAACGACTTCCCTAAAATCGCCGAGGCCGTGACCAAGCGGCACTGGGTCGCGACGCGCGTTGAAGAGTTGCCGTTCATGATGCATCGGGCCTGGAGCTCGATGGTCACCGGTCGCCCAGGTCCGGTCCATCTGGAAATCCCGATGGACGTCCAGGCCGAGGCCGCGGAAGTGACCCTCCACGCCCTGGAAGAACGTACGCCGATCGGCAAATGCTTCCCGGATCCGGCGGCCACTGCTCGCGCCGTTGAAGAATTGCAATCCTGCAAACGGCCGGTGCTGGTCATCGGTGGCGGTGTCATCACGGGCGAAGCCAGCGCTGAAGTGCTCGCCTTGGCCGAGGCCTGGCAAATTCCGGTAGTCACCACCTGGAACGGCAAAAGCGGCTTCCCGGAAGACCACCCGTTGTTCGCAGGTAGCGTCGGCCAGACCGGCACGATGTGCGGCAACAAAGTGGCCTCGACGGCCGATGTGATCATCGCCGTAGGTTGCCGTTTCACCGACTGGTCGTCGTCCAGTTATGCCAAGGGCGTGACTTTCGCCATTCCGCCGTCGAAGTTGATCCACATCGACATCGACCCGCACGAAATCGGCAAGAACTACCCCGTTACGGTCGGTATCTGTGCAGACGCCAAGCACGCGCTGGCTCACATCGTCGAAGGCCTGAAAGGCCAGACTGTCGATCGCGAAGAGTACCTCAGCGATCTGCGCGGCTATCAGGACGAATGGGAAACCAAGCTGGCCGGTCGTCGTGACTCCGACCGCTTCCCGTTCACCTCGCAACGTCCATTGGGCGCGTTGCGCAAGATTTTCCCGCGGGACACCATCGTGGTGGTCGGCTCCGGCAACACCCAGGGCGCGGTCAAGCAGACCTTCCCGGTCTACACCCCTCGCACCCACCTGACCTCCGGCGGGTTCTCCTCCATGGGTTGGGCCGTGCCTGCCGCCATCGGTGCCAAACTGGCAGCACCGAACCAGCCGGTGGTGTGCATTCTGGGCGACGGTGACTTCCTGATGACGTCGCAGGAAATTGCGATCTGCGTGACCAACAATATTCCGGTCGTGTTCATGATCCAGAACAACGCCGGGTACATGTCGATTCGCGGTGGCCAGCGCAAGCAAACCAGCCGCCATATCGGCACCGAGTTCAACCATCCGGACGGCACGCCCTATAGCCCGGACTTCAAAGCGGTGGGCGAAGCCTTTGGCCTGAAGTCCTATCGTGTGGAGCGCCCGGAAGACCTCGAACCGATCCTGCAGGAAGCCCTGGACTTGAACGCGCCGGTGTTGATCGAAATCCCGACTGACCGCGACGCTGCTGGCCCTTGGGTACCGGGTTGGTGGGACTTCCCGATTCCCGAATACATCACTGACGAACGTCAGGACGAGTACTGGGAAATCCGGAACTCCGAACAACACCTATAAGAACTGGAGCGGCTCAAATGAGTGATGCATTGATTTCGCATCATGCAGAGCTGAATCCACAATCGGGGGCGTCGCGCGAACCGCGCGCCCTCGACGTGGTGACACCTGATGCTGATGGCAATATCAATTGTGATGTGGTGATTATCGGCTCGGGCATGGGTGGTTCGACCTTTGCCCATGCGCTGCGAGATAGCGGGCTGGACGTTGTGATCGTCGAGCGCGGTGATTTTCTGCCACGAGAAATACAGAACTGGAGCACCGAATCGGTCTTCGGGCAAGGCCGTTATCGCAATGCCGAGCAATGGCTGGACGAGTCAAACCAACCCTTTTCGCCCGGCGTGTTTTATTACGTGGGCGGAAACACCAAATTCTATGGCGCGATGCTGCCGCGGTTTCGCGAAGAAGACTTTGCCGAAATCCAGCACGCCGAAGGCGTCTCTCCGGCTTGGCCGATCAGCTATGCGGATCTGGAACCCTGGTACGCCGAGGCGGAAAAACTCTACCGGGTACATGGCCAGGCAGGCGTCGATCCCAGCGAACCCTGGCGCTCAGGCCCCTACCCACAACCGGCGCTCAAACATGACCCTGCCCTGGCTTCCCTGGAGCAGAGCATGCGCCGGTCCGGGCTCAAGCCTTTCGTGATGCCTGCGGCCGTGGACTATGGCAATGGCGGTGACTGCGTACTGTGCTCAACGTGCGACGGTTACCCTTGCCTGCTGGACGCCAAGGCTGACGCCGAGGTTTGCGCATTAAGGCCCGCCTTGCGCAGTGCAACCGTCAGGCTGTTGACCCGCACCACGATCCAGCAACTGAAAACTGCTGCAGACGGGCGGACAGTCACTCAAGCCCACGGTCTGATCGATGGTCGCGCAGTGACGCTGCGTGCCAAGCGCTTCGTGCTGGCCTGCGGGGCGGTAAACAGCGCCGCGCTGTTACTCAAGTCGGCAAACGAACAGCACCCCGAAGGCCTGGGCAACAGTTCAGGGCAAGTGGGTCGCAACTACATGGTGCACAACAGCACGTTCATGCTGGCGATCGACCCTCGACGCAAAAACAAGGTGATCTTCCAGAAGACCCTGGCCATCAACGACTGGTACAGCGCCGGTGCGCACAACTCGTTTCCCTTGGGTAACGTGCAGATGCTGGGAAAAATCCGCGAACCCATGATCACCTCCATGCGTCCGTGGCTGCCGAAGTTCGCCTCGCGCTACATCACCGATCACAGCGTCGACCTGTACCTGACATCGGAGGACCTGCCAACCCGGGAAAACCGGGTCACGTATGACGCGCAACGCGGTGCGATCAAGGTCCATTGGAAACCCAATAACCTGAAAGCCCATGAAGGCCTGGTGACCAGGACCAGCCAGGTCATGCGGGCGGCAGGCTACCCGCTGATCCTCAAAGCACGCATGGGCATTGCCACCAACTCGCATCAATGCGGTACGGCGGTCATGGGCAAGGACCCGGTGTCGAGCGTGCTGGACCTCAATTGCAAGATGCATGACCTGGACAATGTCTGGGTGGTCGACAGTTCTTTCTTTCCGTCATCGGCCGCGGTCAATCCGGCACTCACCATCGCCGCCAACGCCCTGCGGGTCGCGGCGAACTTCAAGCAACTGGTGCAATGAATGGCATGACATGAAGCCGAAGGCTGCGGTCGCGCTGGGTCACCGCAGCCTTATTCATCGATTGGCGTTAAACGTCCTGCACCTTGAGCGTCGAACTGCGCACGATCAACTTGGTGGCGAATATCTTCTGTTCAGGTTCCAGCGGAGTATCGGCCGGTGCATTCAACTGCTCGGTCAAAAGCCTTGCCGCGTAGACACCTTTCTCGACGATGGGTTGGCCAATGGTGGTCAGGCCCAGTTGCACCGCCTCGGGAATATCGTCGAAGCCAATCACCGAAAGGGTTTGTGGAACCTCGCGATTGAGCGCATGGGCGGTTTTCATGCAAGCGATCGCCATGACGTCCGAACAGGCCACCACCGCCGTGACGTCGCTGGATGTCAGCAAGGTAAAGGCAGCGGTTTGCCCGGACGTCGAGTCAAGACCGCCGGCCTCTATGATGCTCAAATCCTCGAATGCCAGGCCGGCTGCACTTGCCTCTTCCACGTAGCCGGTCAGCCGCTCCCTGACGATACGCTCACTTGCACTCTTGAAACGGTGCCGGTCGATGGGGCCGCGGTATCCGTCCGGGTTAAGACGGTCAATGATGACCCCTATCTTGCGATGCCCCAGATCCAGCAAGTGACGCATCTGCGCACGTGCGGCACCCCGGTCATCAATCCCGACAAAAAAAGAACCTTCCACCAACGGCGAATCGATCACCACAAACGGAATGTTCTGTTTCACCACGGCCAGCACGGCCGGGTGGTCATCGGGCAAGGTCGAGATAATCAAGCCATCGACCAACCCGCGCAGCGCAAGGCTGCCGTGATTCGCTGCCTGTGCCCGGCCGACAAAACGGTTGTTGTTGAGCGGGAACAACGTCAGCGCGACGTTCTCCAGTTCCCCTACCTCGCTGATCCCTCGCAGCAGGGCAACAGTGCAAGGGTCGGCGAACGCCAGGGACAACTTGTCCATCATCATCAACCCGATCGCCCCGATCTTGCCTGATCGAAGGCTACGCCCAAGCACATTGGGTCCCGGGTAACCCAGTGACGCCGCTACGGCAAGGATATGCTCACGCTGGGCCTCGGACAGTTTGGATGGGCGATTGTAAGCGTAAGACACCGCGGGCTGGGACACCCCCGCCGCCAGTGCTACATCTTTCATTGAAACGGATGCCATCGCTTGCTTCCCAACCTTTTTGAAACCTCGTGAGAGGTCAGTGAAAAAAAACGCCATGCACTCAGTGTAACCGTTGAGGTGAAACCTTCGGAACCAGTCGAGTGGCACTGAAAATGATCGCGATCATCAACGCGGCAACAGCGAGCAACGCCAAGGGCAGGCTGCTTGCATGGGCGACGAAGCCAATGGCTGCCGGCCCCATCAAAATGCCGAGGTAGCCCAGGCTGGTGGCGGCGGCAATGGCCAGCTCACCAGGCATTGTCTTTTGGGCACCTGCCAGCGACAAGTAAACCGGAGCGATGTTGGCCAGACCTGTGCCAATCACCGCAAACCCCACGAGGTTCAACAGCCAATCATTCGCCAACACCACCAAAGCGAACCCCAACATGACCACGACTCCACCGCCAATGAGCACCACCCGTGGCCCCAGTTTCAGCAGTATCCGGTCACCGTTCAATCGGCCCAGCGCCATCATCACCGCAAACACTGCGTAACCCAGCCCGGCCAGGGAATGCTGGACACCTCGCTCGTCAGCCAGGAACACCGCGCTCCAGTCGAGAATCGCGCCCTCCGCAAGAAAGGCGAACAGGCAAAGCATACCCAGCAGTAAAACCTTTCGGGTAGGCCTGACAAATATCGGGCTGCCTTCGTCACCGCTGCGCCCCAGCAACTGTCGGCCATGCGTCAGGACGAACGCGACCAGGATCGCCATGACCGCACTGCTTGCCATCAACGGCGTGGCGCCCAGCCACAACAAGGCGGTGATACCGGCAGCACTGACAATCGCGCCGAGGCTGAACAGCCCATGGAAACCGGACATCAGTGAGCGTCCCGTCGCGCGTTCCACCATCACGCCCTGAACGTTCATCGTTACGTCGACCGACCCGCACCCTGCCCCGAAAACGGTCAGGGCGAAAATCAAACCGGCGAAGGAGTGAGTCGTCGCCAACAAGGGCAAGGTCAGCAACACCAGCGCAATACCCACGTGCATCGTAAAGCGACAACCCTTGCGCGCATTGAGAATACCCGCCAGCGGCATCATCACCAGCGAACCCAAGCCAAGGCACAGTAACAACAGCCCCAGGGCCGCGTCGTCGATCCCCGCTCGCGTGCGGGCATAAGGTACCAACGGAGCCCAGGCGCCCATGCATAACCCCGACAACAGGAACGTCGATCGATAGGCCAGCATATGAGGTGTAGCGCACGGCAGTAGCAATTCCTGAGATGACACGGAAACCCCTGTGCTCGGATCAATTTGAGTTATACGTATAACCCATAATAACCCGTTCGGCCACAGGATCCGTTCAAAACCAACAGCCTCGTCACACATGACTACATGCTTTACGTCGCCTGAATTGAGAATAGCCACGAAAAAGTTGACATCAATCTTGCCACCAATGTTATTTTTGAATGGAGTTATACGTATAACTCTTGCCTTACTCAGCTTTTGCATGAACACCCAACAAAAACAACAGGGACAATGCAGCGTGATGAATAACGTTCAAAAAACACCGATCCCCACTCGCATCCGCAAGGCGCGAATCGCGACGTTCCTCGGATTCATGATGATCGGCGCCATGATGTACATCTGGTCAACCGGGGTGAGTGTCTTCAGGACGCAACTGGGTTTTACCGGTGAACTGGGTGATGCGAACTTCGGCCTGATCGCACTCGGGGTCGGCGTCGGCTCAGCGGCGGGAGCGCTGCTGGTAGGCCGCCTGCTGGACACCTTCGGCGCTAAACCGGTAATCACCGTGTGCGCCCTCGCCTACCCCCTGTCCATTATCCCGCTGGGTTTCGTCAGCGGTTTCTGGTTTGCGATGTGTTTTGGCGTTGTGCTGGGCTTGCTGCGCGGCGCCCTGGATACCGCATTGAATGCCCATGGCGTTCAAGTTGAGCGGTTTTACCAGCGCTCGATCATGTCCGGCTTCCATGCGTTCTATTCGCTGGGTGGTTTTCTGCTCGGGATGGCGTGCAGTTGGCTGACGGGTTTCTACACCGACAGCATAAAAGTGCCATTTACCGTGCTGGGCATCGCCATGCTGATTGTCGGCTGTATTTTCAGCCGGTGGCTGCTGGGCAAGCATGACGTTCCAGACGCATCATCCGACGACTGGCAAACAGACGCTCAGTCCGCTGATGAAATCGGCAAGGGTCCATCGACCAGAACGCTACTGGTGATGATTGCACTCGGCGCTCTGCTGCTGGGCAGCATGATGGGTGAAAACGCGATTGCCGACTGGGGCCAGGAGTACATTCGCCGCGAGTTCTCAACATCGACTTCCACCGCGGGCATGGCGGTGTCGATATTCGTCGGTGCGGCTTTCATCGGGCGCCTGTTCGGCGACCGTCTGGCGGCGACCTTTGGTAACGCTCAAGTGGTTTTCGCATGCGGGACGGTCTGTGTCCTCGGCATGACCCTCACCATCGTCGGCGGCACGGCCGTTACCGGCATCCTCGGCTTCGCGTTGTTCGGCCTCGGACTTTCCTGCATCGCGCCACTGATGATTTCCGCCGCCGGGCGCCGGGACCCGCAACATGCAGGCCGCAACATCGGCATCGTCAATTGCATCGGCTTCTCGGGCATGCTCGTGGGACCCGCCGCCATCACCGTGATCGTCAGCCATTTCGGTCTGGATTCGCTGATGTTTTTCCCGTTGATCATGCTGGGCCTGTTAGCCACATTGGGCCCACTGCTGATGAGAGCGCCAAAAATCGACAAGCGCGTAAAACAGTCCGTCGCCAGCAACACCAGCGCCTAGATCATCGGTGAACTGCTGGCAATACGCAGTGCCAGGCCTTCATAGGCATCGAGGGTGATGGTGAATTCGCCCTCGACCCCTTCGTTGATGATGTCGACCACCGGCCCCGGCGCAGCGCTGGGCAGATGCAGGGTTTCGGTGATCGCTGTCGCGCCAAAGTTCAGCGCGGTAACTTGTGTGCCTTTAACTGTTAATGCACATGGCCGAAGAACTCGCGCAGAAAAAGTAGTGCATAGGTATAGGGGGTATGCCTATCATGCGCAAAGCATAGGTAGAGGGGGTATCCATCCAATGGGCCATATCGCAGCAAACAAAGACGATCTTCTCAAGCGTGTAAAACGTATCGCCGGACAAATCCAGGCCGTTGAACGCGCATTGGAATCGGATCTCGATTGCGCCAGGACACTGCACCTTGTGGCCGCCACTCGCGGCGCCATCAACGGTTTGATGGAAGAAATCATCGAGGACCACGCGCGCGAGCATGTCGCGAACCCTGCGCTGAGCGAAGCAGAGCGCAACAAGGGCGTCGAAGAGTTGCTTGAAGCCATTCGCCGTTACTCCAAGTGAACGCATCCAGGTAGACATCATGAGCAGCCCCCCCATCAACTACAGGCACGACCACGTGTTCCTTGGCCCGGCGCACGACGAAAATGCCAGGCGTACGCTTTGGGTTGTGGCACTGACCGTTGTGATGATGATTGGCGAGATTACCGCCGGGTACCTCACGGGCTCGATGGCGCTACTGGCCGATGGCTTTCACATGGCAACCCATGCCGGCGCATTGGGCATCGCAGCGGCCGCTTACGGATACGCAAAACGCCATGCCTACAGCCAGCGCTACAGTTTCGGTACCGGAAAGGTTGGCGACCTGGGCGGGTTCGCCTCGGCGCTGATCCTCGGTATGGTCGCCCTGGGCATTGGCGTTGAGTCTGTCATGCGCCTCTTGCAGCCAACGGAAGTTCAGTTCGGCACCGCGACGCTCATCGCGATTGCCGGTCTGATCGTCAACGTCGTCAGTGCCCTGCTGCTGGGCTACGATCACAGTCATGGGCACAGTCATGGGCACGATCATGATGATCACGGCCATGCCCATGCCCATGCCCATGCCCATGCCCATCACAGCAATGACAACAACCTGAAATCCGCCTACGTCCACGTCATCGCAGACGCGCTGACTTCGGTGCTGGCCATTGTTGCACTGCTCGCCGGCCGGTATCTGGGCTGGGTATGGCTGGACCCGGTGATGGGCATCGTCGGCGCCATCGTTATCGCGCGTTGGGCCTGGACCTTGATGGGGACCACCGCAGGTGTGCTGCTCGATCAGACCGATGCGCAGGTTGCCGAGGAAATCCGCGAACGGGTCGAGAAACCGGGGGATGCCACCATCACGGACTTGCACGTCTGGCGAGTCGGACCGCAAGCCCATGCGGCCATCGTCAGCGTCCTTGGCGAAGCCACTACGAGCGCCGACAGCATTCGTGAACGTCTTAAACCAGTGCACGAAGTCAGCCACCTGACGGTCGAATTTCGACCGGCCTGATCCCGCACCTCCCCACTCTTGTCTCCAAAGGAACCCCGAATGCCACCAGGCAAACGTGAACTGGCGCGGATCGAACGCCGGTTGATCACCACGCTCACCGAAGCGTGCGAAACCGCAAAAGGTGAAATCAAAGGCTTTGCCTGGCTCACCCACACCGCTGACCTGAATGCGTTGGCTGAAACCCTGAAGGTCATCTGGGTGTTCGAAACCCTGGCTGAAAGGCAGCTCGCCCAGGCTGATGCGAAGGCGCGCATCCTTGAGTTGACGGCCATCGCGTTGAATGAGGCCAACATCGACCTGACCCCTTCAGACCGCAATGTCCGTTTCGACTCTGAGGAGGAGTGCCAACGCACTCACGCTGGTGACTGGAAAAATCGCCTGGCTCAATCACGGGTGGCCAAAGGTGACTGACAATGGCTAAGGAAATCGAAAACCCCTGCATCTCGGTTTGCCAACTCAGTGGTGATCTGTGTGTGAGTTGCGGGCGAAGCAAGGAAGACATCAGAAAGTGGAAACGCATGAAGCGGCCTGAAAAAATGGCCGCTGTGCAACGGGCGAATGTGCGCTTGAAAGGGCTCAGGAAAGCACTGGGTTAACCAAAAAGCGTATTGCGTGTCGTTGATCTCAACGTTTGAATGCGCGCTTTGATCAAGCGCGCTGTTTCAAGGTTTTCTTTTGCAATGTAACTCGAGCGCACCGTATCCCCACGTGATTGTCGTCTCGGCCTGATGCTCCCAAAGGGTCTCATTGCGCCCAAGGTATTTTATGCCACTGCCGCCTGGCTGCTGGTACATCAGCGATACGCTATCGCCACGCTCTGCGATGAGCGTCGGCGGATCGGTTTTGAAGAACGTGGCCGAAACCTCATTAGCCGGGTTGCCGTCGCACTCGTAGTAAACAGGCCCTGTGCCCGATACCAGTCGGTACCGTGCCTGCAACTCGGCGATGCGCCGCTGGTACTCCAGGCGTACGCATGCACCCACGTCATCGCTCTTCCAGCAGTCATCGCGCCCCTTGATCCATCCACGTTGCTCTGCTTTCAGCGTGGGAGGATGCTCGTTGCCGGCCTTGATACTCGCACTGGCATACACTTGCGACAGCTTGCGATCGAGTGCGGACAAGTCCTCGTCCTTACAGATCATCGCTTCAATACCGCCGGGCTCCACCTTGGTGCAATCGTAGGAAGGGCCAGGTGGAACATTGACCGTCAGGGGTTTTCCGGCGTCGCTCCCGTTCGCCCCCATCGCCTTGGTCTGCTGATCAATGTACCTGCACCACTCTTCGGAGCTTCGTTCAGGGACGTTTGCCCCACCGCGAACCCCTAACTTGAATTCGATCACCGATTTCCATTCGTCGGAGCCCATATCCGGCCCGTGCCCTTGCGCATCGGCCGTTTGCAGTCTCTTGTCGATCGCTTGGTACCAGGCGTCAGAGCATAGGGATTGCGCCTGGGCAAATCCCGTGGCGCCAACAAGAAACAAGGCAAGATACTGGGTCATGTGCAGTCCTTTTAGATCCGGGCAGTCGTCAAACAACGGCATGGGCGGTTACTCCATTAACGAGCAGATCTTTGCGAGTTTCGCAGATCATCCGGCGGGTCGACCACAACGGGCTTGTTATAATCAGCAAGAACCAACAGAACCCCGACAATTGAATACCTGACCGCCAGCGCTGGAATGAAGCACTCAATGAAGCGTCCAGGGTTAAAAAGGACTTATCGCGGAATGTGGCCATATCTTGCTCCGACCCTTCTGACGTGCATCCTCCAACTGCTGGCAGCGAGCGCCAACGCCGCACAGCAGACGCATGAAACGCTGACGATCATGGTAGAAGATGCCGCCGCCCCCTGGTCAAACAGCGACGGTACAGGGTACGCCAACGACGTGGTCCTCGCCGCCTTCAAAGAGATGGCCGTGGAGGCCAGGTTAAAAGTGGTGCCCTATTCACGCTGTAAGTACATGGTGCTCAGCGGCCAGGTCGCCGCTTGCTTCAACATGAGCTGGCAACCCGAATTCCAGGGCAAGATCAAACTGGCGGCGCGACCGATATTCAAGGTCAGTAACGATGTTTTTGAATCCATCAAGGCGCCCTTGCCGAAGCCCCCGGACGGTCAATGTATTTTGCCGCCCGGCACCGTCGTCGGCATCACCAGAGATTACGAATACTCAGCCCAGGTCATCGCGCTCCAGACCTCAGGGGTCGTGTTCGAGAACTCCCTCTCAGACTTGACCAGCCTCCAAAAACTCGCTGCTCGACGCTTTCAGGCAGCCGTGATCATGAGCAATGACCTCGAGGTCAGAAACCGAAAGGCTCAGCAGTCAGGGACAGAAGATACCGTGCGCTTCGCCTTCAATTGCGGTCTGGTGAACTCGACGATAGGTTTTAGCCTGTCCCATCCAGACGGATTGCGAGCACTGGAGATGTATGACGAGGGCTATCGACGCATCGAGGCCAACGGTGTGCTTGAGAGGCTTCACCGGCGCTGGTTTCCTGAGTAGTGAATTGCCCCGTGTTTCATGGAATGAGGTTCTTCACGCATCCCCGGAAAACTGTAGGAGCCAGCCTGCTGGCGATGGACTCAAGTGCGCCGCGCTCATCCAGACCACACGCGTTATCGTTAACGACCATCGCTGGCAAGCCAGCTCCCACAAGGGACCGTGCCCACGCTGAAACTGTAGGAGCCAGCCTGCTGGCGATGGACTCGAGTGCGCCGCGTATATCCAGTTCACCCGCGTTATCGTTAACGACCATCGCTGGCAAGCCAGCTCCCACAAGGACTCTGCCCACGCTGAAACTACTGTAGGAGCCAGCTTGCTGGCGATGGACTCCAGTGCGCCGCGTTTATCCAGCTCACCCGCGTTATCGTTAACGACCATCGCAGGCTTCGCCAGCGCCTACAAGTGACCTCCAGCCCTGGCCACTACAAACCTTCATTGAAACGGAACGAAGCGCCATAAGCCGACGCTGGCAAATGGTTCGAACCGTCACCCCTTAACCGCGAGCGAAAGGTACCGCTTTGCGGTTGGGTCCGGTAGAGCCCACGTTTCTGCAATTCAGGGATCACCAGTTCTACGAAGTCCTCAAGACTGCCCGGGCTGATCAGCGGATTGATCATGTAACCGCTGGTACCGGAAATTCTGGCGTGTTCCTCAATGCGCTCGGCCACCTGTTGAGGGGTGCCCACGAGAATAAGATCACTGCCTCGGGTGACGTTGGCAAAACGCTGTTTGACGTCGCCTGCCGTCAACGGTTTGCCACTGCCATCGGGATGCATCACATAGGAGGTCATGCCCTCGGTGTAGGTGGAAAGCGCCTCACTGTCGGCATAGCGGCCGATATCAATGCCGGTGTCGCCCGCGTAACTGACCAGTTGCGCCTGCAAGTGATAGTTGCTTTGCAGTTCGTCGTACTTGCGCTGAGCCTCAATCTCGGTTTTCGCGGTGACGATTCGCAGCACTGTCAGGGACTTCACATCCTCACGCTGACGGCCACGTGCCTGGGCCTTGGCCCAGATTTCCTCCAGCCCCAGGCGAATTTCCTGCGGGTTGGACTTGGCAATGAAGATCAATTCGGCGTGCTTGGCTGCGAACTCACGACCGCGCCCCGACCAGCCCGCCTGAATCAACAAAGGCGTCCGTTGTGGCGAGGGGGACGTCAAATGCGGCCCGGCCACCCGGTAATGCTCACCCACATGATTGATCGGGCGTACGCGCTCGCCCCGAGCGTAGAGCTGGCGTGACTTGTCCGCGACCACGGCGTCGTCGGCCCAACTGCCCTCCCAGAGTTTGTAGACCACATCAAGAAACTCTTCGGCACGTTCATAGCGGTCATCGTGCTTGATCATCTGCTCCAGGCCGAAGTTCCGGGCGGCGCTGGACAGGTAGGAGGTGACGATGTTCCAGCCGACCCGACCGTTGGTGAGGTGATCCAGCGTGCTGAAGCGTCGGGCATGGGTAAAGGGATGTTCGTAGCTGGTGGTCACGGTAACGCCAAAGGCCAGGTTTTCCGTAACGGCGGCCAATGCCGGAATGATCATCAGCGGATCGTTCGCCGGGGCTTCCACGGCCCACTTCATCGCCGCATCGGCGTTGCCACCAAATACATCGTAGAAGCCCAGCACATCACCAAAAAACAACATGTCGAGGTGAGCCTGATCGGCAATGCGCGCCAGGTTCGACCAATAGCCCAGGGAATTGATCGCCAGTCGTTCGTCAGCGGGATGCGTCCAAAGGCTTGGCGCGCCGCCACAGCCCACACTGGCTTGCTCATAGAGCGCAAACAAAAGAGGTGTTGGATCGGACATCGTGGTTCCTGTAGATAAAGTCATTAAACGCGGCGGTTCACCGCTGATTGTTGAAACCTTTGCCGTAGTGGCGCTCAAGGCGGTGCTGTATCAATTCCAGCCCGATGGAAAGCAACCAATAGATGACCGCTGCGGTGGTGAGCATTTCGATGTAGCGATAGGAAGACCGCCCATAGGACTGCGCCAGAAACATGACCTCCCACACGCCCATCACCGAAATCAGCGATGAGTCCTTGAGCATTGAAATGAACTGGCTGGTTGTCGGCGGAATGATCGTGCGCATGGCTTGCGGCAGGATGATGTGCACAAAGGTCGCCCTCGGCCCAAGCCCCAGCGCCTTCGCCGCCTCACGTTGCCCGGGTGCTACCGCCAGGATGCCGGCGCGAAAGATCTCGCTCAGATAGGCACCATAGTTAAGCGAAAGCGCAATGATCCCCGCGCTGATTGCCCCGGGTACAACGCCCAACTGCGGCAAGCCCAGATAGATCAGCAGGATCTGGATCAGCAGCGGTGTACCGCGAAAAAAAGACGCATAGAAACTGGCAATACCGAATGCCACTGCGCTGCGTGACAGGCGCGCCAGCGCCGTCACAAAACCAAGGAGCAATGAAAGCCAGATCGAACAGAAACACAGGAACAACGTCAGCGCGGCGCCTTGCAGGAAACCGTTTGGCCCAAGGTGCAGGCCGACCAGATTGGGCCATTTCTCCAGGATGATCGAAAACTTCAAATCGAAGCTCATGAAGAACAGGACGCACAATCCAGACAACGCCGCCCAGGTCAAATACAGGCGAGTGCGAAATCCAAACAATTGGCTAAGGCGGCGCGTCTCGATTTCGGGGGCGGCAGTTGCCTTGGCCGGGTGTGGGTTGAGGGCTGTCATTGGCTGATGTCGGCACCGATCCACTTCTGCGAAATCTTGCTCAGCGTACCGTCAGTCTTGAGTTGAGTAATGACCTCGGTGACTTTGGCATTCCATTGCGGGTCGCCCTTTTCAATGGCCACGACGTTCGGTTCGGCATACAGCGTATCGCCGGCTATCTTGAAGCGCGGATCCTGGGCAATCCGCTCGCGAGCGGTGATGAGGTTGGTGACCATGGCATCAAGGCGCACGCCAGTGCCCAGCGCCAGGTCCTGGAAGGCCACTGTTTCATTGTCATAAGGGGCCACCTGGACGTTATCGAACGGATAGTTCAACGGCTTGTCCTCGGCACCCTCGATCACCAGATCCTTGTTCAAGTAGGCTTCGTAAGTCGACGCGCTGATCACACCGACTTTTTTACCGGACAAGTCTTTGCCCGCCGTGATGTCTTTGTCCTTGGCATTTACCACGATCACTGCCGGCGACTGGTAATACTCGACCGGAAAATCAAACACCTCGGCCCGTGCCTTGCTCGGGGTCATCGAGCAGACGCAGATGTCATAGCGCCCGCTCCAGCGGCCAGCAGCAATCACATCCCAGGACGGTGTTTCCAACTTGAGTTTGACCCCGAGGCGTTGCGCAACAGCCTTGGCAACATCCACGTCAAACCCGTCAAGTTGGTTCTGATCATTGAGAAACGAGAACGGCGGATAACTTTCCATCAGGACGCCGGTCAGCTCGCCTTTTTGTGTCACGCGATCCAGGGTCGCACCCGCGAAGGCCGTTGAACAGGTAGCGAGCAACGCCAAGCCAAGGGGTAGAAGCGCCATAGTTTTCAAAGACAAATGCTCCAATCAATTCAAAAAACCTGAATAGATTAAAACGCACTATAAAACGCATTTGTACTTTCTTTATGGAATATAAGGCTCGCTTCAGGCTATATCGAATCAATGGCCGGAACGTTCACGGGGCAGGCCTATATTATGTTATACAGTAACCAATCGTACTCTGTCGGTGGCTACTGGCAGAGCTCTCCACTCCCTGCCTGCGACTTTCGATGACACACTTCAATCAGATTCCGCCCACCACGAGCGTAAGCCAACGCCTGCTATCCATCGATGCCCTCAGGGGATTGGTGATCCTGTTGATGCTGCTCGATCACGTGCGCGAGACGTTCTTTCTACACCGCCAGGTAGCCGACCCGATGGCCATCGACACCACCGAACCGGCGCTGTTTTTCAGCCGGACTCTCGCCCATTTATGTGCGCCGGTGTTCGTTCTGCTCACCGGATTGTCCGCTTATCTGTACGGCGAAAAACACCAGGGCAAGAAAGCCGTGTCGATGTTCCTGTTCAAGCGTGGTCTATTCCTGGTTCTGCTGGAGTTCACCCTGGTGAATTTCGCCTGGACATTCCAGTTGCCGCCCAATGTGATCTACCTGCAGGTGATCTGGGCGATCGGCCTGAGCATGACGGCCCTCGCTGCACTGGTCTGGCTGCCTCGGCCGTTCCTGTGTGTGCTGGGCCTGGTCATCGTCGCCGGGCACAACCTGCTCGATTCTCTGCACTTCCCGGTCGGATCAGCGATGCACCTGCCCTGGGCAATCTTGCATGACCGCGGCTGGATCGAATTCTCCGACAGCTTGCGCCTGCGCACTTCCTATCCCCTGCTGCCGTGGATCGGTGTCATCGCCCTGGGTTACTGCATCGGCCCCTGGTTCGCACGCTCAGCCTCGGCCACCGTGCGTCAGCGCTATCTGCTGCTGGCCGGGGCCGGCGCATTGACCGGTTTCATCGCACTGCGCCTGGTTAACGGTTATGGCGAGGCACATTGGGTGCACTATGAAAGCGCCACACACACCCTCATGAGTTTCTTCAACATCACAAAGTACCCGCCTTCCCTGCTGTTCCTCTCGCTGACGCTAGGGGTGGGCCTGTTGCTTCTGCCTGGTTTTGAGCGGGCTCGGCAACGCAAGTGGATCAGCACTCTGGCGGTATTTGGCGCGGCGCCGATGTTCTTCTACCTGCTCCATCTTTACGCGCTGAAAATGCTGTATCTGACCCATGTGGCGTTGTTCGGTTTGAATCAGGGCAACTACTTCGGTTTCGACAGCATGTGGATGGTGTGGCTGACGGCAGCGCTCTTGGCTACAACGCTGTATCTACCTGTGCGCTGGTTTGCCGCATTGAAGGCTCGTCGTCGTGATATTGGCTGGCTCAAATACTTCTGATCGGGGTACAGGTTCGCCGCGGGCGGCCGGTAACAGCGCGTAGACAGCGACTCGCTATCAGGCGGCCCGCTCCAGTGCATCCAGCAAGCCCGCGTACTCCAGCGAGAGCTTGTGGCGCGGGGCCAGATGCACGATGGGAACAGACACTTCGTGAGACTCGCGCATCTTGACGGAACTGCTGAGATAAACCGGCAGCACTGGCAAGCCTTCGGCCAGCAGCTCATTGACGAGACTCTGGTGAAAACCGGTGTGTCCGGTGAACTGGTTCACCACCACCCCTTCCACTTCAAGCGACTCATTGTGATCGAGTCGCAGTTCCTCCACTTGAGCGATGACCCGGTACATCGCCTGGCGAGAAAAGCTGTCGCAATCGAATGGAATCAGCACCCGGTCTGCCGCCACCAAAGCGCTGAAGGTGTAGAAGTTCAGCGAAGGCGGCGTATCGATATAGATGCGCTCATAATCCTCGGACAGTTCAACCAGCAACTTGCGCAGCTTGTTGATCTTGAACTTGCTCTCGAGTCTTGATTGCAGGTCTGCCAGATCGGGACTCGCCGTCACCAGGTGGAGGTTGTTGTAATGGGTCTCGGTGATGGAAACCCGATTGCGCCTGCCTTCGAAACCGCCGGACAACGTCTGCTTGAAGAAATCGGCTATGCCTGCAGGAATAAGCTCGTCGCTCAGCCCCGTGAGGTAGTGAGTCGAGTTGGCCTGGGGATCGAGATCAACCAGCAGCGTTCGGTACCCTTCGGCAGCACTCACAGCGGCAAGATTGCAGGCGATGCTGGATTTTCCAACGCCGCCTTTTTGATTGAATACGACACGACGCATAAGGCTTGCTCATCCATGAAAAGGCCAAAGGCCATCTGTAGTAAATGTAAGCAGTCATGTCAATTCTATGACTGCATTATTACAGTTTCACGACAGTGGTTGCCGGAAGGCACGGACTAGAGCATTCCAACTTCCATTCACGACTTGAATCGTACTGCCGACTATTCTGAAGCCAAGTCTGATTTCAACCGCGCGACGTCTGACCTGAAGCTTTACTCAGGTCTCTGGGAAACCGATATGACAAATCCGCAAGATAAAGCCGAATCCGACGAGGGTTTAGCTCAGATGCTCATGGGGAAAGGTCCCTGCACCTATCTGTTGCTGCTCTTGCTGGGATTGATCCTGCTGTTTCCCTTTCTTGAGCAAGGTCTGTTTGCTCGTACGTTGCTTGGCATTCTGTTTTCAATCGTGCTGCTCGTGGGTGCTTTCGTCACCAGGCAGACTCGGCGGGGATTCATTCTCAAGCTGGGCCTGGCGTTGCTTGGGGTTGGCCTTCAATGGACGGCGTTGTGGGCTCAGAGTATCGCGATTCTCAACCTTGCCGGGATCGCTTATACGGCGTCTCTTGCCGTCTCGTTCAGCGGAGTGCTTCGCTATATTCTCAATCGCGGGCCAGTTTCTGCCGACAAGCTGCATGGCGCGCTTGCGGGTTACATCATGCTGGCCTTCGTCTGGTCCTTCGTATATGCCCTGGTCGAGATATCCAGCGCTGGTTCATTCGGCCCCGGCCACTTCGACTTCGAACAACCCGGCACGTTCTTCAAACTGATTTATTTCAGCTTCACGACGCTCACAACCACCGGTTACGGTGATTTTATCCCGATGACCAACCATGCCCGCTCACTGGTGATGGTCGAAGAATTTTCAGGCGTTTTTTACGTGGGTGTGGTGATTGCGCGGTTCGCCGGTCTTTATCCCTCGAACCAGGCCAAGTGACGCCTGTTGAAGCTGGCAACTCTGCCTTGCGCAAGCCCCGCTACCGACCTTGCCCGGTAAAAGAACCGAATGCATCAGGCTTTTTCGTCTAACGTGAATTGAAGCGTTTGCATGATCTATTCCCCTGAAAATGGAGTTCGACGATGAACACTATCGCTTCCTGGCTGTCGGTTACGTTTCTTGGGTTGGTGCTCGGCGGCTGTTCCGCGGTCGGTGCCGGGAGCGGAGGCGCTGGTGAGACGGAGATTCGTTCGGGGAAAATCGAGCAGATCTCACTCACCCAGATGCAGACCAATCACGATAGCGGCGTCGGCGCCATATTGGGCGGTATTGGCGGTTTGGCCTTGGGAAGCCTGGTTGGCCAGGGAACCGGTCGGGATGTCGCGATGGTTGCCGGTGCCCTCGCCGGCGGGGTGGGCGGCAATTACGTCGAAAAGAAAAAGTATGATCAGCCCGTGGAAGCTCAGCAGATCATCGTTCGGACCCAAAGCGGCGTACTGGTCCAGGTGACCCAGCCAATCAATCCGGCGCTGACAAAAGGCCTGAAGGTTTATGTCGAGGGCAGCGGTAACGAAGCGCGGGTAGTGCCGCAAAGTTAGTGGCGGCACCGTCCGAATGCCGCTCGACCCGCCCGCGATGAAAGTCGGTGTCATCTCCGACACCCACGGCCTGCTCCGCCCCGAAGCCATCGCCGCCCTGCTGGGCTGCGATTGCATCATTCACGCCGGCGACATCGGCAGCGCGCACATCCTCGAGCAATTGGCGGCCATTGCCCCGGTGCACGGGGTGCGTGGCAACAACGACCTGGACGCGCCCTGGGCGCGCGAGCTGCCCGACTGTCTGCGCCTGGACCTCAACGGCTGGAAGGTCCTGCTGGTGCATGACATTGCCGACCTTGCAATCCATCCAGTTGAGCGTATCGACCTGGTGATCAGCGGTCACTCCCATAAACCAGGCATCGAATGGCGCGGCGAACGACTGTTCCTGAATCCGGGCAGCGCCGGGCGTCGCCGCTTCAAGCTGCCGGTCACCCTGGCACTGCTGGACCTGTCTGCACAGTCCATCGAACCTCGGCTGGTGTCACTGCTCGACTGATTCATCTGCCAGGCACCTGCGCACGGGTCATACAGCGCCAAACCGAAAAATTGAAACATTGAACAATGACTGCCCCCTCGAACGCATGGGCCATCGATTCACGACTCGTCGGCAACCACTCTGACCCTGTGGCAGTCGGCCGGTCCAAGTTTCTGGCCGCTCGAGGAACGAACTTCAATCGGCATCAGGGTCTGGCCGCGCTCATTGTCCAGCAGCACAGAACGCGTCTCTTCGCGCTTGAACAGGAAACGCTCACCCCACTGCCGCAGGCTGACCACCACCGGAAAGATCTCCCGTCCTTTTTCCGTAAGGACGTACTCCTTGTAGGCACTGCCGTCTGACGCGGGTTGAACCTCGAACACACCGACCTCAACCAGGGTCTTCAAGCGTGATGCCAGTATGTTCTTGGCCACGCCCAGGCTTTTTTGAAATTCGCTGAATCGGCGAATGCCGTCGAATGCGTCGCGGATGATCATCAGCGACCATCGATCCCCAATGGCCTCCAGTGTTCTGGCTACCGGGCATTCGCTGCTGGGCGGTGAAGTGTCTTCGACCATCGTATTGACCTTCTGGATAAGGATTGCCGGGCCTGCCGTGCAGCTCCGAGCAAAGTGGTTGCAATTTAAAACCTGATTCGATAACAATTCAATCCAGTTTTTAATTAAAACCAGTTTAGCGCCACGGAGGCTCATGTGACAGCCGATTCAGCCACCCGCCCTTTCGCCACACAGGCTCCGGGCCTGCCCCCTACGGATAATGGAGAAAGTGCCCGCGCAGGCGGGTCTGCGGGGCTTTCTCCGTCACTTACGCTGTTGTTTTCCGTCACCTGCGCGCTAGCAGTCGCCAACGTGTATTTCGCTCAACCCCTGCTCGACTCAATGGCTCAGAGCCTGGGGGTTGCCTCATCGATGATCGGGATCGTGGTGACGGCTACCCAGGTCGGTTACGCGCTGGGGTTGCTGTTCATCGTCCCGCTGGGTGACTTGTTGAACCGCAAGGGGTTGATCCTGACGCAAGTGCTGCTGTCTGCGGTTGCACTGGCAGGAGTCGGTGCAGCGCAGCAATGGCTGACCCTGTTGGGCGCCATGGTCATCGTGGGATTGCTGGCGGTGATGGTTCAAGTGCTGGTGGCCTATGCCGCCGTGCTGGCAACGCCGTCACAACGTGGTCAGGCCGTGGGCACCGTCACCAGCGGCATTGTCCTGGGCATTCTCCTGGCGCGGTTTACCTCTGGGCTGATCGCCGATCTGGCCGGCTGGCGCGCCGTGTATTTCCTTTCGTCGGGCTTGATGCTGGCCCTCGCGGCGGTGTTCTGGAAAGTGCTTCCTGCCACAGTGTCACCACGCAACCGAAATACCTACACGGCACTCATCCGTTCGATGTTCAGGCTGTTCATGACCGAACCGGTCTTGCGCATCCGGGGCTTGCTGGCCTTGTTGATCTTTGCCGCGTTTTCGGTGTTGTGGACATCCATGGTGCTGCCACTGAGCGCGCCTCCGCTGTCGCTGTCGCACACAGCCATCGGCCTGTTCGGTCTGGCCGGCGTCGCCGGTGCCCTCGCCGCCAGAAGAGCCGGTCGCTGGGCCGACCAGGGGCTGGGGCAACGCGTGACCGGCATTTCGCTGGTGATCCTGACGCTGTCCTGGTTGCCCATCGCGTTTGCGCAGACATCACTGATCGCGCTGGTGTGCGCAGTGGTCCTGCTCGACTTCGCGGTACAAGCCGTACACGTCACCAACCAGAGCCTCATTTTTGCCGCACGCCCCGACGCCCAAAGCCGCATGGTGGGCGCCTACATGTGCTTTTACTCGGTGGGCAGCGCACTGGGGGCCGCGGCCGCGACCCAGGTGTATGCGCAATGGGGCTGGATCGCCGTCAGCCTGCTGGGTGCCTCGATCAGTGCGATGGCCTTGGTGCTGTGGTTGGTCACCTGGCGTAGGCACAGGTAGCGCTACGCCAGATAACCTCAGTGCCTGGTTTTGCGTTCGAGCATGCGCACGCCAAGTGAAAGTGGATAACACAGGGCAAAGTAGATCGCACCGACCAGGATGTAGATTTCCAGCGGCATGAAATACACCGAACTCAGATCCTGCGCCCGCAGCATCAAGTCCGGTGCCGCGATCAGCGAAGCCACGGACGTATCCTTCAACAGCGAGATCGCGACGTTGCCTATGGGCGCCAAAACGATGCGGATGGCCTGGGGCAACACGACCCAGCGCAGCACCTTGAGCTTGGGCATGCCAATCGCTTTCGCCGCTTCCACCTGTCCCTTGGGCACGGCCTCGAGCCCCGCACGGTAGATCTCTGCCAGATACGCCGCAGCGTTCAGTCCCAGGCCAATCATGGCAGCCTGGAACGAGCTGAAATGAACGCCGATTTCGGTCAGGCTGAAATAGACGATGAACAACTGCACCAACGCCGGGGTGCCACGGAACAGCTCGATGTAATAGAGCGCGGCGCGCCGCAATGCGAGGTTGCCGGAAAGTCGTGCCAGCGCCACCAGCAAACCGACGATCAAGCCGATGACCAACGCACCGAACGCCAACTGGAGTGTGGCCCAGGCGGCCGCCAGCAATTCGACATGGGTCGCGTCCCACAACTCGCCATAGCCCATCTCAATTCTCCTTGACGACTTTGAGGCGGCGTTCGGTGCGCGCCGCCCAGTGGGAAAGCACCAGGCTCAGGATCAGGTAGATCATCGCCAGCAGGAAGTAGATCAGGTTGGTCTGGTAGGTTTCGCTGACCAGCATTTTCGCCTTGAACGTCAACTCCGGCACCGCTGCCGCCGACGCCAGGGAGGTGTCCTTGAGCAGGCCGATGGCGAAGTTGGCCATCCCCGGAATCGCCACCTTGAACGCCTGTGGCAGCACGATAATGCGCATCGCCAAAGACCGGGTCATGCCGATGGAGAACGCCGCTTCGCTTTGGCCACGGTCAATGGTGCGGATGCTCGACCGGAAAACCTCCGACAGAATGGCCGCACCGTTCAGGCCGAAACCGATGATCGCCGCACCGATGGCCGGCAAGGTAATGCCGATATAGGTCAGGCCAAAGTACAGAATGAACAACTGGGTCAGGATCGGTATGTTGCGAAAGATCTCCAGGTAAACGCTGGCGATCAGGCTCAGGAAGCGGCTGCGCGAAAGCCGCATCAACGCCAGGCAAAAACCCAGCAACGCCGCTACTACAAACGCAGCAGCCGTCAGGCCGATGGTAGTCAGCGCCCCGACGCCCAGTACGTTCAGAAAGTACGGCAGCATCTCGATGGCTTTGTTCAGCGCAGTGGTATCGAACATCGATCAATGCTCCTGCACGGCGCGGATGAAGGAGCGGGTACGTTCGATCTGGCTCTCGCGGAAAATCTGTCGCGGCGGACCCTGTTCGACGATATTGCCGTCGGCCATGAAGATCACCTGGTCGGAAACGCTTTCGGCGAAGCTCATTTCGTGGGTGACGATGATCATCGTCATGCCCTCTTCCGCCAGTCTGCGCATCACGCCCAGCACTTCCCCGACCAACTCCGGGTCCAGTGCCGAGGTCGCCTCGTCGAACAGCATCAACTTGGGCTTCATCGCCAGCGCCCGGGCAATGGCGATCCGTTGCTGCTGCCCGCCCGACAGTTGCTCGGGAAAGGCATCGCGCTTGGCGAACATGCCGACCTTGTTCAGCAGGTCCTCGGCCAGCTCCACCGCTTCGGCGCGATTGCGCTGCTGCACCTTGAGCGGACCGAGGATGATGTTTTCCAGCACCGACAGGTGCGGGAACAGGTTGAAGCGCTGGAACACCATGCCGATTTCGGCGCGCATCCGCGCCAGTTCCTTATCGCTCATGGGCACTTTTCGACTGCCCACCAGGCGCTGGCCGATCAGTTCGTTGTCAATGTAGATGTCGCCTTTGGTCGGCTCTTCCAGGTAATTGACGCAACGCAGCAAGGTGGTCTTGCCCGAGCCGCTGGGGCCGATCAGCGAGATTTTCTGGCCCTGCTGCACGTTGAGGTCGATGCCTTTGAGAACGTCCAGGCTACCGAAGGACTTGTGCAGCCCTTCGATACGCACCAGTGGAGTGGATTCAACCATGGGTCAGGTCCTCGATTCAGGCAAAGGCCTGACTGAAATCACGGGCTGGATGCTCGAAGGGTCCAATGACATTGCCCTTCTCGTCGCGGTCCACACCGATGCGCGGGTCCTTGGCGGGCGGTACGAGGTAGTCCGGGTTCTTGATGCCGTACTTGGCCAGCACCGGTTTGATCTGATCCGTGGCTTTCAACCAGCGCAGCCCCTGGTTCACCCCATCGAACAGGTCCTGGTTCTGCGGATGAACGCCCCAGATCGCCTCGAACTTGGCGGTCAGGCTGGGGAATTTCTCGTCGTAGGCCATGGGGATCTGCTTGAGCTTGAGGCTGGGGTCCTGAAGGATCATGTAGTCGATGGTCGGCGCATCCAGCACGGCAAAATCCAGGCGCCCGGCGCGCACGTCGCGCAAGCAGGAATCGGTGTTGTCGTAGAGTTTGACCTCCTTCACACCCTCGATTTTCTTCATGTCGGGGATGGTGAAATAACCGGTGATGGCGCCGATGGTACGGCCCTTCACATCATTGACCGTGATCGAGGTATCGAACGGTTCGCTATCGCGCATGATCACGTAGGCACCGGTGTAGAACACCGGGTCGGTCAACAGCAGGATTTTCGAGCGCATGGGGTTCCAGGCGAAGTTGCCGCCGAACCAGTCGGCACGCCCGGACCGCACGGCTTCGACCACCGCCGGGAAGCCCATGGTCAGTACGTCGAGCTTGAGCTCGAGGCGGTCGGCAATCAGCTTGAGCAACTCCAGATCGGTACCGACCGGGACGCCTTCGCGCAGCGCGCCCAGGGGCATGTCGCCCAGGCAAGCCGCGGTCAGGTAACCGGGGCGTACGGTCTTGATCGGTTTGTCGGCAGCGAACGCGAACGACATCGGGCCCGTGGCACTGGCAGCCATTGCCGCCAATGAACCGTAGCCTGCGGCCTTGAGCACTGCGCGCCGGGAAACACCCTGGGTATTGAACTTGAAGTCGGACATACATCACCTATAGGCAAATTATTGTTGTGACCGGTACAAGCCTTGCTACTCAACCGCCGTCCGTGGCGCGATGCTTCCCGTGATTTATGACCGTGTCGGCAGACCCGCGAGGATGTCGATGGCATTGACGTGGGGGGTGGCGGCGGTTTGCCGTTGGCGCCTGAGGACCAGGTAAGCGACGGACACCACAGCGAGGCTGACGAGGCTGGCGAGGAACTGTGTACGCAAGGATTCCTGGAACGCCATGGCCAGCAAAACACCCGCAATCACTGCCACCACAGCATAGGACAGCCATGGGAACAGCCACATCCTGAGGGTCAGCCGCGCCGGCGCGGTGGCTTCGACCTGGCGTCGAACCTTGATCTGCGCCAGGGCTACCGCCAGGTACACGAACAGCATCACCGCACCGGAAGCGTTGACCAGGAACAGGAACACGCCCTGCGGAGAAATGATCGCCGCCATGATCGCGATGTAGCCGATCACACTGCTGAGCAGTACGGCGGCCCTGGGCACTTTGCGCCCGGTCAGCACCGACAGTTTTGCCGGGGCGTCACCGCGCTGGCTGAGGCCGAACAGAATCCGCGAAGACACGTACAGCCCGGAGTTCAGCGCCGACAGCACCGCGACCAGCACCACCGCCTGCATGATCATCGCCGCCCCTGGAATGCGCATGACCTCCAGCGCCGCCACGAACGGCGAATGACCGGCGACGATCTGGCCCCAGGGCACCACACAGACAATCAGGAAGATCGAACCGACATAAAAGGTAATGACGCGGAAGATCACCGAACGGGTCATGTTGGCGACGTTCTTCGACGGATCGTCGGACTCGGCGGCGGCAATCGTCGCAATCTCGGCGCCGCCGACAGCGAAGATCACCGTAGGCACGCCGGCCAGGATCGCACTCACGCCGTAAGGCATGAAGCCGCGGTCATTCACCAGGTTGCCCAGCAGCGCGCTGGTGCTCGGCGCGAACCCGAACAGGTAGGCGCCCACCACAAAGATGAAGACGATGATCGCGAAAACTTTCAATGAGGCGAACCAGTACTCGAACTCGCCATAGGACTTCACCGACAGGCAGTTGATGGCGGTCATGATCGCCAGCAGGCTCAGCCCGATCATCCAGGCCGGCAGCGGTATCCACTGTTCAAGGATATTGGCGCCGACCACCGCTTCCACCGCCACCACGATCACCCAGAAGTACCAGTACAACCAGCCACTGGTGAACCCGACCCAATTACCCAGGCCGATACGTGCGTATTCGGTAAAGGAGCCGACGCCGGGCAGCGCCACGGCCATTTCACCGAGCATGCGCATCACCAGCATCACCACGATGCCGGCAGCGAGATAACTCAGAAACGCGGCGGGCCCGATTGCCTGGATCGTAGCGCTGCTGCCGACAAACAGGCCGGCACCAATGATGCCGCCCAGGGAGATCATGGTGATATGGCGTTGACGCAGTGCCCCGCTGAGGCGTTGCTGGCCGGGTGTTGTCTTGCTTGGCTGGGCGTTGCTCATCGGAGGACCTCCGCTGCGGTGGATAGGGTCGATCGACCGGATAAATTCATCGAAGACTTTGCGCGAGGGGGACAACTCACCGGATACTCTGTGCCGCCCACTCTCGGGGGCAAGAGGCTTTGGTGTCGGGTAGCCAGGGCTGAGCCCGGCTGGAAAGTTTTATGAGTCATGTGCTTACCCGTTTGGGCTGGTCATCGCCAGCCATTTTCTTATTGTGTTGCATGACAAGCATTACAACTTACACACTAATCACGGTTTTTTAGCTTGTCAATGGGCTTTGTATCGGATAAAAAGCAATACAAATTCGCTTATTGTCTGGCTCAGAGCATGACAAGCAGGGATAAAGCACCATGAGTCAATTCGAACAACTGCTGGACGAACTCAAAGCCAGCGCGGCGTTGCAACGCGACAAGGCAGAAACCCTTTATGCCCAGCTGGCCGAATCGCTGGCCGAAGCGATCGGCAACGGCAAGCTCAAGCCGGGCGAACGCCTGCCACCCCATCGCGATTTCGCCAGCGCACTGGGGGTGAACATCACCACGGTCACCAAAGCCATGGCCGTGCTGCAGCAAAAAGGCCTGGTGGAAAGCCGCCCGGGACGCGGGACGCAGGTTGCACAGCCGCGGCATCCGGCGGCGCAGTTTCAGTCGGCCCCCAGCAATGACCCGGGCACCGTCGACCTGAGCGTCAATCGCCCCGCCACCCATGGCTTCAATCGGGTGTTGGCGCAGCTGTTGCCACGCCTGGCCAGCGATCCGCGTTTTGCCGACATGAAGGACTATCACCCGTCCGAAGGTCCGCTGTGGGCCCGTGAAGCGGCGGCGCAATGGCTGCGCCACACCGGCGTCGAGGCCCAGGCCTCGCAGATGCTGATTTGCGAAGGCGCCCAGCACGGGATCGCCAGCACCTTGCGCAGCCTGACCAACAGCGGCGATACCGTGCTGGCCGACAGCGTGACGTATCAAGGCATCAATGCCTTGTGCCGTTCGCTGGGGCTGATTCTGGTGGGGGTCGACGCCGATGAGCGCGGCATGTCCCCCGAAGCCCTGCGCCAGGCCTGCGTCGAACATCAGCCACGCCTGTTGTTTCTGGTGCCGTCGATCCACAACCCGACCGCCATCACCCTCGATGCCGAGCGCCGCAAAGAACTGGCGACAGTCATTCGGGAAACCAGCCTGTTGGTCATCGAAGACGATGTCTATCGTCCCCTGCTGGACAAGTCGCCGGCGCCTTTCGCCGCGCTGCTGCCGGAACGCACGATCTATATCTCGGCCCTGTCCAAATGCATCGCGCCGGGGCTGCGCATGGGTTTTGTCATGGCCCCGCAACCCCTGGTGCAGGACATCGCCGCCATGCAGCGCATCGACTGCTGGAGTACGTCCCCCCTGACGGCGCTGATTGCCGCCCGGTTGATCGAGGACGGTCATGCCGAGCAGTTGGTGGCGGAACAGCGCGAAGAACTGCGCATTCGCCAGGCACTGCTGGCCACGCACCTTGAAGGCCTGGAGTTCCAGCACAGCGCCACCGGCACCCACGCCTGGCTGGTACTGCCGGAGCCCTGGACCGGCTCGCGTTTCGCCCGCCTGTGCCAGGACCGCGGTGTGGTGCTGCTGGCCGGCGGCGCCTTCACCTTGCGTCCGGAACTCTCGCCGCAAGCCGTACGCATCAATATCTCCGCGGCCCTGTCACGGGAGCAGTTGATCAAAGCCCTGACCATCATCAGCCAGTTGGCACGTCAGGGTCACCTCCACATGCACAACCGGATCTGAGGACATGACACAGCCCGTTCATTGCGAAATTGCCGTTATCGGTGCCGGCGTTGTCGGCGTTGCCACCGCACTCTGGCTGCGCCGCCAGGGTTACCAGGTCGTGTTGCTGGAGCGCGACGCGATTGCCAGTGGCGCGTCCTATGGCAATGCCGGCACCCTGGCACCGTACGGCGTGATGCCGATTGCCCAGCCGTCGCTGCTGAAGGCAATTCCGTCACTGCTGTTTTCCAGGGAGTCGCCCTTCGTCATCAACTGGGCACGCCTGCCAAGGTTGATGCCCTGGCTACTGCGGTTTCTCAATGAATGTCGCGCTTCGCGCTGCGAGGCCAACACCCAGGCCCTGAGCAGGATTCTCCAGCACACCTACAGCGGCTATGCGCCGCTGCTGGCCGACGCTCCGCTGGCCGACCGGCATTTGCGTCACAACGGTTGCATCTATGCCTACGGCACCGAGCAAGGTCTGGCCGGTGCGCGACCGGCGATCGAACTGCGCCGCGCCCTGGGCATTGCCCAGCAAGTGCTGAACGCGGCGGATGTCGAACAACTGGAGCCTGCGCTGGCAGGCAAGGCGGTCGGCGGCATTCTGTTTCCCGAGTCGTCGCACATGGATGACCCGCGCGCCTTCATCGAAGCGCTGGCCGCGCCACTGGTCGCCGAAGGCGCAGTGCATCAGGCGACGATCACCACCGTGCAGCGCAAGAGTGACGGCCTGTACCTGGGCAGCGCCGAAGGGAAAAGCTGGCGCGCCGATCGCGTCGTGCTGTGTGGCGGCGCCTGGTCCGCGGCACTGGCGCGTCAGGTGGGTGATCACATTCCACTGGACACCGAACGCGGCTACCACATCGAATTCGATCTGCAGGACACCCTGCTCAACCGCCCCTGCTGCCCGGTGGAAAGTGCGTTCTACATGACGCCCATGGCGGGACGCCTGAGGGTCGCGGGCACGGTGGAACTGGGCTCGATCAATGACCCGGCCAATCCGCAACGCTTCGACTACCTGGAGCGCCACGTACGCCGGGTCATGGGCCTGACCCAGCCGGTCGCGCGCAAGTGGCTCGGGTTCCGCCCTTCCCTGCCTGACTCGTTACCGGTCATTGGACCGTCACCCAACGAACCGCGATTGATCTATGCCTTCGGCCATCAGCATCTGGGCCTGACCCTGGCCGGCGCGACGGGCCAGTTGGTGGCTGACTGTATCGCCGGCAAGGCGCCCCAATGGCTGGACAGCTTTTCCGTGCAACGCTTCTGAGCAATGCCTTCCAAAGGAGTGCAATTGATGCAAACAATCGAACGCAAGCAAACCAACCAGCGCATGAGCCAGATCGTCATCCACGGCAATACGGTGTATCTGGCCGGGCAAGTGGGGGAAGCGCGTCACGACATCACCGGTCAGACCCGCGATGCCCTTGCACGGGTGGATGACTTGCTGGCACAGGCCGGTTCATCACGGGAGCAGATGTTGCAAGTGACCATCTGGCTCGCTGACATGGCGGATTTCGCCGCCATGAATGCCGTTTGGGATGCGTGGGTACCGGCGGGCCATGCCCCCGCCCGCGCCTGTGGCGAGGCGAAACTGGCAGACCCGGCGCTGCGGGTAGAAATCATCGTCTGCGCCAACCGGGGCTGAGTCGGGACGGTTTCAGTCAGCCCCTTTGCGCACTGCCTGCCTGACCTCGGCCTGTATGGCATAGGCCGGAGCCTCCACGGCATTGAAGTCATGGGTATAGCGCTGGGCAAATCCCTGCACACCCCATTCCTGATATTGCTGCACATGTTTGAGCTCGTGAGCCCAGAGCGCGACGTCCGTTTCTGCGGCTTGGGGGTCGCGAAAGAGGATGATGTCGATCAGCGTCACGGCACCGACATCGGGGTTCTGCAGCATGGCAGTGGCGGCACTGAACTGGCCGTTGTCGCTGATTTTGTAGCGCGCGGCATCGAGGACGCCGGGATCGTACCAGGGCAGCAGTTGCTCACGGACGTGCGCAGGAATGGGTTGGGTGCCGGCGATGGCCGCTTCATCGCGGGCCTGGGTCAGCCACAGCGCCAGGGCCGGCGTCGCGATCTGGTAAACGTCCTCGGGTACCACGTCCGGCAGGCAGATGCAGCCGTCCAGGCACACCTGTCTCTCGCCAGCCGGGCAGTCGCTGGTCTGGGCCGGCACTTCAAGCGCCAGGCAAAGCACAAACAGCGCCACCAGGGGCGTGGTGATGGACGGCATTTGGTGCTCCATGCAGCGGACAGTGGTGAACCGTCTCCGGGTCAGGCATTGACCTGGAGTTCATGCAGAAGAAAACCCAATGATTCCGGGGCTGCGCAATGACTTCTTTCAGAGCGTTGTTCATCCCATGGCATCGCGTCTTCGGTGCAGAAATCGCCAATGCATTCCATGCTCAGCTCGGCGTCGAGCAGTCCGAGCGGAATCCAGAAATAAGGTGTTTCGCGAAGAACATTCGGCACGGTCGAGCCACATCGCGAGCAAAAGTCATTTCTGTAGCCGCTGGATTTGCGCCAACCGGTGATCGCCTCTTGCCCTTCTTCCCATCGAAAGTCGCGAGCATTGACCAGTGTGGCGAGATTATGGCCGACACCGGTTTGCTTGCGACACAACGTGCAATGGCAGCGATAGAAAAATCGTGGTTCTACCGCCAGGGAAAAGCGTACCGCCCCGCAAAGACATTGCCCTGATGCCATGAATCTCTCCTTGAAAAATGTTCATCCATATTGGGTTGCGCCATGAAGTCCGCTTGATCACTGGCGGCCGAGCAGTTCACTCGCCAACAGCGCTTTCAATGCCATCGGCCTGGCAAAGTGATAACCCTGGGCCTGCCCTGCACCCATTTCACGCAGCAGTTCCAGTGTCGCCTCATCCTCGACGCCTTCGGCCACCACACTCAGGTCCAGCGACTCGGCCATCCGCACGATCGCCCGGACGATCGCGCGACTGCGGGAACTGCTGGTCAGTTCGAGGATGAACGACTTGTCGATTTTCAAACCGCTGAAACGGTACTGATGCACATAGCTCAGGGAAGAAAACCCTGCGCCGAAGTCATCGAGCACCACCGACATGCCGTTGTCGGCCAGTTGCTGCATGGTCTGTCGGGCGATCGCCGGCTCGGCGACCAGCGCCCCTTCGGTCAGCTCCAGACAGATCCGCGACGGCGACACCTGGTGCTGCGCCAACAGTTCCAGTACCTCACTGGCGAAGCCGGGGCGCGTCATGCTGTAGCTGGAACAATTGACGTGCACCGCAGGCCAATTGGCGTGCTCGGGCTGCGCGAGGATCTGGGCAATGCTGGTCAGCATGTACAGGTCCAGTCGACCGATCAGGCGCAAGCCTTCGACGTCCGGCAGGAACTCGCCCGGCGCGATCACCCGGCCGCCCGGCTGATGCCAACGGATCAGCGCTTCCAGGGCCAGCAGCTCGCCGGTTTCGACGCTGACGATCGGCTGGAAATACGGCAGCAGTTCGTCAGTACGCTTGAGCGCGTTGCGCAAGGCCCCTTCCCGCTCGACCTGGTCCGAGACTTCACGGCGCACTTCCTGGTTGAACACCGCGTAGCTGTCGCGCCCGGCACTCTTGACCCGGTACATCGCTGCATCGGCATCGCGCAGCAAGTCGGCGGGCTCGTGATGGAACTGACTGTCGGCGCTGACGATACCGATGCTGCAGGACGAAAAAACCTCGTAGCCGTTGATGAAAAAAGGCAGGTCGAATGCCACCAGGATCCGTTCGGCAATTTCGATCATCACGTCCAGCGGGGCCTCGGGCGCCAGTACCGAAAACTCATCGCCCCCCAGGCGTGCCAGCATGTCGGTCTCGCGCAGACAACCGCGCAAACGCTGGGCCGCCTGCATCAACAGCAGGTCGCCAAAGTGGTGGCCGAGGCTGTCGTTGACCATCTTGAAGCGGTCCAGATCGATGAACATCACCGCCAGGTGCCCGCCTTCGCGGCCGAACCGCGACCAGGCCAGGTTGAGGCGCTGTTGCAGGTAGGTGCGATTCGGCAGCCCGGTCAGCGCATCGTGGGCGTTTTCGTGCTGCAACTTGGCGTTGGCGTGATCGAGTTCGCGGGTGCGGCTCTGCACCCGGGCTTCCAGCTGGAGGTTGGCGGCATGGATCGCTTCAGCGGCCGTGCGTCGCGACAGCGCCGTGTCGATGTGCCGCGATACGAACGTCAGCAGTTCCTGGTCACGCTGGGTATAGCGCACCTGTGAGGTATAGCTTTGCACCGCCAGCACGCCACGCACCGCGTCGTCTTCGAACAAGGGAATGCCCAGCCAGGAGTAAGAGCGTACAGACTCATGGGCAAGTTCGATTTCACCCTGCGCGGACAAGCGTTCGGCCTCGGCGACGTCAATCAGGCAAGGTCGGCGCTGACGGATCACATACTCGGTCAGGCCCCTGCGCCCTCGCCGTGCCGGCGGGCAGGTCGTCTGCCGCTCATCCACGTAATAGGGAAAGGTCACTTCGCCGGTGGCGTCGTCGAACAGTGCAATATAGAAGTTCTGCGCGAACAGCAGATCACCGACGATGCCATGCAGGGTCTTGAACAGCTCGGCCATGTCACCGGGCTGGCTGGACAGTTCGGCAATCTGGAACAGCGCGCTCTGCAGATGTTCGGCGCGTTCCCTTTCCGCCACTTCCTGGCGCAATGCATCGTTGAGTGCGGACAGTTCCAGGGTGCGACGCATCACCGTTTCTTCCAGGTCCTCCCGGTGCAGGATCCGGTCCAGCGCCATGGCCACGTGACGGGCGACCACCAGAAACAACGCGCGGTCTTCAGCGCTGTAGACACGCGAAACGTCGTAGACCTGCATCGCCAGCATGCCAAACACGTCGTCCGAGGCATTTTTCAACGGTGCGCCCATCCAGAACTCGGGACGATCACCCACGCAGTGGAAACGGTTTTGTGCCTGGGCCGCGAGAATGCCGGCGGCGTCGATCAGCAATGGCTGGCCACTGGTCAACACCTGCCCGGTCAACGACAGGCGCGAAGGGTCAAGGTATTCATAGTTTTCCGATTCCAGGGCATCGACGTCGATGATGTCGACGTAATACGGGTAATCGATCTTGCCAGTGTGCGGGTTATACAGCGCGAGATAGAAGTTCTCGGCGTCGATCAGGCTGGCCAGCAGCCGGTGAACCCCCACCAGGAACACTGAACGGTCACGGGTCGAACTGGCCAGATAGGTAATTTCATACAGCACACGCTGGGTGATCTGCGCACGGGCCAGGGTATTGGTCTGTAGCTCGATGCCCAGGCGCCGGGCAAAGTCCGCAAACGCGGGTTCAGCAGCTTCATTGACGGGTGCGAGCAGCCAACCCAGCTCACTTTCGCCTCTGCCGGTCGGCCAACGATGCAGGTTCGACGTCAGGCAAAAAGCTTCAAACGCCTCATTGGCAATGCTCGAAGGCCATTGCGCCCGCGGGTCGCCTTGCCCGACCCAATGCATTTGTTCGCCGGCGCGGTAGAACACCCAGGCAGTGCTGTGGGCCCAGTTGCGCGCCGAGTCCAGCACGTGTTCGATCGAGTCGTCGTTGCCAGCGTAAGCCATGCCGACCGTATCCGGATTCACTATGGGTTGGAGTGCGGTCTCTTCGCAATGGCTCGAATGCCGCCGGGAGTCGGTCAATGTACGAAAACTCATCAGGGCTCCCTTAGCCAAAAACCGCCGACACTCACTGACTGATTGCTAGCAATATGCCATCTATCATCTTATTTATAGCTTATAGCGTTTTTTTCAATGATTTGTTCACTTTAGTGCCAGGTATGAGACGGGCTGCAAATTATTCGCTGCGTATTGCCCGGGCCAGCGTCTCTACGGTGATACGTTCCATCAACCGGCCCAGACAAAGAAACGCCACTCTAGCGAGTGGCGTTCCTGTATTGCTGTCTATGGAGGGGACCATTGATCAGGCAATGTTGGCCTGAGGTGGCGCATCAACAAAAAACTGTCGATACCACTTTCTCAGTTCGAACAGCTGACCGTCCGCCTGGCACAACAGCGGCGACTCGCGATACACCTTGTTCTCCCAGATTTCGACATCCTCGTAGAACGCCTTATGGGCAAACCCGGCGTACTCCTCGGCAATGGCGTCAATATCCGCAATCGCATGATCATGGCGCAGCTTCAATCCGTAGCAAAGGTCCAGACTCTCGTGATCGACCGGCGTATGGAAGTTGACCTGGCGGCTTTCGTGGGTACCCTGCATTTCAACGTGCATGACGCCGGGTCCGAAGTAGGTGGCCACCGTCTCCAGTTGACTGCCCAGTGTGGGGTGCTGGCCAATCAAGGAAATCTGCCGCGCGATGTGCCTGTCGTATTCAACGGTGATCTTGTCGATGGGCGACTGGTGAACGATGGCGAAGTGCGGGGTATCCACCAGGTTTTCGATGATCTCCTTACCCTGGGTCTTGATCCTCCAGCGCTTGAAGTACCAACGCGTCCAGCCCTCCTCCCCGCTCATTTCGGCTGACCGCGGAACCTCCCATTCGGGCTCGCCACCTTCAGGGTCGAACCAGAGATGAATCATCTGGTTGAGTTCGCGTACGGGGTGCCATTTCAGGGCGCCTTCCTTCGCCTTGGGTGGAATACGCTCCGAGTACGGGATGGCGGTGCACTTTCCCTCCTGATCGAACTGCCACCCGTGGAAGGGGCAGCGAATGGTATTTCCTACGCAACTGCCGCCGCCAAGGTGGGCGCCAAGGTGAGGGCAATGCGCATCGAGTATCGCCACTTCCTGGTTTTCACCCCGAAAAGCCACGTAATCCCGATTGAAGTACTTGAACGATTTTATTTCCCCTGCGGCCAGCTCACTTGAAAAGAGCACACCAAACCATCCCTTGGGGAATCGTTCAGAAAAAAAGTCTTTTTTCACGGTTGTATCTCCAGGCTTTTATTGTTTTTTTGCGCGCCACCCTATGCGTCAGAACCAGACAGCAACCCCTCCCTTTGGCTGACTGCCTGGCCATCGAGCCCGACACCATGAACATCCAGAAGCCATTGCGCCGTATCCTCTCTTTCGCGAGAAACAAACACTCTTTTCTCGATGGACTTAAGGGGCACTTGCTCACGGTCCAGATAAAACTGGTCATACCATTCGCGCAACTGATATACCGGCCCGTCCCCGCCGCATAAAATTGGATTGTCCACGCGTTTTTTGTTATCCCAGATACGCAGATCCTGAAAGAAAGTTTCCTGCCCGTTGGCAATGTATTCAGCAATGAGCTTTTGATTCTCGGAAAAAGACAAGCACTCCAGCGCCCGCACTTTCATCCCGAAGTGCATCATGAAGCGATCATGATTAATCGGAACGTTACCAATCATCATGATGCATTCGAGCTTATAGCCCCACATTTCGGCTTCCATGTCCGCTATTACATAGGACGGCCCATAATAATAGGCAATACTGCGTAGCGAATCGCCCGTACCAATCAACTGATTTCCGCCCGTCAGCATCTGGCAGTATGTATGTCCTTGCGAAACATTGAGGTAACTACTGACGGGTGAGCCGTGGACCGGTTCAAAGTGATACACGTCGGCAAGGTTATCGATCAGTTCCCGGCAGTTGGTATTCGCCGGCTTGCTGATAACGGCCCAATCCGACCAGCCATCTTCAGTACAACATCTGTGAGCCGGTATTTTCTGTTCAGCAATCGGCCCCTGACCTTCGTGATCGTGCCAGATAAACAGAAGTTCGTTTTCGACCATGCTTTCCCACTGCCGGATCCGTGCTTTAGGCGGGATTTTTTCACAGTAAGGAATCTTTTCGCAGTAACCGCCATCGCCCCACTGCCATGAGTGAAACGGGCATTCCAGGGTATTTCCCTTGACGGTTCCGTTTGCCAGGTTCGCTCCCATATGGGGGCAGTAAGCATCGAACACCCGAATCTGTCCGTCCTCACCACGGAACGCCACCAGTTCTGTGCCAAAGGCCTCAAGAGAAGTTATTTCGCCCCGCTTGATATTTCTTTCAAGTCCAAAGCAATGCCAGCCACGTGCATAGCGATCAGGCAACTTCGAGATTATCCGTGCAAAATCAACCATCTTCCTTCCTCTATGAAGTTCACTTCCAGGGCCAACTGCTATACAGATGAACGTGAAGAAAACTAGTAGTGCAAGAATGCTGTGTAAAGGTTCAAATTTGCACGCAACAGTGCATTCTCGCACGCTGCAATCAAGTTGCCTTAATGCAGGCGTACACCGCAGGCGCCATGAGGCTACTTTGAGTTCCGGGTTTCCCGAATGGTTGATCGCTGCACCCATACGTGCTTTTATGCACAGCCTCGCCCCCCGTCAACCAGATACTGATCAAGCACAAGTAAACCCGTGTTTGAGGGGAAAGATCGGAAACACTATTAGAACAAAAAGGACCATCAAGAATGCTGGACTGGGACGATCTACGTTATTTCCTCGCCGCCGTTGAAGCGGGTTCCTATTTGGGTGGCGCAAAAGCGTTGGGGGTTAATCGAACAACTGTAGGCCGTCGTGTCGAAGCACTGGAAAAACGCATCGGCAGTCCACTCTTCAAACAATCGGCGTCCGGATATCATCCAACTGAAGTAGGCGTCAAAGTCTTGAAGTGTGCTAAGCAACTCGAAAAGCATGTCGCGCAGTTGTCAACCACACTCGTCAAACAACAAGGCGCACTGGAGGGGCATGTTCGCGTTGCCGTCGCAGCGGAACTGGGCAGCGACCTGCTCCCCGACATCATGCGTTTTCAACAGACCCATGCCGAAGTGACCGTTGAAGTTTCAAGCGTACGCGACCCGGGAATCGCTCTGACCCAACGCAAAGCCGACATCGCCCTGGGCGTCTTGAGGGCAAGACCTGAGTATTTGACAGGGCTTTGCCTGGGTAGATTGTCACTCGCGGTTTATGGCGCCGCGAGCCCCCCTCGTCCCCGTGTGGACCCGGAGCACTCAACCTGGGTTGGGTGGTCTGAAGACATGAACGGCTGCATGCTGGCAAGCTGGATGACCCGTCATCTCAAGGAAGACGCCCGGACCGGTAGCTGGGTAGACTCCTGGGCCGCGCTCAAGGCGGCCACTCAAGCGGGTCAAAATGTCGCGCTGATGTGGCAAGCCTTTGCCGAGTCCGACCCCGGGCTTGTTCAGCTTCCGGGGTTCATGACGGGGACAGGGCAAGGATCGGATCTCTGGCTTCTTTCACTCGAAGCGATTCCGCTGGATGCCTGCAAGAAAGAAATGTTCGATTTTCTGTTCTCCAGCCTCAGGCACAAGCTGCGCGGTGGGCCAGGTTTCACAGCAGCTCCCCACTAGCCCCCCCCGCATTTCAATGCGACCTGTCAGTCGTCATTGTCATCGCGATCACGGTAGCGACGGTGATCGCGATCATAGTCGCTTCGATCATAGCCGCGACGATCATAGTCACGGTCATCACCTCGATCATCGTTCCCTCTCCAGTCGTCACCACGTCGATGATCATGATCGTGATATCGCCCGTACCGTTCTCCGTCATCCCAATGCGGGCCGCAGCCTCCCAACAACACGGCGCTGGAAATGGCCAAGATCAAGATTGCTGCGCGATTCATGAAAACGTCCTGAATGTCGGAATTATGGAAGGGTCACGGCTGCTCGAAACGTTCATCCGGGCAGTGCTCAGACAGGCTTATGACCATTCTGTAACTCAATGATTCCGTTGGGAATTACAAACAAGTGACGGTCACTCTCAGCGACCACGCCATCAAGACCGACCGGACCTGTCATCAATAGCCAAGGGGCTGTCGTCGAATGAAAAGCGTCTGTGATGCGTGGGGCTTTTAATGGTTCCTCACGCAATCCCGTGAAACGCAATACCTGTAGGAGCCAGCTTGCTGGCGATGGTCGTTAACGATTACGCGTGTGAACAGGATTAACGCGGCGCTCTTGAGTCCATCGCCAGCAGGCTGGCTCCTACAGCTTTCCGGGAAGAAGTTGCCTGGAACACCAGGCAGGAGAACAACAATATGAAATTCGTGAAAAGTCTTCTGGCTGCCGTACCCCTCATGGCGCTGGCCATCGATGCCCACGCCTATGTATCGAACCAGGAAGCCGCCCGGCTGGGCAGCAGCCTGACGTGGGTGGGCGCCGAAAAGGCCGGTAATGCCGATGGCTCCATTCCGCCCTACAGCGGCGGCCTGACCACTGCCCCGCCCGGCTACAAGTCCGGCGACAGCATGCGCCCGGACCCCTTTGCGGGCGAAAAACCGCTGCTGGTGATCAACGGCAAGAACGTCGATTCGTACAAAGGCATGCTCACCGCCACCACCGTGGCATTGGCCAAGCGCTACCCCGGCTTTCGCATCGACGTGTACCCGACCCACCGCACGGCATCGCTGCCCCAGGCGGTACTGGACAACAGTCGCAGGAATGCCACCAATGCCAGGTCCCTCAACGGCGGGATCGCCATCGACAATGTGATGCCCGGGGTGCCGTTCCCGATCCCGCAATCGGGCGCCGAGGCGATGTGGAATTTCCTGCTGCGCTACCAGGGCGTCAACATCCACTCCAAGTACGACTCCTGGACTGTCGACACGGCCGGCGTACCGAGCCTGGCAGTCACCGGCGAGGCATTCGTCTCCTTCCCGATCTACGAGAACATGTCCAAGCCGTTCAACAGCTCGGACATTTATTATCAGTTGAAACTGTCCTATACCGGGCCTGCGCGCCGAGCCGGCGAGTCGATCATGCTCAAGAACGCCACCAATCCAACGGAGTTTCCTGGCCGCGCCTGGCAGTACATGCCGGCCCAGCGCCGGGTCAAACAGATTTCGATCCTGGCCTACGACACGCCCAACCCCGGTACTGCCCGTGCGCTCGAGCTGTATGACTGGACGCTGGTCGGCAAGCAAGAAATGATCGTGCCCTACAACACCTACAAGCTCACCTACGCTCGCAACGCCAAATCCCTGACCACGCCCGATTTCATTGCCCCGGATTTCGTTCGCTGGGAAAAGCACCGGGTCTACGTCGTGGAGGGCAACCTCAAGCCCGGTGCAAAGCACATCTACCAGAAGCGCCGCTTTTACCTGGATGAAGATACCTGGGCTGCGGTGGCCTCCGATCAGTACGACACCCGTGGCCAGCTGTATCGCGGCTCCTTCGCTTTCTTCAGCCAGAGCTATGACCAGCAAGTCCCGGATGCCACGCCCTTCATGACGTACGACCTGTCGAAAGGCACCTACAACATCAATGGCGTGGTGGGCCCTCATGGCGGTATCCGCTACATCGAGCCGCTATCGACGGCGCAGTGGGTGCCGGAGTCCATGGCGGGTGCAGGTATTCGCTGAGTTCGTGGTGGCAGAGCCCCCTTATTGGAAAAAGGGGGGCGTGAGCTGCGCGGATCAGCTCTCGCTGGTAACAACCGGGTCTTGAGCCGCTTCGGCAGCCAGCTTCAATCGGTCAGCCTTGCTGATGTACTTATCCTTGCTTTTCGGTGCCAGTTTGGCACTGGCCTTTTTGGCGTTAGCCTTTAACAACTGATTTATTTTCTTGCGACGATTCATGCTGTTCTGCTCAACCGGTATTTCTTGAATGATATCAGCTTAAACATTCAGACCGGGCTGCCACGTTCCCCATAACTGGGGTCCTTCACCCACCCTTCCGGGTAATCACCACCAAATTGGAGGAATATCCCCCGCTTCTGCTGCTGGACACCCAGTCAACAACCCGTTCATTTACCTGAGTTTTTTCTTTTCCCCGGTGATGGCTCATTAGTTGCACTCCCCCACTTGTGCCCACAACAGCGGTCGTCCCGGACATGGAGACGACGGGACATCAGCCGAGGGGTGAAAAAAATGAAAAGCGCGACACCACCATGCAATTCCTTCGACCGGCTGCGCAGATCAAGCCTGCCTTGTGCGATGCTCCTTTCCCTGGCCACGGCAGACGCCGCGCCGCTGGATGATTTCGGCCCGCCACCACCGACGGACCCCTCGGCGTTTACCAATCCGCCGGCCGATCCCCAGGCCGCGCTGGATGCCATAGAGGCCATGCCACCCACCAACACGGGCGCCTTCGCCCTGCCCAATGGCGTGTATGGTACCCGCACCACGCCGACGACCGACAACGTGCTGCCGCCAGCGCTGCAGACATCGTTCAAGATCCCCACCAACGGCAAGCCCAGCCCGTTGTTCGGGGCGCAGCCGTACACTCAGCAACTGCTGTTGTTCGAAGAATTCGGCACGGAAAAACTCGACCCGACACTGCCGCCGCCCACCCTGACCTTCCCGTCTCCGACCGTCGGCCCGGCGCCCGTGCAGGACCCGAACAGCATCGCCCGCAGCGGCCCTTCGGCCGCAGCGCTCGAAGCCTTCATGCGCCAGCCCGGGCTGTACCCGTTTCCGTCACAGTATTCCAACGTGCTGGACCGTAACCCGTGGAAAGCGCAGGTAGAAGCCTTCCTCAACCGCCATCCGGTCGGCTCGCCGGCCGAGGGGCGTCCGCCAGGAAAAGGCTGGTCGCATCAGCGCTGGAACGAGTTCTACCCACAGGTCGCCTTCAAGACCGCCCAAGCAGGCGCCAAGCTCAACGGCGGCATGCGCGACCGTCGCCAGCTGCACAACTACGCCGTCGGTGAGTTCGGGCCGGGCGGGCTCTACAACCAGACCTCGGACAACCCGATCATTGCGGGCACCACCAAAGGCATCGATACCCGTTTCCACCCCAACATGCCGATCCAGAACCACAAGGCGCTCTGGACCTTCGACGGCACCTTCCCGCCAAAACTGCTGATGGTGCGCTACGGCCAGCCGGTGCTGATGCGCCACTACAACGCCCTGCCGATCGACCCGGCGGCCAACATGGGTTTTGGCTTGCACACCCTCAGCACCCACGAACACAACGGCCACTCCCCGGCCGAAAGCGACGGCTATGCCAATGCGTTTTTCTTTCCGGGGCAGTACTACGACTATCGCTGGCCGATTCAGTTGGCCGGCTATGACAGCATCAATACCACTGCGCAGGATTCGCGCGCGGCGTTCCCCTGCGCCCCGGGTGAAACCCTGTACGTCAACGATGCCACGCCGGGCCTGAAGACCTGCAACAACGGCACCATCAAGATCCGTGGCGACTGGCGCGAAACCATGAGCACCCACTGGTTCCACGACCACATGCTCGATTTCACCGCGCAAAACGTCTACAAGGGCAGCGCGTCGATGATGAACTACTACAGCGCCATGGACCGCGGCAACGAAGCGCTGCAGGACGGTGTCAACCTGCGCCTGCCCAGCGGTTCGGCATTGCCCTGGGGCAACCGTGACTACGACGTCAACCTGATGGTGGCCGACAAGGCCTGGGATGCCAATGGCCAGTTGTGGTTCAACCCGTTCAACACCGATGGCTTCCTCGGCGATCAGATCCTGGTCAACTGGCAGTACCAGCCGCGCCTGAACGTGCGTGCGCGCAGCTATCGTTTCCGCATCCTCAATGGCTCGGTGTCGCGCTTCTTCAGGATCGCGCTGGTGCGTGAAGTCGCCGGCACCGGGGGTGAATTCCCCGGCCCGGCAGGTTCGGGCCTGTCCTATACCCGCGTGCCCTTCCACATGATCGCCAACGACGGCAACCTCATGGAACACGCCGTGCCGTTCGACGGCAGCATGGACCTGGACGCCGACGGCGATGTGCAGGACCACAACGCGATACTGCCCACCCAGGGCATTGCCGAGCGTTTCGACATCATCGTCAACTTCTCGAAGTACGGGATCAAGACCGGCGACAAGCTGTACTTCGTCAACCTGATGGAGCACCACGACGGCAAGGGTCCGGAGAATATTGCGCTGAGCCTGGCCGATGTGCTGTCCGGCAAGTACAAAGCGGTGCTCAAGCTGGGCAGCAAGGGGTTGGAATGGGACTTGGGTGACCCGGCGGTGGGCAAGTTCATGCAGATGGTGGTCCAGCCATATTCCGGCCAGGACGTGAGCATGAACCCCGCCGACTACGAACCCGCCAAGCCGGGCAAGCCGGTGGGTAAAAGCATGATCCCACTGACCCTTAACCGCGATGATCCGGTGGTGCAGGCCAAGCTCAAGGCTGCGCGCCATCGCGAGTTCATCTTCGGTCGCTCCGACGGCACCGACGAAGAACCCTGGACGATCAAGACCGATGGTGGTTTCGGCTACCAAATGGATCCTCGGATCGTCAGCGCCGCTCCGCAACTGGCCACCGGTCCGACCCCTGCCGGGTTCTCCGGCGATGGCACCCTGGAAGTGTGGAAAATCAGGAACGGCGGCAACGGCTGGAGCCACCCGGTGCACGTGCATTTCGAAGAGGGCATCGTCCTCAACCGCGACGGCAAGGCGCCGCCAGAATGGGAAAAATGGGCGCGCAAAGACGTCTATCTCATCGGTCAAGGCATCGACAGTTCGGTGGACGTTGACATTGCGATCCGCTTCCGCGAGTTCGCCGGGACCTACCTGGAGCACTGCCACAACACCCAGCACGAGGACACGTCCATGCTGATGCGTTGGGATGTCGAGCACCCCGGCCAGTTCCAGTTGATGCCAACGCCCCTGCCCGGCTGGGACGGCGTCACCTACGTCAATTCCGCCGCGCTGCCGACTTTCCGCACTGGCGATGAACGTGTCGAAGACCTCGCCAACCAGAAACCTGTCGCCAACCCCGACAGCGCCATCAGTAACACCGGCCAACCGGTGACCATCAACGTGCTGGCCAACGACAGCGACCCTGACGGCAACGTGCCACTTAAAGTGGTGGGTCTGGAGCAACCGGACTCCGGCAAGGGCTCGGTCAGCACCGACGGTTTGCGTGTGATCTACACACCACCGGCCACGATCCCCGCGCCGTTCACCGCGACCTTTACCTATAGGGCCAGCGATGCCAAGAACGCGGAGTCGGCACCGGCGACGGTGTCCGTGGCGGTCTCGGCAGGGGTCGTCGAGAACCTGATCGTCACCAGCGCCACCGTCACCGCCCGCAGCAGCGGCCGCTGGTATTGGGTGCTGTCGGGCACCACCTCGCGTGGCGCGGGCAATACCATCACGGCGACTGCCACGACCACAACCGGCACAGTGAACCTTGGCACCGCCACCTTGACCACTACGCCTACAGGCGCGCGCTGGAATATAGCGGTGACAACCGTCGGCAGCGGCCCGGCGGCTGCCCCGACGGCGACCATCAAGTCGGCGTTCGGCAAAACCGTGACGGTGCCGGTCGTGAAGAACTGAGTTTCAACCTGGCTTTAGCGACGAGGGCCTCAACGGATCTGAGGCCCGAATCGGTCAGTTCGGTGGGTCCCGTTCAACTTTGCGGCGCGATGATCCTGAGCCATGGCCAGCGAGCCTGATAACTTCTGGCCTTCTGATCGAACAAGTCCGGCCTGGGATTGCCTGGATTGATTCGAAGCAGCCCGTGCTCTGTGTCGGCCAGGCCGTTGGGGGCATAGACCTCGCCGGTGGCGACATCCCAACCTATGCAGGTACCGGCAACCAGGTAGCGGTCGATCCCGTCTCTGGCCGACTGAAGCCTGGGATACTCCCCGCCGAACCGCTGGCTGTACCACAGGTGTACGCGAGCCTGATTCTTCACCTCAATGTTCACGTCGAGGTCGTTGAACAGATGCCGGGCTGACTGGATGACCTCATTCTCTGCTTCCCAGGACAGATCATCATCGAAGTAAAAGACGTCGTAATCCTTCACGCCCCATTCTGGCGGTCGCTGCGACTGATGATTCCAGACGGCCTGGAACAGGCAACCGGCCGTGAGCATGCATTGGTTCAAGCCAAGCTCGGGCAAGCGTGTGTAAATTTCTGCGTTGACCGGGTTGGTCATTGCGATCCTGACCAGGCTTTCGGCCGTCAATGTCATCTTCATCCCTTCCCTATCGATCTGATCCTGGCGACCGACAATACCCCCGGCGCTTTACAAGTTCACGAAAAACACGGCCCGTTCCCTTATCCGGCCAATCAGGTGCCATTCAGCGTTATCTCGTCGGTACTGACTACGTGGATGACACTTTTGAAGTGAGCCGGCGCCGTGCCTGCCCCGATAATCGATAGCTTACTGACGAACTGTCGAGGTCAAGCATGACGAGCGCAAATACGGAACAAGTCAGCCCGCAAACACTGAGAAGAGTGATTGTCGCCGCCGGCATCGGCAATTTCGTCGAGTGGTTCGACTTTGCCGTCTATGGCTTTCTGGCCACCACCATCGCCCAGCAATTTTTCCCCAGCGGCGATGCCAGTGCCGCGCTGCTCAAGACCTTCGCCGTGTTCGCCGTGGCCTTCGCGTTTCGGCCCCTTGGCGGGATTTTCTTCGGCATGCTGGGGGACCGGATCGGCCGCAAGCGAACCCTGGCGATGACCATCCTGCTGATGGCAGGCGCGACGACCCTGATCGGTCTGCTGCCCACTTATGCGGCGATCGGGGTCACCGCGCCGATTCTGCTGTCGCTGATCCGTTGCGCCCAGGGCTTTTCCGCCGGGGGCGAATACGCAGGTGCCTGTGCCTACCTGATGGAGCATGCACCGAGTGACAAACGCGCCTGGTACGGCAGCTTCATCCCGGTGTCGACATTTTCCGCCTTCGCCGCGGCCGCCGTGGTGGCCTACGCGCTCGAGGCGTCATTGTCGGCCGAAGCCATGGGCAGTTGGGGCTGGCGCCTGCCGTTCCTGATCGCTGCGCCGCTGGGCCTGGTGGGGCTTTACTTGCGCTGGAAGCTCGACGAGACGCCGGCATTCCAGGCGGTGACCCAGGAACATGCGGTCGCCCACTCGCCACTCAAGGACACCTTGCGCAACCATGGGGCGGCGATCTGTTGCCTGGGGGCCTTCGTGTCACTGACCGCCCTGTCGTTTTATATGTTCACCACCTATTTCGCGACTTATCTGCAAGTCGCCGGTGGCCTGAGTCGCGCCACGGCGTTGCTGGTGTCACTGATTGCATTGCTGTTCGCCGCGGCGATCTGCCCGCTGGCCGGACTGTATTCGGACCGGGTCGGGCGTCGCATGACGGTGATGACGGCCTGCGCGCTGTTGATCGTTGTCGTGTATCCCTCATTCTTGATGGCCAGCTCCGGCTCGTTCGCAGCGTCCGTCGTCGGCGTCATGCTCCTGGCGATCGGCGCGGTGTTGTGTGGCGTGGTGACGGCGGCCTTGCTCTCGGAAACCTTCCCGACCCGCACTCGATACACCGCCTCGGCCATCACCTACAACATGGCGTACACCCTGTTCGGCGGCACCGCGCCGCTGGTGGCGACGTGGCTGATCAGCACCACCGGCAGCAACCTGTCGCCGGCGTTCTACCTGATCGCGATCGCATTGCTCGCGCTGGCGGGGGGACTGGCATTGCCGGAGACCTCGAGGATTTCCCTGCATGACGTGGCGGTGCAGGAGAAAGCCGAAGGCGTGGGTGCCTCCGCCTGACACACGAAACGGGCCGGCAGGCGTCAAGTCAGCGAGGTTTCCCTCAGAGGCCTTTGACTGGCAAGCAAAACCCTGCACAATCGCCGGCTGTTTTTGGGGCTTTCACTGGTTTGGAGGCCGCGGGCTTGCCAGCGATGGTCGTTAACGATAACGCGTGTTAACCGGATGAACGCGTTCCCATGTAGGAGCTGGCGCAGCCTGCGATCTTTTGGCGGGCTTGAGATCAAAGGATCGCAGCCTGCGGCAGCTCCTACAGACACACCCGATACCTTGGAGCTGGCCTGCCAGCGATGGTCGTAAACGATTACGCGTGTGACCTGGATGAACGCGGCGCGCTTGAGTGCATCGCCAGCAGGCTGGCTCCCACAGTTTCCCGGGAATGCGTAAAGAACTTTTTTCGACAGGACGTCACTCGTGCAACGGATTGTTATTCTGGGCAATGCCGGCAGCGGCAAATCCACCCTCGCCCGCGCCCTCGGCAAGCATCTGGGGCTGCCCGTGGTGCACCTCGATACCTTGTTCTGGGAGCCCGGCTGGATCGAACCCGACGCTGAGCAGTTCCGCGCGCGGGTCAGCGCAGCGATTGCAGCGGATAGCTGGATTTGTGAAGGCAACTATGCCCGGCGCACCTTCGACCTGCGCCTGCCCCGGGCCGACCTGATCATCTGGCTCGATACGCCGCGCCTCACCTGTTTCGCCCGGGTGATCCTGCGCAGCCTCATGAACCGTCCTCGCCCTGACCTTGCAGCCGGCTGCGCAGAGAAGCTCGACCGGGCGTTCCTGACGTTCCTTGAGTTCGTGTGGAATTTCGATCGAGGCTACCGCCCGGGTATCGAAGCGGTGCGCCTGGCCATCGGCCCGCGGATTCCCGTGGTGCATTTGCGCAATGGCCGGCAGATTGCCGCCTTTCTCCATGGCTTGCCCGCCATGCCTGGAACCTGCCTCGAATAGAGAGGCGACGACATCCGTCACCGGAGGTTATGCCTCGCGCCCCGAAACTCACTCGATTCGACGTCACCCATGATTCCACAGCGACATCGTGGATTTGTCATGAAATGAAAAGAAATTGTCGTCGAATGAATCTCCGTCAGCCTCCCCCCTCCATAAATTCCTCTTCGGGCCCGCGCGCGTTGAATCCCGCGATCTGACGGCGGGTCCGTTCTGGTTTACAGGCTCAACATCATAATAATAATCCGAGGGGCCGCATTGTATGCGCGTGAATTTACCCGTAACCGAACATGAAAGAGTATTTCCCGCCGAACAACGATTGATCTCCACGACCGATCTCGATAGCCGGATCACCTACTGCAATGAGGCCTTTGTTGCCATCAGCGGTTTCACCTACGACGAATTGGTGGGCCAGCCCCATAACCTGGTTCGACACCCCGACATGCCTCCCGGGGTATTCATTCACATGTGGCACACCATCAAGCAAGGCAAGCCCTGGATGGGCATTGTGAAAAACCGCGCGAAGAATGGTGATTTCTATTGGGTCAGTGCCTACGTCACGCCCATCCATGAAAACGGACGCCTGAGTGGCTACGAGTCGGTTCGTTCGCTGCCCAGCCGCGACCAGGTTCGTCGGGCAGCAGCACTCTATGCACGGATGCGGGCCGGCAAGCCCATCGTTTCGCTGAGCACGCGGATTTCCCGGCCGCTGCAACACGGGTGGCCGTTGCTGATCGCTGGCGCAGTTTCATTGCTCGCCGAGCAGTGGCTGCCCAATGCGGCGGCACAGGGGCTGATGGTGGCGAGCCTGTGTATGGCCTGGTACCTGATCGAGTCCCGGCATCGCAGAGACATCGAGCGCACCCTGGCCGAGCATCCGAAAGCTTTTTCCGATCCATTGGTCGCGCTCACCTACAGCGACAACCATGGTCCCCAGGGGCGCCTGGACATGGCCATGGTCAGTGAGGAAGCGCGCTTGCAGACCGCCCTGAGCCGACTTGTCGATGCCGGGGTCAATGTCAAGGCCAAGGCCGCGCAGTCATCCGAACTCTCCGGTTCCCAGGCGCAGTCGCTGGATCGTCAGCGCAGTGAAACCGATCAGTCTGCCGCCGCCATCTCACAGATGGCCGCCACCATCCAGGAAGTCACCCAGAACGTCATCAGCACCGCGCATGCCGCGTCGCAGGCGGACCAGTTGACGCGTGAGGGCAGTGAGCTGGCCCGGCAAAGCCTGAGTGCCATGGAAACCATGCATGAGGCGGTCAACGAGATCGGCAAGGCGGTCAACGCATTGGCCAGTGAAACGCAATCGATCGGCAGTGTCGTGGATGTCATCACGTCCATTGCCGAACAGACCAACCTGCTCGCGCTCAATGCGGCGATCGAGGCGGCCCGGGCCGGTGAGCAAGGTCGCGGCTTTGCCGTGGTGGCCGACGAGGTGCGCTCCCTTGCACAACGCACTCGCACCTCCACCGAACAGATCCACGGCATCATTGCCTCTCTGTACGACGGTGCCGATCGCGCAGTGTCCACGGCCAGCCGTGGTGAGCAGATGTCCCGCGAAAGCATGCAGCGTGTCGAGGCAGTGCAGTCGGCGCTGGTCGGCATCAGTCAGGCCGTCACCCGGATTACCGGAATGAGCCAGCAGATGGCCTCGGCGTCTGAAGAGCAAAGCCACGTGGCCGAAGACATCAATCAGCAGATCACGCGTATTGCCCAGCTCTGTGATCACAGCGCCGGGCAGGCCAAACAAGGTGCCGCAATCAGCCAGGATCTTGAAGTCATGGCCGAATACCTGCACAGCCTGGCCGAGCGTTTTAACCGTTAGTAGCGACAGGGCGATTCCTGCTTCGCCGTGGTCCTCGCCCATTGATGCTGATCATCTGTAGGAGCTAGCTTGCTCGCGAAGGTCGTCAACGATAACGCGTGCTCACTGGCTGAACACGGCGCTCTTGAGTCCATCGCGAGCAAGCTCGCTCCTACAGTAGCAATATGTCGGCGGACGGCCCGTTGCCAATGATTTCACTAAGGCAATGCATACACCCTGAACAGTCTCTTCACGGTAAGGTTGCTCCCGCCCAGATACTGGTCGTAGGCCTTTTCCACAAAGCCCGAGTAATAGGCTTCACTCAGGGCCGTATCGACCAGCAGGCGGAAGTCTTCGTCGTTGCGATCGACCATCATCGCCACCGGCGAGTACTCGAAGATGCGGTCCAGGATCATCAGGTTCTGCGCCGCACCTCCCTTGGCGATTTCGTTGCGCAGCAGCATGCGTTCGGAGAAGAAGGCATCGGCCTTGCCCTCGGCGACCAGCTTGACGCCCTCGTCATTGTTGGCCACGGTCACCAGCGAGGCGATCACATTGAGCAGGCGCATCCGTTCGCGAATCCAGTCTTCGGTCACCCCGCCCTCGAGGGTCGCGTAGGTCTGGTTGGCCAGGCCATTGTTGATGCTGGCACGCCAGGTCGGACCGCTATTGGCGACCTTGCCATTGAGCACATTGAGCAAGGGTTCGGCCGCATCGTTGCGCACCACGACCGAGAGGCCGGCGGTGTAGACCGGGATGGAATAGCTGATCATCTTGCGCCGTTCCAGAGTGGGCGCAGTCGGCGTGCAGAGGATATCCACCTTGCCCTGGCTCACGGCACTGACCTGGTCCGCAACCGTGACCGGCAGGTAGTGCACTTGCAGGTCGGGCAGGCCCAGTTCGCTCTTGAGCTTGTCGGCGACTTTCAGGCACAGGTCGATGGCATAACCGCTGGCCTTGTCGCCTTCCTGCTTGCTGAAGGGCGCCAGGTCCGGCAAGTAACCCAGGTTAAAGGTGTGGCTGCTGCGCACGCGTTCAAGGGTGTTGGCGCCGGCCATCAGTGGCAGCGTCAAGAGTGCGAAGGCAAGCAGCAGTCTGGTGGTTGTGGCAAATGGTACGTTCATGTCCGGTTTCCCCGTATGCAGATGTCTGTGCAGTCCTGATGGCTACGCCTGAGGGTTTGCAGGCCTGGCCTGGCTGGCCGCTGGCACTTCGGTGAAGCGCTTGGCGAGGAATCCGTAGAGCAGGTAGCCGACAGCGAGCACCAGGGTGCCGCCCATCACCGCGTCCTTGCCGCAGGCATACAGGGCGTACAGGGAGTACGTGACGGCAATCAGCAAGACCACCACGTTACGCGTGCGAATCGCTGATGAGACCCCGGCCTTGTGCATGATCACCAGCAGGCCGGTCAGCGCAGTGATATAGGGAATCAGATTGGTGACCGCCGCCAGGCTGACCAGCTTGCTGAACTGCGCGGCGGCGTCGGGGGAGATGGTCGACAGGGCCATGAGGGTTTGCAGTACGCCGCAGACGATCATGCCGACGACGGGCGCATTCATCGAGTTGACCTTGCTGAACAGCTTGAGGAACAGGTTCTGGTCAGCCGTCATCTTCGCCGTTTGCGCCAGGGTGAATTGCCAGCCCAACAGCGAGCCGACGCAGGCCATGACCGCCAGGGCCATGACGACATTGCCCACCATCGGACTGAATATCGTGGCGTAGACCAGCGCGAAAGGCGCCGAGGACTTGGCCAGTTCGGCATTGGGAATGATGCCCTGGATGACAGTGGTCGACAGCACATAGACCACGGCGGCACCGAGGGTGCCGAACAGGCAGGCCAGCGGCACATTGCGCTTGGGGTTTTCCACGGCATCGGTGGCCTGGGCCGCCGACTCCATGCCCAGGAAAGCCCACAGGGTCAGGGGAATGGCTTTGCTGATGGCTTCGGAAATCGGCAGGCTGTTGGGGTTCCAGGCGGCGGCCAGCACATCGGGCTTGAACCAGAACCAGCCGATGATGCTAAGGCCGGCTACCGGAATGATCACGCCCCACACCGTGAAGGCGCCGATCTTGCCGGTGATGCCAGGACCACCGAAGTTGGCGAAGGTGGTCAGCCAGATCAGCGAGATCGTGCCGATGCACAGTGGAATGGCACCCGTGCCCAGCCAGGGCACGAAGGCCGTCATGTAGCCCACTGCCGAAATGGCCACGGCCACGTTGGCGATGGCCAGGGACAGGAAGTACAGGTACGAGCAGAGGAAAAAACCCGACTTCGCATGGGCTTCTTCGGTGTAGGCGGACAAACCGCCGGAACGTGAACAGAAGACTCCGCATTGGGCAAAGCAGTAAGCGATGGCCATCGAGCCGATCGCGGTGAAGATCCATGACAGCAGCGAGACGGCACCCAGTTGAGCCATGTTGGTGGGCAACATGATGATGCCCGAGCCCATCATGTTGACCGTTACCAGCGTCGTGAGCCCCATCAGGCCCATTTTCTTGCTTGAATCAGCCATCGCAAACTCCTTGCCTTGTTCAGTGTTTTGAACCTGGGCCTGGCGACGTGCAGCACGGGGCCGGACAGGGCCAATGCTTGATCAGACCTTGAACCTGTAAACGCACCGCATTGCTGGCAGGGATTCTCAAAGCGTTCATCACCAGAATTTCTCGGTCTGTCCGACGTTGAAGTTCCTGGGATGAATATCTGGGGAGGCATCATGTCCCGGGGCCAGGAGCGATTGCCCTATTGGGTATAGTTCAAATTTACAATCTGTTACTTCTTGCTGATTTTTTCCTGGGCCTTTTGGGCATGGCGCATGGCGGTCAGACGCCCTTCTTTATCCAACCTATGGGGGGGGCACCCAACCTGGCTCACGGTGAGAAGGCTCCGGCGGAAGAGTTGGCGAGACCTTTTTATTTGAGCCTATCGACCTGTAGGAGCTGCCGAAGGCTGCGATCTTTTGATCTTGATTTTTGAATTGTGAAGATCAAAAGATCGCAGCCTTCGGCAGCTCCTACAGTGGGCCGGCAAGGTTTGAACGCTTGCCTGCGAAAACCCGTCCATGATTCTCAAGTGACGCCGGGGTGGATGACTTATCCAGCGCCCCTCGCTACCCTTTCGCACCCGGGTGCCTGACAGCGATTCAGGCCAGACCACACTCCATCCAGACGAACGAATAATGAAATCCTCCGCAGGTTTGCTGTTGTCGGGTATCGAACTGGACCGTGCCAGTTCCATCCCCTTGTACCGCCAACTCTACTTGCAGATTCGCAAACAGATTCTCAGTGGCAGGCTTCAGGGCGGCGTGCGCCTGCCGTCCACCCGGACCCTGAGCAAGGAGCTTGAGCTGTCGCGAATCAGCATTCTCAATGCGTTCGATCAACTGATTGCCGAAGGTTTCCTGACGTCGCGGACCGGGGCCGGGACTTACGTCGGCCATGAATGGGAAGGCCGCGGCATTGAAGACGATGAGCACAAGCGCCAGCCGCCTCGCCTGTCCGACCTGAGCCAGTCGATGCTGTCGCTGCGCAGCGATCATTTTCGCGGTGTTTCCTATGCTGACTGGGCGACCGGCAGCCCGACCTCGTTCCTGCCCAGTCACAGCGCTTACGATGCGTTCCCGCAATCGGTCTGGAAGCGCCTGCTGAACCGCCACCTGCACAAGCCGACCAAGGCCATGCTCGGTTATGGCGAACTGCAGGGGTTGCTGGCCCTGCGCGAGGCGATTGCCGAGTACGTCTTCGATGCCCGCGGCATTGATTGCAGTGCCGATCAGGTGGTCATCGTGTCCGGCGCCCAGCAAGCCTTCAACCTGCTGGGCATGCTGTTGCTCAATCCGCAGGACAGCTTCTGGATGGAAGATCCGGGGCATATCGCGGCGCGCATTGCGCTCCAGGCCCAGGGGGGCCAGGTCGTGCCTTTGCGTATCGACGAACAGGGGATCGATGTCCGGCAAGGCCTGGCGTTGTGTCCTGACGCCCGCCTGGTGTTTACCACCCCTTCTCGCCAGCATCCCCTGGGCGTCACCATGAGTTATGCGCGACGCCAGGAACTCATCGACTGGGCCGCCCGGAATCAAAGCTGGATCATCGAGGACGATTGCGACAGTGAGTTTCGCTACAACGGCCGCCCGCTGCCAGCACTCTATGCCATGGACCAGTGGGCCCGGGTCATCTACGCCGGGACCTTCAGCAAGGTGCTCTTCCCCTCGCTGCGACTGGGGTACGTGATACTGCCGAACGCCCTGGTCGAACCCTTCTGCACCTTGCGGGCGGTCATGGATCGCAGCCCGCCCACCCTGCTTCAGGCCGCCACGGCGGACTTCATGCGCGAAGGCCACTTCCTCGGCCATATTCGCCGGATGCGCGCCCTGTACCAGGCTCGCCAGCAGGCACTGGTCGAACAGCTGCAGAAACAGCTGGGGACTTTCTTCAGGATCACCCCGGTGGAAGCCGGCATGCACCTGATCGCCTGGTTACCCGCGCATCTCGACGGCGACGCCCTGGCCAGGGAACTCGGCCAGCATGGCATTCACACCTATCCCCTGAGTGACTATTGCCTGGAGCACGTCTTGCCGCCGGCGCTGCTGATCGGCTTTGCCAGCACCCCCGAAGACCAGGCCCAGGCGCGGGTCGAAGCGCTGGCCCAGGCCCTGGACACCATGGGCTACCTGCAATCGGCCACCTGACACCGGGCAAGTGGTCTTATGATTTAACTGATAATGGATCTATCGAGAGTTCCTGACTGGCGCGATAAAGGCTGCGCCGGTAGACCCGGTGTCTGAACCAGGAACGACTCGAATGAACAATAAGATCCAGGAACGATTCAACGCCTTGCTCAGCCATAAGGCTGTCGAGGCCGAGGCTCCCCCGCTACTGACCGAGGCACTGGCCCGCCAGTTGCTCGACCGACTTGGGCAACTGCGCCTGTTTGCCCATGCCTACCCCTTGCTGACCAACCTGACCCACGGCCGTGTCACCCCGGGCGACCTGCTGGACTTCGCCTATCGCCACGAACTGCAGGGCCTGAGCCTGCACCTGCTCGACGGTGAGGAAAACAGCCTGAGTCAAATGACGCCTACGCAGCTTCAGGCGTTCGCGGCCAAGGCCAATGCCCTCGGGCTGGACGTGCACCTGGAAATCAGCAGCACCCTGAAAAAAGATGTCGATCAAGTGATCGCCATTGCCAAGGCGCTGGGCACCCGCAACATCCGTGTCTACTCACGCTACGAAGGGGCACTGTCCCGGGTCATGGACGTGATCGAGTCGGACCTGCACTACCTCGCGCAACAGGCAGACGAGCACGACCTGTTCTTCGACTTCGAGCAGCACGAGGAACTCAAGAGCGGCGAAATCGCGCAACTGCTGAGCCGGCTGAACCATCCGCGCCTGCACGCCCTGTTCGACTTCGGCAACATGATCAATGCCTGCGAGCAACCCCTTGCGGCACTGCACGCCCTGGCCCCGTACATACGCCAGACCCACCTCAAGGGTGTGCGCATCGTGCCTGAGCAGAACGGCTTCGGGCATTACGGCGTGCTGCAAGGCAGTGACGAAGACGACCTGCCCAGCGCTCGCATGCTGTTCGAACTGCTGATGCTCGGCGAATCAACCCCGCAAGTGATCGCCTTCATTCTCGAGCAGGAAAACCACTACGTGGCACCGGCGTTCCGCCAGCTCGACGAAGCCGCCGACCCGTTCATTGCGTACCGGGAAATGAGTGAAACAGCGCTGCCGCAAGGCTACTCGCTGGAGCGAATGCTGGCCGATGAACACCGTTGGGCAAACAACCAGGTCGCCTATGTACGAGGTCTGCTGGCCGATTTCCGAACCCTGGCCGAGTTGACCCTGGCCCATTGCGCTGACGCCTGAACCTGACGTGCCGAGCGGCACTGCCTCCCCCAATACGCCTGGAGAACAATAATGACATCCCATGACAAGGCCAAATGGCTCAGATTCCTGATTCTCATCCTCGGTGGCGGCACCATCTACAAGCTGGCGAATCTCAAAGACGCCTTCTACATCCCCATGCAGGAATTCATGGGGCTGTCCCACACTGAAATCGGCGTGCTGCTGAGCGCCAACGCCATCATCGCCACCGCGCTGTTCGTAGTGGGCGGCATGCTCGCCGACCGGTACGACACGCGCAAGCTGATCCCCCTCGGCCTGATCGGTACCGGCGGGCTGGGGCTTTACCTGGCGACCTTTCCGCCCTTCAGCAACCTGCTGGTGGTGTTCTGCCTGCTGGCCGTGTGTGCCGATTGCCTCTTCTGGCCTTCGCTGCTCAAGGCCATCCGCAACCTGGGTGACGATAAGGAACAGGGGCGCCTGTTCGGTCTGCTCGAAGGCGGGCGTGGCGTCATTGATACCCTGGTCGCGTTTTCTGCGCTGGGCGTTTTCGTCGCCATGGGCTCCGGTGAAAACGGTCTGAAGTCGGCGATCCTGTTCTACTCGGTCATCGACATTCTTGCCGGTACCCTGACCTGGCTGTTGCTCAAGAGCGGCAAAACCCAGTCGACCGTCAAGCCGAAGAACGGACTGTCGAACCTGCTCGAGGCGATCAAGGTGCCGGGCATCTGGTTGGTCAGCCTCAACGTGTTCATGGTCTACATCGTGTACTGCGGCCTGACCTATTTCATTCCCTACCTCAAGGAAATGTACGAACTGCCCGTGGCCCTGGTGGGCGCCTACGGCATCATCAACCAGTACTTCCTCAAGATCCTCGGCGGCCCCGCTGGCGGCTTCATTGCCGACAAGCAGTTCAAGAGTTCCAGCCGTTATCTGAAGTGGGCATTCCTGGCGTTGTTGCCGCTGATGGGCGTCATCATGCTCATCCCGAAAAACCCGGGTTTCATCTACGCAGGCATGGCGGCCACCCTCTCCTTCGCGCTGATTGTGTTTTCCATGCGCGGTGTGTTCTGGGCACCGATGGGTGAAGTCGGCATTCCCCAGCACATCACGGGCTCGGCCTTTGGCATTGGGTGCCTGATCGGCTATGCGCCGGGGATGTTTGCCTACGTCATCTATGGCGCGATACTCGACCACTTCCCGGGTCAACAAGGCTACAACTACGTCTTCTCGTTGATGAGTCTGCTGGCCATTGTCGGGTTCATGGTATCGAGCCTGCTGTATCAAGCGGTCCGCAAGAACGTCGCGGTCACTGGCGAGGTCAGCGCCGCGCAAGCCTGAACATAGGTCGGGTTTATCCAATTCATACGCGTAATCGTTAACGACCATCGCAGGCAAGCCAGCTCCCACAGGGGACCCTGCCCACGCGGAAACTGTAGGAGCCAGCCTGCTGGCGATGGACTCCAGTGCGCCGCGTTCATCCAGTTCACACGCGTAATCGTTAACGACCATCGCAGGCAAGCCAGCTCCCACAGGGGACCGTGCCCACGCTGAAACTGTAGGAGCCAGACTGCTGGCGATGGACTCCAGTGCGCCGCGTTCATCCAGTTCACCCGCGTTATCGTTAACGACCATCGCAGGCAAGCCAGCTCCCACAAGGGTACGTGCCCACGCTGAAACTACTGTAGGAGCCAGCCTGCTGGCGATGGACTCCAGTGCGCCGCGTTCATCCAGTTCACACGCGTTATCGTTGACGACCATCGCTGCGATGCGGCGACCCGACAAGCCAGCTCCCACAGGGGACCCTGCCCACGCTGAAACTGTCGCCTCGACATGCAGTGAACTACTGTCAGTCATGGGCCTGGCGTCAATCTCGGGATTTGCGTTGAACTGCCGGGTTTCCAGCCGACCTGTCTCGATGATCAGGGAGCCGGACCTATGGCAAAAGATGCAAAAGTCGAATCGGAAAACCAGACGTTTCCCGCGCAGGAGGCCGGGGCGATGGACGAACCAGCCCCTGTTAGCGATGCAAGTCGCAATGGCCTCTGGCGTACATGGATGAGGGTCCGGGCACACAGGCTGAGTCACTCGACCCAGTTTGTCATTGCCGCTGCGGTGATCCTGGGGCTGACCATGTTTTTCGTCGGCAATCTGGTGAGCGTACGCATAGAAAGTGCCGCGGTTCATAGCGCAGCAGAAGCAGGCGCTCAGTACATGGATACGTTTCTGGAGCCCTTTGTGCAGGAGTTGAGCCGGGACAACACCCTCTCGGCAGCAAGTGTCCAGTCCCTGGACCGCCTCACGGAAAGTCGTTCGCTGAAACAGCACATTGTCTCGATCAAGATCTGGCGAGCAGATGGCACCGTGGTCTACAGCACGAACAAAGACATCACCAACGTTCAATTCCCGCTGGATGAGATCACTGAGGCACTCAAGGGCAAAGTGGTCACCGATCTTCAGGAACTGACCCAGGATGAGAACGCGTTCGAGCGCACGCTCAATGTGCCGCTCTATGAAATCTACGCGCCCCTGCGGGATTCACGCTCCGGGAAAATCATCGCGGTCGGCGAATTTTATGAAAAGGCCGATAGCCTCAGGCGCGAGATCAATCGGGTCCGGGAGGAAGTATGGGGGGTTGTCGGCGCCGCGACACTGGCCATGCTGACCCTGCTTTTCTTCATCGTGCGACGCGGTGACAGGATTATCCAGCAACAACAGGTGGCACTGCACTTGCGGCTGATAGAGCAAACCCGTTTGCACATCAGCAATGCTGAACTGCAGCACAAGATGGCAACGGCTACCCAGGAGTTTTCCCGAGTCAACGAACTCACCTTGAGGCGCATTGGCGCAGACCTGCACGATGGGCCGGCGCAGCTATTGACCTTGATTCTGATCCGGCTCGACGACCTGGCCGAAAACTGCACGGCGGTCGATCAGGAATCCCTGGAAACCATCCGTGGCGCCGCCACCGACGCATTGCGTGAGGTCCGGGATTTATCACGAGGCCTGGCACTTCCGGAAATCAACGACGTGAGTCTGGTGGAAGAGTTGCAACTGGTGGCGCAACGGCACGAGCAACGCACGGGCACCAAGGTTACATTGACCCTGGGGCAGCTACCGAAGGCCGCGCCATTGCCGTTAAAACTCTGTCTGTACCGGTTTGTGCAGGAAACCCTCAACAACGCATACCGGCATGCCAACGGCGAGGGTCAGGTCATCCAGGCGAAGTACATTGATGGCGTATTGAACATCAGCGTCAGGGACAGTGGTCCAGGCATGGCGGCGGACGCAATGCAGCTCGAGAAATCCGGTAGAACCCGATTGGGCCTCGCCGGTTTGCGTTATCGCGTCGAATCCCTGGGCGGGTTGTTCAGCATCGACTCCTGCGACACGGGTACGTCGGTCAATGCACAGTTCAAACTCTAGTCAGGCGCCGCTTCGGCATCCCTTGGCGCTTTCGCCGCGCCGATGTGAAGGTGCCCGATCGCTTCGCGCTCCCGGTAGTGGCGCAGAGCCGTGACCGCTTCGACTCGATTTCGCGCGTTGAGCTTCTGCATCACGCAGCCCATGTGATGCTTGACGGTTTTTTCGCTGATCAGCAGCCTTGCCGCCACCTCCCTGTTGGTCAGCCCCTTGGACACTTCAAGAATGACCTCTTCCTCGCGATGGGTCAGGTCGAACTTGCGGGTTTCCGCTTCGTGCTTCTTGATGTTGCTCAGCAGTTTGTTGGCAAACTCGGGGGTGATATACGACTCACCCCGGGCAACCGTCCTGATTGCCAGGACCAGTTCCGGCCCGCTGACACCTTTCAACACATACCCGCGTGCGCCGGCCTCCAGTGCCAGGAAGGCGTCATCCTCGGATTCCGAAACGGTCAGCATCAGCACCTTCACATCCGACAGCTGCGTGGAAATGAACCGCACCGCGGCGAAAACATCGCCCGGCATATTGACGTCCATCAACATCACGTCCGGACGCTCCCTCTGCGCGATATCCATGGCATCCTGCGCGTTGGCGCCCTGCTCCACGACCTGAAGATCCGGCCGTTTTCTCAGCGTATTGGCAACGCCCTCACGCAACATCGGATGGTCGTCGGCAATACCGATGCGAATGAATGGACTCATGAGACGCTCCCGCAAGGATAAGCATTCGGATACACATTGATTAATAGCAGGGAACCCGGGAAGGCGCCGGTCATCAGTCGCATGTCCCGGGCTCCAGGCGTACGGATATCAGACTCAGGTCGGATGCAATCAGAATTCTAACCAAGGATAAATCTTACAAAACACATTACCTTTACCTCCCAACTATCTGTTTTTTTTGAATTAAATGCATAAAAAACAGAAACCCTCATAAAACCGGATCCGTCTTTCATCCGACCACAGCACCAGGCATAGCCAGGCACAACGTCAAACGCGACAGATTTCCAACGTGGCGCGTAAACCGCCAGCGATGCGGTTCTCCAGTCTGATCTGTCCTCCCAGGCGATCGGCAATGGCCTTGACGATGGTCAGCCCCAACCCTGCCCCCTGATCGTTTGCGCGACTGTAGAACCGCTCGAAGAGCCGATCACGATCCTGCTCATCGATACCCGGCCCCTCATCTTCGACAGACAGTTCGTAGCCGTTTCTCTTTTCGACCAGCTTTACCGTGATCACGCCGTGCCGGGGGGAGAAATTCACCGCGTTGGTGACCAGGTTGTTCAAGGCAATGTCGATAGCCGCAGGGTCGACCCTCACAAGGCCGATGTCGTCGCTGACATCGAAAACCAATTCAAGATCCTTGCTCAACAACCAGGGCGTCAATTGAACCAGGCTGTCGCGAACCGTGGCTGCCAGGTCAATCGGTGCAGGCGGTCGCGCGCCTGCTTGAGGCTCGATACGTGCCATCGTGAGCAATTGATTGACCAGCCGACTGGTACGGTCCACTCCGGCAATCAAGTGTTCAAGCGACGCACGACGCTCCCCTTCGCTCCCCGCTTCCATCAGGTTCTGCGCATGCACCCTGAGCACGGCCAGGGGGGTGCGCATTTCGTGGGCGGCATCCGCGATAAAACGGCGCTCACGTCCCATGACTTCCTGAATCTGCGCAAGCATACGGTTAAGGGCTGCCTGCATCGGCTCAAGCTCGGTAGGCAGCGGCGTCAATTGCAGGGGTTCGAGTGAACCGGGATGCCTCGCCCGCAGTGTCGCAGCCATGTTGACCAGAGGTTTCAATCCCCAGCCGATGGCCAGCCAGAGCATGGCGGCCAGTATCAAACTCCCCAGAATGTTAGGCCACAAGGTGTGGCGTACGATGCGGTCCACCAGGTCCGTGCGCACGTCGTCCCGTTCCCCCACCCAGATACGCAGGTTGTTCTGCTTGTCTTCAAGCAGGAAGGCGCGCCAGTGCCGGTTGTTCAGGTCGACTACATCGCTGAAGCCTGGTGTGACCGGGGGTTGGTTGAAAGACGGAGAACTGGCGGTATGCACCAGCACTTCATTCCTGGCATTCCAGACCTGAAACGCAATCTTCGTTTCATACGGATGCCCGTCGGCCCTGGGCGTCGCCTCGTTCAGGGCCTGGTTGAAAGCCCTGTACAGATCTGCGTGATCCTCGCTCACCATGGGCATACGCATGACGCCTTGCAGCAGGCGAGCATTCTGGGCCAGTTGGGCATCATAGACTTCGGCAATTTCATGGTTGCTGTCGTGCAGGTTCAGCACGCTGATCACCGCCAGACCTGCGAGCATCAGGCCAATGATCAGGGTCAGGGTGCGCCGGCGGATCGAGGTCATCGACGCTCCTCCACCAGATAACCGATACCACGGACGGTGCGAATCAGATCGGTGGAGAGCTTCTTGCGCAGGTGATGGATGTGCACTTCCAGCGTGTTGCTTTCAGCCTCCTCGCTCCAGCCGTACAGCAACTGCATCAGATGATCGCGAGTCATTACCCGGCCCGGTGGCGAGAGCAGCTCGTGGAGCAACTGGTATTCCTTGGGTGTCAGGGCCACCGGTTCGCCTTTGTAGCTGACTTGCTGGGTGCCGGGGTTCAGGCTGATGCCCGCGTGCTCGATCAGCGATTGCCCACGCCCGGCGCTGCGCCGAAGCAACGCACGTATGCGCGCCTTCAATTCTGCCAGGTCGAAGGGCTTGATCAGGTAGTCATCGGCGCCGGCATCCAGGCCGGCGATACGGTCTTCGGTGGCATCGCGCGCCGTCAGGATCAGCACCGGCAGGTTGGAGCCGCTGTCTCGCAAGCGCCTGAGCACTTCGAGACCGTCCATGCGTGGCAGGCCAAGGTCGAGCACCGCCAGATCGAAGATTTCACTGAGCAGCGAGTGCAAGGCACTGTTGCCGTCCTGCAACCAGTCGACGGTATAACCTTCACGGCGCAGGGCCTGATGAATGCCCTCGCCGAGCGCCACGTCATCCTCTACGAGTAATAAACGCACAGGGTCTCCTGTCAACCGAGTTTCTTGTTCACGTCCACCAACAGCGTTTCGATCTCCTTGCGGCGCCCGGCGTCAGCGCTCTCGCGGCCAGGACGGGGCGCAGCCTGCAAGGCTTTTTGCAGCGCGGCCCTGGCTTCGACATACCGCTTCTGACGGTAGAGGTGATCGCCCCAGAAGTACAGGCTGTCGATGCCGTTGGGGTTTATTTGCAATGCCAGCTTGAGCAACTGCTCGGCCTTGTCCGAATCGCCGAAACCGATGGGCCAGCCCGGTACGCGGTCATAGAGGGCCCCCAGACTGGTATAGGCTGAGCCTTGCAGAGCCTTGGGGTCCAGGGCCAGGGCTTTTTCCAGATCGGCCTTGGCATCTTTGACCTTGCTCAGCGCACCCAGTCCACCCTGGGCACCCGCCCAGCTACTGGTGACGATGCCAGACCAGATCCAGGCCTCCGCCACCGTTTGACGTTCCTGCTTGAAGCTCGAAGCCTGGGCCGCCAGCTTTTCAAAAGCCGCAGTGCGTTGTCCCTCGGGCAACTCGTACTGAATGTGCGCCCAGCTTTGCTGGATACCGTTGAGACGCTGCTGGTCGGCAGCATCCAGCGCCCAGACACCCTGGCTCAATGCGCCCAGCAGCAGGCAAGCGATGATCTTTTTCATGGTTCGAGATTCTCCTGGTCGGGTTTCTGGCTCAGGCGGCGGATCAGTGGCAGTTGCTTGCGCAATCCACGGTCCACCAGATGAGGCAGGAGGCTGTTCAGGCGTACAAAAAAACGCTCGGGCCAGCCCAGGTACAAGTCGCGACGGTCACCGGCAATGGCGTGAATCACCGCGGCCGCCACGGTTTGCGGATCGTCGACATTGGCTTTGAGCGCATCATTGAGCGCTTGGGCTGCCGGGCTGTTCATGCCGGTACGGGTCGCTCGCGGGGCGACGTAGAGCACACTGACCCGGGTATCTGCCAACTCTCGGCGCAGGGCTTCGGAGAACCCGCGCAGGGCAAACTTGGTGGCGCAGTAACTGGCGTAGCCTGGGTAGCCAATGGAGCCATAGGTCGAACCGACGTTGACCACCATGGCACTGTCGGCTTGCTTGAGCAGCGGCAACATCAGTTTTGTCAGGCACATCGGCGCACTGATGTTCACCGCGAGCATCGAATTGATCTCACTGTCGTCGAGCTGTTCGAGCATGGCGAAATGGTTGACTCCGGCGGCATTGATCAGCAGGTTGATGCCGCCGATGTTCTGGGCCCGCGCCAGCACCTCGCGGCGGTCGGAGAGCAACGTCAGGTCTGCACGGATCCAACACAGATTATTGGGATAAAGCTCGAGCAACGGCACCAGGGGCTCCCGATGGCGAGCCACGGCCAGCACCTGGGCACCACTGGCGCACAGTGCAGTGGCGATGGCCAGGCCGATGCCGCCGCTGGCACCGGTCAACACGACGCGGGCTTCAGACAGGCGCATGCAGGTTCTCCCCGTTACGCGGCAAGCCACGAAACATATCGGTGTAGAGCCGGTACACCACTTTGGAGGCATGAATGACCGCGGCTTGGTCGCCCGGGTCATCCAGACGGTTCATCAGTCGACGGTAGGTCTGCATATGTTCGATATCCAGCGAGCCGTGGGAACTGAGGTAGCTGAACGCGCTTTCGGGCAAGTCCAGACGCTGGCGAATACTGCCGGCGGCGTGGGTCGCCAAGGCAATGCTCGTGCCTTCGAGTACGTTGACCATGCCGAACAGTCCCACCGGATTGTCCCTGGCGATCAGGTCGTAAAGGAAGCTGACCATCAATTCGATCGGCAATGACGGGCGCCCATCGCGTACAGCGTCCCTGTCACCGCCGCAGGCTTGAATGTCATTGAGTACCCATTGTTCGTGGCCGTATTCGTCCTCGATGTATTCACACACCGCTTCGCGCAACCATTCCAGGCGCGTAGGCAGGCGCGCACCGCAGGCCATCATCAACGGCACGGTATGGCGCACGTGGTAATAGGCCTGTGCCAGAAAGGCCCGGTAACTTTCCAGGCTGACATCGCCCTGCAGCGCATCACGGATGATCGGCAGGTTGAACAGCTCATTGCGTTCTTGCTCAGTGGCTTGTTGCAAGGTGTCAAAAAAACTCATGGTGCGGATTCCTCGGAAAATGCAGATTCGGTCAATTGCCGCCGGTAGCGCTCGATGATGGCGTCACGGCGGGGCCGGCCATTGGCGGTGAGCAAACCGTTGGTGGCAGTAAAGGGTTGCTCGAGCCGACTCCAGTGGCGGACCTGGGCGTACTTGGGCAAGGCCTCGTTGGCCTGGGCCACGGCGGCGGCCAGCTGGTCGTCGGTACAGTCCGGGTGATGCGGCCAGAGCAGCGCATGGTTGTGAGGCATCGCCTCGCCATAGACGAAGGCCTGAGCAATAGGCCCCCGCTGAGTCAACTCGGCTTCCACCCACTCGGGGTTCACGTTGCGCCCGAAACTGGTCACGAACTGATGCTTCTTGCGCCCCTTGAGGTAGAGAAAACCTTCGGCGTCGAACTCGCCGAGATCGCCGCTGGGCCACCACGGGTCGGTGTGCGGTGCCTCTCCCAGATAGCCCAGCAAGGTTGCCCCCTTGATCAGCACTTCTCCGTCATCCGCCAGGCGAATCTCCACATGGGGCAATGGCCGTCCGACACTGCCGGGGCGCCGAGCTTGCGGGCGATTGAGGCAGACCACCGATGCGCACTCGGACAACCCGTAACCTTCATAGACGGGTATGCGCACGCGTTCAGCGCGATGCAGTAGATCTTCACTGACCCGGGCACCGCCAACGGCGGCAAAACGCAGGTGCTGTGGATCGAAAACCTTCTGCTCGGCAGCACCGACCAGCATCAGTAACAACTGCGGCACCAGGACCAGGCTCTGAGGCGAGCGGCTGGCCAGGCATCCCAACAATTTCGGCACCTCCACACCGCTGGCGCCTGCAATCCCCAGGGTTTTCTGGCTGGGCAGGCTCAAGGTGGCTCCGGCATACAGTGCGGCGTAACAACCGATGTTCTCCAGCAAAATGGCCAGCGGCAGCAGCGCCAGGTGGTGTTGCGGGTCAGTGGGTTTGCTGGCCTGATCCAGCTCGCGAGCGACCCCCAGAATGCTGTCGGCACTCAGGCACACGCCCTTGGGTGTGCCTGTGGTGCCGGAGGTGAAGGTCAACTTGGCGGTGCCGTCGGGCATCCGGTTCGGGCCACTGAACGTGCGGTGCCAGAACTCGCCGCACTTCTGATATCCAGCGTCTTGCAGTTCGTCCTGCAATGGCGGTTCGGCAATGACGTGTTCGGCCTGGCTTTGCTCCAGGCAATGCTTGCGTTGCGCCGGACTGAAAAAAGGCGGCAAGGCCACGCAGGTCAACCCCTCGAACAACGCGGCCAGGTCCCACAGCAGGGCTTCGATACCATTGTCCAGGGCCAGGGCGACCACCCTGACTCGTTCATCGCGCAGGCGCTGCTGACGATAAATGACCTCGGCATAGAGCGTGGCGTAGTTGAGCTGGCGAAGGTCATCCCACAAGGCAATGGTGTTGGTTTTTTGCTCAGCATGATGACGCAGGATCCGTTTGAAACGCTCCATTTCAGGCGACATGGCAGGCCCCTTCAATGGAAGTCGGCAAGCCCAGGCGACTGAACAGGCCGGTGTTGCGTAAATGAATGAAACCGGAGCGAATATTGCCGAAATGAACCCACGGTTTGCTTTCGTAGTAACTGCCCCAGGCGTGGCGGTCTTCGCCAAGACGCGCCGGGTCGGCAGCACACAGGGTCACGGGCTTCAAGCCAAGGCGATGAAAGCTATTGACCAGCCCCAGGTTTCCGGTGAAGGCGACCCATTCCAGCCCCCCCATGGCGAGCAGGTAGGTCATCGCAATGATGCTCATCCGTGCGCTGCCGGTGTCGCTGGCAGCCAGGTTGCCGACCTCGACGATGGCTGAGCGGCTTACGGTCTGGTCGGCCGCGGCACTGATCAGCGGATCGATCGCCTCGTCCAGGTAACCTTCCAGAAACAGCGGTCCGCCGCTCGCCAGACGCACGCCAACCACCGCGCATAGCGTGCCGGACGCATCGCTCATGCCAAACAGCTCCGGCATGAAGTGGCGAACATCGGCACCGTGGGCCCTGCGAAACCGTTGCTGGATAAAGGCTTCGAAGCCCTCCCTTTGCGGGGCGTCCGGCAAGGCCCTGACAAGATGCATCTGCTGTGCTTCGGTCAGGCCAAAGCGCAGTGGCAACTGAACGTTCCAGTTGAAATCGGACATTGAAAAACATCTCCCCGGATCAATTGGGGAGCAGTATCAAAGACTATTCTTAACGAAGTCTGAAGGTGACAAAACGGTTCTTTTCAGTGGTCTTCGGATTGTCACCTTGCATGACCGGGGCCACCCCGACAACCGGCAGGCTGGTCGACAGGGGTACGCTCTGCGTGACGTTGGCCATCCGGGTGATTTCCACCTGCACCTTGTCCTTGCCGAGCAGGTAGTCGGCCAGCTTCTGCGAAAACGGCCAGTAGTTCAGGTCGGCCGTCAGGGTCAGCGGTCCGACGGCGTCGGCCGGCACCAGGAAGGAGAATTCCCCGATATCGTAGCCCTTGGGCAGAATGCGGTTGTCCGAGAGAATTTGCGTGGCATTCCAGACCTCGACGTCCAGCGGGTTGCCGTCCTTGTCGCCTATGTGCACTTTGAAATTTCGCGTGTTGACTTCGGTCTTGCCGTCCTTGATCGACCCCAGCCGGTAGATCTCGCGACCCGTGGCATCCCGCACGCGGAAATCGATCCACATCTCCCGTCCCTCCGGAAAGCCGGTCGGCAGCTTGTGCCCTGCGCCGACATTGGACACCTTGACGGCGACCGAGGTGTATTGCCCGGCAACGATCGCTGCCGGCAATTGCTCGAAGGTTATTTCCCCCGCGCGCGCGAGCATGTTGCGAGCCCGTTGCGCGCCCTCTTCCTGACCGAGATGGTTGAGCATCATCGCGTTGGCTCCGCTGAACCAATGCGAGGCGACCTCCTCGCGATCCGGCCCCATGATCGCAGCCTTACCCTTGAAACCCGGCATGTGGCAGCTCTGGCAGGTGATGTCGTTAAGGCTGTAGGTGCTCTCCTGCCATTCGTCATAGGTGCGCTCCACCGCCACGCTGCTGAACGGGTGCGTGACGTTGTGGCAGGTGCCGCAAAAGTCCGAGCGGGTGTGCAAGGCCGAGTACACCGTGTCGTGATAAGGCGAAACGGCGTCCTTGCGCGGGCCGAACTTGGTTGGTTTACCGTTTGCCCGCGGACTCAGAACATAGGCGCCGTTGTCCAGGCCCGTGCGGGCACTGATGTTGTGGCAGGTTTCGCAATCGACCCCAGGCATCGGAGTGTTCTTCGCGCTGTCTTCAACCGAGGAGCGGTTGACTTGCGAAGTGATCTGCCCGGTCGTGAGACCGATCGGCGTATGGCAGCCGGTGCAGAAGTTATCGACCTTGCCCTCGGTGGCCGCACTCGCACGCTTGAGCAAGGCCCGATAGATGGGTTCATCCCAGGCCTGGGACATCATCGACGAGCGCCACTGTTTGTAGATCTCCGTATGACAAGCGCCGCAGACCTGGGCATTGTCGAAGTCCTTCACATTCAAGACCAGGTTACCGGTGGTATTGGCCCGGTGCGGGAAGAACGGCATCCCGCCAGTCACATGCATGAGCCTGGAGCGTGCCGGCTCCAGCCACTTGTCATTGCTCTGATTGTCATTGCCCTGATTGTTATTGCTCGGGGGTTCGTCAGCCGCCACCAGCGTCACCGTCAGCAGGCAGGCCAGAAAGAACAAAAAACGGCGAGCCAGAGGTTTGAGCGCCAGGAACAACGGTATGAACAATGACACCAGGGAAATGTTCAAGTCGACAATAGCCAGCTTGACGCCTGGCGGTACGTTGAACATTGCCATGTAAGAGCCGGCGCTGATCGTCCAAAGAACAATCAAGGCCGATAGCCCATGCAGCGCTAACTGTGCACACGTTGGTCTGGTGTGGCTCATGGCATTTCCTCTGGACGGTTCGCAGAGGATGACTGCAGTACTTCTATTGAGTCGCCAGGGGTATTTCGTGATGCAAACCGATGGTTACGTGCAATCACTCAATGGGGTACTTACAGCTCCACAGCTTGCCGACGCTGCACCTTTCGTGAACGGGACACGCTCACTCAGCAATTACCCTGCCATTGCTGTAACAAAATATGAGCGAGGACCGGAATGTCCCTGCAAACATTCGTCGAAAGTTGAAATGCCGTACTGATGCTGGCGTGAATACTGCTGGGGAATAGCGCCCCGTTAGTGGGGACGCTTACACCGAAATCGGGGACCACTCACCGTCTTGAGTCGAGACCCCTTACTCCCTGTCTTTCGTCGTCCGGATGAGATTACCCCGTAACTTGACGATGGCCTTCTGCATTTGCACGAAGTCGTCGGGATCGAGGCCGGTTTGCGGGAAGCCGTCTTCGCGCAGGCCTTCACGCAATGTTCGCCCCTCTTTTGTGAGATTGATCCGCACCTGGCGCTCGTCTTCCGGGTCGCGCTGGCGCAGCAAATAACCCATCGCTTCGAGCTTCTTCAGGATTGGCGTGAGGGTGTTGGATTCCAGAAACAGCTTTTCGCCAAGGCTGCCGACGGTCTGGTTGTCTTCTTCCCACAGCGCGACCAGGGTGATGTATTGCGTGTAGGTCAGGCCGAGCCGTTCGAGCATCGGCTTGTAGGCCTTGCCGAAGGCCAGGTTGGTGGAATAGACGGCAAAACACAGGAAGTCGGAGAGTTTGAGATCCAGGGCGGATGTCTTGTCGGTGTTTTTCATGGACGTTCTCAGGGGCAATCTTGCGAGACTGAAACTATACGTCGTACACGATGGTATCGGAAGTGCGCATAAACACCGACGGCCGGCTCACCGGGAAAATCCCCGTTGAGCCGGCCGTGCAGCGGGTCAGGCCGTCAAGACATTGATGTCGACATCAATGTTGCCGCGTGTGGCCTTGGAGTACGGGCAGATTGCATCGGCGTTGTGGGCCAGTTCAGTCGCCACTCCCTGATCCAGCCCCGGCACGCGCAACGTCAGTCGGGCCTGGAGGAAGTACGCCGCGCCGGTCTGGCCCAGATCGACTTCAATGTCGACGGCCGTGTCGGTCGGCAGTGTCACCTTCATTTGTTGGGCGGCCAGCCCCACCGCTGCGATGTAGCAGGCCGACCACGCGCCGGCGAACAGTTGCTCGGCTTTCGGGTGCGGCTGGACGGCGGTCAGCACATGTGCCGGTGTGTCGCTGCCGGGGGACGACAGCACGATGTCGAGGTTACCGTTATGACCGCGCGACGTATTGCCTGCGCTGTTCTGGGTGGTGTGGGTTTTGCCGCTGGCCAGTACTTTTTCGATCTTGCTCATGATGATTCCCTCAGGATTACAATCAGTTATATTCGTATGCGCTTGCATCGTATGCGATATTAGTGATGCGTCCGCACGTCACGCCGTGATCACGTTCAGGGCAACATCGATATTGCCGCGTGTCGCTTTGGAGTAAGGGCAGATGGAGTCGGCGATGTGCGCAAGTTCAGTCGCGACATCCTGTGCCAGCCCGGGCACGCGCAGGGTCAGTCGGGCCTGAAGGAAGTAGGCCGGACCAGTCTGGCCCAGGTCCACTTCAATGTCGACGGCCATGTCCGCCGGCAAAACGATATTGCGTTCCTGGGCCACCAGCCCCACTGCTGCGGTGTAGCAGGCCGACCAGGCCCCGGCGAACAGTTGCTCGGCTTTCGGATGCGGCTGTGTGGCGGCAAAGACGTGGGCTGGCTGTGTGGAACCCGGTGACGACAGGACGATATCGAGGTTGCCGTTATGACCGCCGACATTGCTGCGGGTGGTGTGGGTTTTGCCGGTAGCCAGTACTTTTTCGATTTTGCTCATGGGGATTTCCTCGGGGCTTAAAGTTCGTGCGATTGAATCGCATGCGATAGTTGTGGCATTCAAAAAACAACGTTGGTCAATGGGCGTGTGCAACGATCCAGTTGTTGCCGTTGTGGCCATGGGAAGCTTGAGCGGTAGGGATCAACAGGGTGCGGCGGCTTCCGGTGTTCATGGCTGATTCTCCAAACGGCAAGGGTTGTCTTTATTTTCTATCGCATTCGACTAAATCGCATACGATGGATGAATATTCAACCAAAGCCCCAATGATGTCAAAGTTTATTTTATGCCTTGGCGACGAGCGGCAGGTTCGCGGCCGACCGTGCTGCCCTCCCCCTCGCCGAATCAAGGGATGAGCGGACAGCATTCGGCCACGGACAAGGAACACAGATGGCGAAATATCTGTAGGAGCGAGCTTGCTCGCGAAAAACCTGAGAGCACCGCGGGGTGTCAGGCTCCCCGCATCATCGTTGACCTCCATCGCGAGCAAGCTCGCTCCTACAGTTCTCGGTGTGCCCCGGAATTGCGTGAACAACCAAAAAAAACCCCCTCACAGGGAGGGGGTCTGGTGTTGGCAAGGCTCAAACGGTTTCACCCGTCTTCACCTGGACTTTCGTCAGCTCATCGCGCAGGAATTCCAGCGAACAGCCAGGTAGTCTGTTCAGCCGGCGCTGCCGCGTTGCGATTGCGCGCCCACTGGGTCAGCGCCACCATCGTCGCAAAGCCGAGCACGATCAATACCGGATAGGCCATCAGCAACTCGGTCAGCGAGTATTTCCAGGCCAGCGGTCGGCCGACACCGAGCATCGCGGCATACAGCCAGGAAACGCCCGACAGTGCGCCAGAGAACAGGGCAAACATTCGCACATTGATAGGCAGGTCAAGCAAGGACCCGGCCTTCAGCATGGCGGGCAATACATAGCGGTGCAACAGCATGCCGTTGAATGTCAGCAGCAAGACAATAATGACTTTGGCTTGAAGTTTCGGGTTGGCAAAATAGGTCATTCCTTTTTCAAGATAATCAATGCCTATAATCGCCGCACCGGTGATCCACAAGAATAACAACGCATTGGAAACAGACTTCTGGAGACTGGCCATATGATCATTATCGTGCCCGGACGAAACACGGCCTTTCAATAAATCCTTGACCATGGCGACATCGCTGGCAAACACCAGGCCAATGGCTACGCAGCATGCCAACAGGTGTACGTAAACAACTCCTAAACGCATAAACTCCATGGATTCTTTCTGGCCAAGCAGGCCGATCATTGTATTAATATCCACGCTTACATCTCCACTTATTGCGGCAGTGTGAATTGACCATGCCCCAGGCACGCGAATTAATATTCCACGCCTGCACAATCAAAGTTCACATTGATTGAAGCAAATAAAATAGTTTGGGTATTACAAGAGAGAGCGACTCGCCCCGCGAGTCAGTGATGACGGCATACTATCACTCCAGGTCTCAGGTAAAAAAAATCCCCATGTGCATTCCATTCAATGCAGATGAGGTATACGTCCATTTTACTAGGGAGTGCAGTGCGGAGCTCAAAGGATCCGCCTGCTGGAAGTTCAGAACCCAGAATACCCCAATCGTTCATTTTTCGAACAAAAACCACGACAAACGGTACTGCCAATAATGCCTCGGGAGGCCGGTTTCATTGGCTGAAACCACCGTTGCCAAGCGGCTGAATCGTTTCATGTTTCGCGCCGAAAAAAAAAGCGGATTTCGCGCGGAACTCACACCGTTTGACCCTGTAAACAGCGAGTTTTTTCCTCGCAAGCAGGCACGGGGAATGCCGTAAAAATTAGTTTTTACTGACCGCGAAGGCCTGCGCAAATGCTCGAAAAGAGACCCGCTGGTATGGCATGACCGCCTGGATGCTTGCTGAACAGAATCAGGCCAGCAACTGATTGATCCAACGGACCTGACGCGCGATGTCCTGCACCTTTTCCTCAGGCACGGCCTGTTGCGCCCCGGCAAATTGGCTCAGGGTCTTCTGCTTCTGGCGCAGCTTGCGCTGCCACTTGATCAGGAACGCCGGGCTGCGAGCCTGCATCTGCAACGGGCCGAAGTACAACTCTTCGTCGGTGTAGATCACCGGCCCGGCGCGCTCGGCGACGATGATTTCGTAGTCGAAGCGATTTTCCCGCAGCACTTCCTCGCAGAGGATGCGATAGCCATTTTCCATCAGCCACAGGCGCAGTGGCTGCTCGCCGCCGTTGGGTTGCAGGATCAGGCGCTCCTGCCCGCTCAGGTACGCCATGCCGCTCTCGAGGATGTCGCGGATCGTTTCGCCGCCCATGCCGCAGAGGCTGATCGCCGTGATCCCGTCTCCCGGCAGGATTGCCGCCAGGCCGTTGGCCAGGCGCACGCTGATCCGTTGCTCCAGATCGTTCTCGTGCACGGTGCGTTCGGCCGCGCGGAACGGCGTCAACGCTACTTCCCCGGCCACCGCCGCCGTGATGGCGCCACGACGCATCAACGCCACCGGCAGGTAGCCGTGATCCGAGCCGATATCGGCCAGGCGCGCACCGGCCGGCACATGCGCCGCCACGCGCTCCAGGCGCATGGACAATGTCTGTTCGTTCAACTGCGGCCCCTTCTCACCACGAACGTCCGGCGCCTTTGGCCGGATCGGGGCGCGATTGTGTCGGGCAATGCCGTGCATTTCAAATTTATGCGACCAGGTTACAGCCCCCCTTCACGCGATCACGCCCGCATACACCGATCTGTCGACGTTTCCACCGGACAGAATCACCGCCACCCTTTTTCCCGACATGGCTTCACGCTCGGCCATGAGCGCCGCCAGCGCCGCCGCACCGGCCCCTTCCGCCAGGTTGTGGGTATCGGTGTAATACACGCGCATGGCCTCGGCTATCTGTGCGTCACTGACCGCAACGATCCGCGCCGCACCTGCGGCATAGACGGCAAAGGCTTCAGGTATTGGCTTGCGTACGGCCAGACCGTCGGCGAAGGTGGTCGCCGAGGCCGTTTCGCACAGGGCGCCGGTGTCGAACGATAACTGTGCGGCCGCCGCCTCTGTGGAAACCACGCCCACCACCCGGGTGTCCAGGCCCAGTGCATCGCGAGCGGCGATCACGCCACAAATCCCCGATCCGCAGCCAATCGGTACATAGACGGTATCCAGATCCGGCGCGGCGTTGAACAGCTCCAGCGCATAGGTGGCGACGCCCTTGACCAGCTCTGTATGAAACGGCGGCACCAGGAACAGGTCGTGCTCCTGCGCAAGGCGTGCCGCCTCTTCGCGGGCCTCATCGAAATCGCGGCCATACTCGACTACTTCAGCGCCAAAGCCGCGCATGGCGTTGTTCTTTTCCACCGAGTTGCCTTGCGGCACGACGATCAGCGCCCGCAAGCCCAGTGCCCCAGCCGCCAGTGCAAGGCTCTGGCCATGGTTGCCGCGGGTCGCGCTGACAATGCCCTTCACGCCCGGATGTTCGCGCTTGAGCCAGTGCATGAACGTGATGCCGCCGCGCACTTTGAAAGCACCGGTAGGCGTGTGGTTTTCGTGCTTGACCCACACCGTGCAACCCAACCGCCTGGCCAGCAAGGGCCAAGGGTACTGGGCGGTGGCGGGCATGACCTGGTACACGTTACGTGCGGCCTGTTCGATGTCGTCGCGAGTCAGTGTGTGCATGAGTTATCTCCTCGGGATTTTGCCCAGTCTGAACAGGGGCGCAGTACGCAGGCTTTCAAAAAACCGACCTGACTTTTGTGTGCCCTCTTCACTACTATGGTGCTCATGAGCCATCGAAACCGCCCGCATCCACCCCTGCTGTCCGAACCGGTCCGCCGCATCGAGGCCGGCCCCTGGGCGATCGAATTGCTCCCCGGCTGCGCCTACGCGACCCGATACGTAGCGACCCAGGCGGGAATCGGCTTTGCCTTCGACAGCCAGCGAGGCCTGCACGCGATCGGCAGCGACCGGGTACAACCCTTCGATGCCCTGCCCAACGGCCTGGCGTTCGTTCCGATGGGGTGTGACGTGTTATCCGAATCGCCCAAGGGCGGTGAATATCTGCGGGTGATACGCACTGACGGTATGGCGCTGGAGGGGGATCGCGCCTTCAACAATCGCATCGACCGGCAGGCCACGGTCCTCGCATGGCGGATGCGCGCCGCGCTGTTGCACGCTCGCGTGGAGGACGACTGGGAGGCCTGGGCACTGGCATTGTCCGAGCGCGCGACGGCCAGCGAAGCCGTGTCGACACCGCCCCATGGCTCGATTACCGGCAGCCGGATGCGCTTGCTCGATGAGTTCATTGACGCGGGCCTCGATGGCCCGTTGAGCGTACCGGCGATGGCGGGCCTGCTTGGCTTGTCCGAAGGCTATTTCATGCGGGCTTTCAAAAATGCCACCGGCAAAAGCCCCCATGCTTACCTGATCGACCGACGCCTGGCCAGGGCTCGAGCCCTGATGCACGACTCGACCGCCACGCTGGCTGAAATCGCCTACGCCTGCGGTTTCAACTCCCAGGCGCACATGGCGACCACCTTCAGGCAACGCCTCGGCGTGAGTCCGGCGCAGCTGCGTCAATAATGAAACGACAGGAAAATCAGCGGTTGCGTGCGGGCAGCATGCCCTTGAGCACATCATCCTTTTCAACGAAGTGATGCTTGAGCGCAACCAGCAGATGGCCACCTACCAGGGCGCCACACAACCACGCCATGTAGGTATGAACCGCCTTTGCCAGATCGTACAGGTTCTGATCGGGGTCAACGATTGGCGGGAGCATGAACAGCGCCGCCACCATGATGGGTTTGTCGGCGACCGAGCTCCAGTACCAGCCGGACAACGGCAGCCCGATCAGGGCCACGGCGTACAGCAGCACATGCCCGACCAGCGCACCACGCTTCATCCTCGGGCTCATCGACTCGGGTAGCGCCGGTGCCGGGTGACTCAATCGCCAGGCGATACGCACGACGATGAGAAACAGCAGCGTGCTGGCCATTGCCTTGTGCAAGTAGGTGAGTTCATGGTGGGCATTGAATTCGTCGCGCCAATGCGTCGCCACGATTCCGATGACCCAGGCTCCCAACCAGATCAGGGCCATGCCCCAATGCAGCCACTTGGCTACACCGGTATAACTTCCTTCCTTCGCCATCTCGCTGCCCTACCCGTCACCTTTGAAGGCGGATTATCGCGACAGGGCGTTATCGGAAAAACAGTGAAATGTTGCTTAAACATATCGAAATGCTCGATCTAGCTCGTGTTTAGCCTTCGATCGTAAAGGCAGAAATCGGCCCCATGTGGCCGGTGGTCGTTGCATGTCGATTGTCGCCGGCGTTTGGCTAAGCTTAGTGAATCAGGGCGACCTGAGACTTGAAACCTGGGAGTTTGCGGACATCAACGGATCTGCATTGGCATCAAGACGGTACGCTCAAAGGAGACGACCATGTATGCGGTGATAAGAACCTACCTGGGTGCTGGAGCCAAGCAGCTATTCGAGGTGATGGAAGAGCGCAACGTCGACATCGAAGCGACCTTGCGCACAGTACCTGGCCTCGTCAGCTACACACTGCTCAATACGGGTGATGGTGGTACTTCGATCACTGTTTGCAAGGACAAGGCCGGCAGTGATGCGAGCCTGAAAGTTGCCCGTGAGTGGATTCAGAAAAACACCTCGCATATCCACGCGAACCCGCCGATCGTGACGGAAGGTCCGGTCATAGTGCAGATCAACTAGCGACCGGTTCGCAGGGTGGTGAGTGCTATACTTTTTTTCAGATTGCATGAAGTGTGCAACGTTCCCCTCGGTACACACACCGACTGCAAATCCAGGTTGACCGCTGCCGGACAAAGGAGGTCTACAGCAAACTCGAGTCGGGAGGTGTGGCATGAATCGGCACTATTACATCAGTGACAATCTCAACGATCTTGAATCCGTTGAATATGAACTGGAAGCCAGCGGCATCAATTCCGAACAGATTCATGTGCTCAGTCAAAACGTTGCCGATGTCGAACAACATCACCTGCACGAAGTTAACTCGTTAATGGAACAGGATGCTGTTCACTCGGGTGAGATTGGCGCGGTGATCGGTTTGCCACTGGCGGCACTGGTACTCGTTGGCGCGTATTGGATGGGCTGGACCGAATCCGCCGCAGGCTGGATGCCCTTTATCTTCCTTTCCATTGTCATTTTGGGCTTCTGCATCTGGGAAGGCGGTTTTTTCGGGTTCCAGGTGCCGAACACTCACTTCCGCAATTTCAAGCAGCTGGTAACCGAGGGCAAACATATCTTCTTCGTCGATGTTGAGCCGAACCAGGAATCGGTACTGGATCAGGTCATCAAACAACATCCAAAGCTGACGATCGCCGGCACTGGAGCGGCAGCCCCCCATTGGACAGTGGCCTGGCAGCACAAATGGCATCAGTTCAAGCGAGTGATATCGGGTTAGCGCCTGGAGACTCAAGGCCATCCGCAAACGGCTTACTGGCCAAAGAAAATGACCCGGCTGAGGAAAATGTAGTCAGCCTCGGTGGCCATCAGTCCGACGAGCACCAGCAAACACAAGGGCGGCACCAATATGGCGTAGACCATGGCCAGCCGCTCCCAGGCCATATGCATGAAGATGGAGACAATTAAACCTGCCTTCAACAGCATGAAAATGATGATCAGGGACCACCGAAGGTAGCCATGGAAGTGGAAATAGTCGACAAGGTACGACAGCGTGCTGAGGACAAATAACAGCCCCCAGATTTTAAGGTACAAACTGATTGGATGTTGCTGACCCTGAGCATGTTCCATCACCCGTGCTCCTCTACCATAAATAGAAGAAAGCAAAAATAAACACCCACACCAAATCCACGAAGTGCCAGTAAAGCCCGGCTATCTCGACATTCTGATAGTTTCCGGAGCGTTCATAATCTCCGCGAAAAACTTTCAGCGCCACAATGCTGAGGTAGATGGCGCCGATTGACACATGCAACCCGTGAAAACCGGTAATCATGAAGAAGCTGGCACCAAATTGCGCCGCCCCCATGGGGTTCCCCCACGGACGCACCCCTTCTGCGATGAGCTTGCTCCATTCAAATGCCTGCATGCCGACGAACGTCACACCCAAGGCAGCGGTCGCCAGCATCAGCGCCGTCGTTTTCGCGCGATCACGGCGATAGGCGAAGTTAACGGCCATGGCCATGGTGCCGCTGCTACTGATCAGCACAAAGGTCATGATGGCGATCAGGATAAGCGGGATTTCCCTTCCTGCGATCGTCAAGGCAAACACTTCACTCGGGTTCGGCCAGGCCGTAGTGATGGTCATGCGTACTGACATGTAGCCGGTTAAAAAACAGGTGAATATAAACGTATCGCTGAGCAGGAATATCCACATCATCGCCTTGCCCCAAGGCACCTGCTTGAAGGCGTCTTTGTCCGAGGACCAGTCGCTGGCGATGCTTTGCCATCCTGGCGCCGGTGGCGAGCCGGGTGGATTGGATGAGCTGGGCTCGATTTGGGCTTGGGCTTGCGGGTGCGATGCCATGGCTTTTCACCTCAGGCCGCAGAATCTGGCGATGGCTTCATAGGTTTGCGGCGTGCTGGACAGCAGAGCGAACAGCACGAACCAGAGACCCAACAAGTAATGCCAATAGATGGCACAGAGTTCTACGCTGGCGCTCAGTTGCGCCAATGGCACATGACGCAGGAATCTGGCGACGATCCAGCACCAGGCGATCAGCCCGCCCAGCAGGTGGAGCCCATGCAGGCCGGTCAACAGATAGAAGAAACTGTTGGCCGGATTGCTGGCGACAAAGTAGCCCAAGGCGACAAACTGCTGCCAGACCCAGACTTGCCCCGCCAGAAAGGCAATTGCAAAGACGCCCCCCAATGCGAAACCAATGACGGTCGCGCCCGGCCGAGCCTTTCGGGCAGCCACACGCGACCACTGCAGTGCGATGCAACTCAATAGCAGAAAAGCCGAATTCAGCCATAGCGGCCGCAGATCGCCTAACGGCGCCAAAGGCTCAGTCAGGGGTAGCCAGTCAACCATTTGTGAACGGGCAATAAAGGCAATCAGGAAGAGGAAGAATAACGAACTCACCACCACCAGAAACAAGCGCAAGCCGACTCTTGCGATTTGACTTCCATTGGCACCCTCGGCGGCCTGAACACCCTCAGGGTCGCGATTCCAACTGCCGCCGGGGTCAGCGCCGTCGGCGTTTCTCAATAGCAGTCTGTTCATGGCTTGACGTCCGCTATTTTAGTCCCGGCACTGAGTTGCCGCATCTGCTCCAGCTCCTCGGCGGAGACCGTTTGCGGCACGAAATCCTGTTCTATCCCCGGCACGCTGTAGTCATAGGCCCAGCGATGCACGACCGGCAATTTCTCGCCCCAGTTACCGTGTTTCGGTGGGGTGTGCAGCGTTTGCCATTCCAGGCTGGCCCCGCCCCAGGGATTACTGCCGGCGGGCTTGCCCTTGAATGCACTCCAGGCCATGTTGAACACGAACAGCAACTGGGAAACGCCGACAGTCAATGCGATCACCGTAATGAAGGCATTCAGCTCTTGCGCGGACTGCGGGATGAACGCGTAGTTTTCATAGGCGTAGTAGCGACGTGGCATGCCCTGGAAACCCAGGTAGTGCATGGGGAAGAAGATGGCGTAGGTGCCCAGGAAGGTAATCCAGAAATGCAGCTTGCCCAGGGTGTCGTTGTACATGCGCCCGGTGACTTTCGGGAACCAGTGATAGATACCGCCGAACACCACCAGTACCGGTGCGACCCCCATGACCATATGAAAATGGGCGACGACGAAATAGGTGTCCGAGAGCGGAATATCCACGATCACATTGCCGAGAAACAACCCGGTCAGGCCGCCGACCAGGAAGGTGACGATAAAGGCCAGGGCAAACAGCATCGGCACGGTCAGATGGATGTCGCCGCGCCACAGGGTCAGAACCCAGTTATAGACTTTCAGCGCGGTCGGTACCGCGATGATCAAGGTGCTGACGGCGAAAAAAAAGCCGAAGTACGGGTTCATTCCGCTGACATACATATGGTGCGCCCAGACCACAAAACTCAGCACCCCGATCGCAACAATGGCCCACACCATCATTCGGTAGCCGAAGATGTTTTTACGCGCATGGGTGCTGATCAGGTCGGAGACCAGGCCAAATGCAGGGAGGGCAACGATATAGACTTCCGGGTGGCCGAAAAACCAGAACAAGTGCTGGAACAATATCGGGCTGCCACCCTGGTGATCGAGCTGCTGCCCCAGCGAGACCATCGCCGGCATGAAGAAGCTGGTGCCCAACAGCTTGTCAAACAACATCATGACCGCGCTGACGAACAACGCCGGGAAGGCCAGCAAGGCCATGATCGAGGCCATGAAGATGCCCCACACCGAGAGCGGCATGCGAAACAATGTCATGCCGTGCGTGCGCGCCTGCAACACCGTGGTGACGTAGTTCAACCCGCCCATGGTGGCGGCGACAATGAAAATCGCCAGTGAGACGAGCATCAGGACAATGCCCCACTCGACGCCCGGTGTCCCCTGGGCGATGGACTGGGGCGGATAGAGCGTCCAGCCGGCACCCGTGGGGCCGCCCGGGACGAAAAAACTGCTGAGCAACACCACTACCGCCAGCAGGTAAAACCAGAAACTGAGCATGTTGACATAGGGGAAGACCATGTCGCGGGCGCCCACCATCAGCGGGATCAGATAGTTGCCGAAGCCCCCCAGAAACAAGGCCGTCAGCAAGTAGATGACCATGATCATGCCGTGCATGGTCATCGCCTGATAATAAGTATTGGCATCCATGAACGCCAAACTGCCGGGGAAGCCTATCTGCATGCGCATCAAGCCGGACAGCACCAGGGCGACAAGCCCCACGAACAGAGCCGTCAAGGAATATTGAATGGCTATGACCTTGTGGTCCTGACTCCAGATGTATTTGGTCAGGAAGCTTTTGGGCTCGTGCAGTGCTTCTGTTTCGGCTTGCTCCGCATAGGCCATCACGTCATCCTCGTTTCGAAGTTTCAGTGTGTTTCTGGCTGCTTTACGGCTACTTCCCTGGCTCCGCCTTGGTCGCATCAGCGTCAGCATTCGCTTTGGATTTGATAAAAGCGATCAGTGCATTCAGTTCCTCGTCACTCGGCGCCAGGGCCGGCATGACGGCTGCGTAGCCCTTGACGATTTTGGCATTGGGATGAAGAACCGAATCTTTGATATAGCCCTCATCGACCTTTACGCTCGTATCGTCGGCAAGGGTTTCCGTCTTGCCATACAGACCCTGCCAGCTGGGGCCGACGCCCTTGTTGCCATCGACACTGTGGCAGGCCAGGCAGCCAATCGACCCGGCCAGTCGCTGCCCCTGCGCCACCAGGTCTTCGCCCGGGCTCGACGCTTCGCCGGTCGAAGCTTGATCGTCTTGCGGTGCAGCACCCAGTGATTTGATCAGGGCAATGACAGCTCCCAGTTCGTCGTCCTTGAGAGTATAGGCCACCATGACCGGTGGGTAGCCCTGTACCAGGCGAGCCTTCGGATCGACAATCGACTCCTTCAGGTAGGCCTCGTCGACCCGCACACTGGTGCCATCGGCAAGCTGTTCAGTGCTGCCGTACAGCCCCTTCCATCCCGGGCCGAGACTGGCACTGCCATCCTGGCTATGGCAGGCCTTGCAACCTAGCTGTTCGACCAACTGGCGGCCTTTTTCCAGCACGCTGTCTCGACCGGGTTTGGCAGTTGTGGTCAATGTCTGCGCAAAAGTCGGTTGGCCTTTTAGCCATTGATCGAAGACGCCCTGCTCTTCCACGATCATATGGCCACGCATGTTGTAATGACCTACACCACAAAATTCAGCGCAAAGGACTTCGTATTTTCCTGTTTTAGTCGGCGTAAACCAGAAGTACGACACCATCCCTGGCACCATATCCATCTTGCTGCGAATTTGCGGAACATAGAAATCGTGCAGGACATCTTTAGAGCGCAGTAAAACTTTCACCGGCCGATCGAGCGGAAGGCGAACTTCATTATTCATGACCAGCACATCGTCCTGCCCGGCAGGGTCTCTGGGATCAAGGCCGAGGGGATTGGTGGAGTCGACAAACTTTATATCCGACTTGCCCAGCTTTGCGTCTTGCCCGGCAAAACGATAGGCCCACTGCCACTGCTGGCCGACCACTTCAAGTTCGTAGGCATCTTTCGGTACCCGGATGAAATCGTTGTAGACAACCAGACCTGGCGCCAACATCCCGGCGATACCTGCCGAAGTAACGATGATCAACCAAGATTCCAGCTTTTTGTTTTCCGGCTGATAGGCCGCCCTGGCACCCGCCTTGTGACGATACCGAATCACCGCGACCGCCATGAACCCGGTGATGGCAATGAAAAATATCCCGCTGATGATCAGGGTGATGAACAGGGTGGTGTCTATGGATCCCCAGTTGGAAGCGGCCGGTGTCGCATGCCAGGGCGCCAGTATGTGGAATAGCACGGAGGCAATAACGATGAGTATCAAGACAATTGCTATTGCCATTTGCTCTTCATCCTATTCCTGTTGTTCATTGCTCATGCAATAAGCATCGCCACTGACGTCCAAGCAGGGCCGACAAATACCACCCGTCCGGGCGTTAAAGTCAGTAAGAAGTATAGAGCGATCGGCTTGTACCGTGAGGCCGGCAAGGGAGTTCCGGTTGCCAGCTATACTTGAGTGCTGATGACGGATGGCAGAGTTCGCCCGCAAGCGCCCGCAAAGTTCGAACCCTGCCCTTGCAGCGTCGTCAAACGAATGTGGTGACATTGAGCAGGGACGATAGCCACACAGTCCAGCAATCCACATGGGAGGTTTCGTCATGAGTGCCCTGACGATCGAAGGCTGGTGCAAAACCAGCAGCGACCAAAAGTCCACCCCGATGGGGGAAGTCCATTTCTATGTCGACGGACCGCTCCATCTCCGTCTGGAAGAGGCCGAAGAGCGCCTGCAGAAGACCCACGAGCGTGAAGCCATGGTCGATGTCGATATGAACTCGATGGATTTGATCATGCCCGAGGGATTCGCGCCCTTGTCCGACTGTCAGATGCGTGTCTATCTGCACCACGAACGCGGTCAATTTCATCTGGTCGGGCATCGTGCGAGCGATGGCAGCCTGATTTATACCAACGCGGTGTTAATCGATCAGCTGCTTGAGTAGCGGCGAGAGATTCGCTGCACCGATTTTCCTGCGCGGTGCGGTGCTGAAAACTCACTGATCGTTGAACCGGACACCCGGAGTCTCAAGACCTGGCGTACCGCAATGCGTGCCCGCTAGTCCTCAAAGCGCCCGGTGGAATCCCGATCGCGCTCATAGCGTCGTGTGAGTGCAAAGGCCGGCAACCAGGCCTCACGTCGCACGACCCAGCTCTCATAGGTCGGCTTCAGTTGGTCCGGGGCATCCAGCGACCCGAGGTTCACTTCGATTTCGTCTGCGCTGCGCGCAAACACGGATGAACCGCAGTGCGGGCAGAAATGCCGTCCGGCGTAGTCACGTGTTTCGCCTTCGATCGTCACCGCATCCTGATGAAATATCGCGGACGCGTGAAACAGCGCCCCATGATGCTTGCGGCAGTCGAGACAGTGACAAACGCCCACCCGGAACGGGCGCCCCGATGCGACAAGGCGCACCTTGCCGCACAAACAGCCGCCGGTGAATCGGTCCATGGGTTGTCTCCTCCAGGCCGTCCGAAACGGCGTATCAGCGTGGAAACAGGAACGTCACGGCGGCGCGAAAGCCCCAGCCTTGCGGGCCGTCTTCCGGGCTGTCGAGCCAGTAGCGCGGGCCGGCCTGCACCGTCAGCGGTTGACCGCCGATCTTCAGCAATTGGGTGACCGTGAGGTTGACCGGTACCGACCATTCCCGCGATTGCCAGTTGTAGGTTGACTCGGTGTTGACGCCGTAGGTCGTGAGCGTATGGGTGGTGTACGAGAGGAAGGGTTGCAGGAAGGTCTGGTTGACCTTTTCCTTGTCGTCCGGCGGGCTGTCGTCCAGGCCCCAGATATGGTTGGCCAGGATGCCGCGGGTCCAGCCATTGGACTGTTTCAACGCCACCCCCGTCGGGCCCAGGCCCCACTGCTCGCTGCCGAGCAACTCGTCACTGCCGGTCGGTATCAGCAACGCCGGGCCGGCACCGAGTATCCAGCCACTGGCCGTCGGCTTGGTTGGCGAGAAGAAAAAACTCTGGGTGATATCGCCGCTGCCGGTTTTGTCCGCCGCGCCATCGGGGGCCAGGCCGTGCTGATCGATGATCGGCAAAATGGTGCGAGAAATGAGATTCCAGTCCTCGTTCAGGGCAAACGGCAGCACCGGCTGGATATTGGTCACGCTGTGCATGCCCTCCCCGGTCGGCCCCATTTTCTGGTCCCAGTTGTACTGCACCGGCAGGCTGTACATCGCGGCGACCGGGTTGAGGGCTTTCTTCGCCAACTCTGCCGCATCCTCGCCCTGAGCCAACGGGATGAAGCCCAACGCAACGACGAGTGTCGACGCGCTACCCATCCACCCTTCTTTCAAATCCATCTCACTCACCTGTCGTTGTCAAAAACCGGCGTTGCAAAGGGTTAGCGTAGGCAACTGTGATCGATGTGCAACCCGGCCCTGCCCCTCGCTGGCCGTGTGTTTAACGGTTTTTGAGAGTTTTTGATTCGGATTATCCCGCTGCTGCAGGCAGCATTCGGCCCGCATTGACCGGCGTGCAAACACCTGTACCCGAATGACAACTTTCATCACGTGAGAACCGAACACATGGGCATGTCGAATAAATGGATTGCGGGTATTGCTTTGAGCTGTGTATTTCAGGTCGGCTGTGTCTCGCAAGTGGCGCAACAGGAGCAATACTCGGGCTTCCTGGGCAATTACCAGGGCCTGGAGGAGCAAACGACACCGAGTGAACAGAAGGTCCTGCGCTGGGTATCGCCGGGGTTCGATCCTCGCGCGTACTCCACTGTGGTGTTCAGGCAGATGGAGCTGTACCCGTCGCCGAAGCCGACCGCGCGCGTCAGCCTGAAGACCCTGCAAGACCTGCAATTGATGGCCAGCAACAGCGTCAAGCAAGCCTTTTCCCGCCGCTATGCGATCGTCCCTTATCCACAACTGGCACCGACCAATTCGCGATCGCTGATCCTGCAAGCGGCGATCACTCACGTCAGCGCCAACAACGAAGGCATGCACTGGTATGAGGCCGTTCCAATCGGCGCCATTGTCGGGGCCACACAAGCAGCCACCGGCCATCGGGATCAGACTGCCGAGATGTACATCGAAGCCAACCTGATCGATGCCAAGACCGGTATGCCGGTCGCGAAGATGGTTCGCAAGGTGTTTGGCGCGACACTCGACAATGCCCAACAGCCGGTGCTTGCCAGTGACTTCAAGGTCGCGCTCAAAAGCATGACAGACGATATGCAGGCCCTGCTCCTCAAGCACTGATGCCTGGATAAACCCCATCGCACGCAGACGGGCATGGGGTTTCAACCGCGCTTGTTCCCTGACAAACCGTCAGCCGTGCCGACGCCTGACGTGAGACCCCATCATGAAAATACTGGCCCATACCCTGGCGGTGCTGATGCTGTTGCTGAGCACCCGCGCCCTGGCAGTGACGGTGATCCCCCTCAAAGGACAGACTTCCCAGGCCATCGCGCAGGACACCAGTGCCTGCCAATCCCAGGCCAACGCACAACATCCGGTACAAAGCACCGTGCCAACCGGTGGACGGGCAAAGGGCGCCGCAACCGCCGCCGTGGCCGGGGCGACCGCGGCTGAGGTCCGGGGCCGCCAACATGAAAACGTCTATGACCAGATCGACGACGACACCCGGCAAGACTATCGCCAGAACCATGCGCGCAGTGCCGCGGCGGCCGGCGCCGTGGTGGGGGCTTCCAGGCAACGCCAGGCGCGCCGGCAGAATAATGCGGCGAGCGAGCAAAACGTCACCGCCAACAACTCCGTCTATAGCAGCTGCCTGCAGCAGCGTGGCTACGATGTCTTGCCTTGAACGGCGGCGACAATGACCAGAAACATTGGCCGACCTTCTCAACGAACCGAATCGAATTTGAGGACTTCACCGATGCGCCTTGCAGGTGTTCCTGTCGTGATGCTCGCTTCCTGGCTCCTGGCCGGTTGCGCGGCCTCCCCTAACAACCCGACCTCATCGCTGCAAACGGACAAATCGCCCGAGCAGTATGTCGATTGCCTTGTACCGAAGTTGAAGGACAACGCGATGAGCCCGGTCGTATCCGGGAGCGAACGCAGTTACCGGGTTGTCGTTTCGAGCAAAATTGCCGTAGACACCGTGCTGGAAACCCACAGGGCACAGGATGGTGGCAAGGTGTATTTGTACGAGCGCCAGTTGCTGGCCTCGACCTTCAGGCCATCGAGCATCGAGCGTGCCGCGCAGGAATGCCTGTAACGCCGATACCCCCCGCAAAAAAGGTTCTTCACGCCTCCCGGGAACCTGTAGGAGCCAGCCTGCTGGCGATGGACTCAAGTGCGCCGCGTTCATCCAGGTCACACGCGTTATCGTTAACGACCATCGCTGCGATGCGGCGACCCGACAAGCCAGCTCCCACAGGGGACCATGCCCACGCTGAAACTGTAGGAACCAGCTTGCTGGCGATGGACACAAGTGCCCCGCGTTCATCCGGTTCACACGCGTTATCGTTAACGACCATCGCTGCGATGCGGCGACCCGACAAGCCAGCTCCCACAGGGGACCCTGCCCACGCTGAAACTGTAGGAGCCAGCTTGCTGGCGATGGACACAAGTGCCCCGCGTTCATCCGGTTCACACGCGTTATCGTTAACGACCATCGCTGGCAAGCCAGCGCCTGCAATTTCCCGAACGCAAAAAAAAACCCCGCGTCCTCCATGAAGGGCGCGGGGCAAATGCCGTTGAACGAGAGGTGAGGATCGTTTACGCCGCGCATGAACGCGATGAGAGTCAACGCTCCTCGAGATCCATTAAAAGCGCTAACGAGCCTGGTTCAAAGCTAATTGGAATCAAAAATAATCTGCCGTTGACCGGGTGCACAAACAACAATCATTGACTTGTATTGTGAACCTCTCGACCCGCCCGGGAGCAGCCAATGCCTTGTCCGGACAGCGCAGGCAATCCGCCCAGACCCTGGCTACACGCAAATCCACCCGCCCGAGCTTGCAGTTTTCGGATAGCGCAAAACATCCATTCAAAGCATCATTCGTACTGTCAAAATCAAAACCCGTGGGTCATCCAGCAATGCTTTTCCTTCGTTTGATTCAACTGATACCGCTGACAGGCAGGGCTGTTTACCGCGCCGCGCGCTCCTGAACCGAGCCGGTCCCGCATCGTAAAGGCTCCACAGTGAGCCTTGCGCCTGGTCCTCATCCATTTCATCTCCCAGTCCCGAATGTACCGAGCCAACTCCGGCCCCTATACTCAGGCCAGTACGCCTGATCGGAAGATTTCTATGAGCTACACCTTCAAGTTGAAAAATGGTGCCGTGGCGAAATTCGACCCGGACAGCGCCATGCTCACCCTTACAACACCCCATGGAGATGTACAGAATTCCACGCTAGGTAGAGCCGAGTCGCGTCTATTGGACCTGCTGCTCATGGAGCCAGGTGTCACTAAAAGCCGCGATGAGATCATCGACTACACCTGGAATGACCGCGTGGTTGCTTCCGGTAGTTTGAATCAAACCGTTTTCTCACTACGAAACATTTTGAATGACAGTCGCGATCACGAGATCCTGATGACTGTTCCTCGCCGGGGATATTGCTTCAACCGGCACTTTGTAGTCGATGCAGCAGCAGAAGTACCGCCACCTTCAGAAGAAACTGTGCAGCCACCCGCCGCCACGCCTGGACAACGACCGCCGCCAGACAGCGATGAGTTGCTGGTGCCCTCAAGTAACACCGAAAAATCCACCCGCATTACCAAGGCCCAACTGATCGCTTATATCTTTACCCTGGCAGTGGTTGCCTTGACGGTCTTTCAGTTCGACTTCGAAGCGCCAAAAATTGAAATTTCCAGCGTCGACAAGAATGGACTGATCATCCACGCCGTAGGCAATGACCTTGCCGAGGCACAAGCGTTGATGGAACTGTCGGCCAAACAATCAGAACAGCTTCCACCCAACCTGAAGGGGCAAGTCTGGATCAACCTGTATAAAACCAACTATTCCGTTTCGTGCATTCGCCCGGATCTAAGCACTGCAAATCTACAATTAAACAGCAGCGAAAGAGACCTCGCCATGATGATTCGTCAATGCTTGGAAGTCACCTTATGAAGTTTGAAATCCCGCAAGCGGTTCACTGGCCGGTTATCGCCTTGATCAATGCACTCTGCATTTTCTCCTTTTTTTATTCTCCTTCGCACTACATGGAAAATACCAGCTATCAAACAAAGGCCCGGCAATGGCTGGAAGATCTCAACCAACTCAACACCGAAGAGTATCTCACTATCGGGCATGGTCGACTCACCGGGACCACGCTGGAAAGCCTGAATGGGAAAATCCGCAATGCAACCATATCGGCCAATATAATCAGAGAAAGTAAAACGCAAGTACAAATCAAAATCAGCAACGTCAAACTCAGTCAGGACAATGAACTCTTTGCCATTGAAAAGACCCCTGACCTGTTCTTCAGACGCCAATACGTCTTGCAAGAAGGTGCCATTCTGAACTACGAATTGATACCGACACAAAATAAAAACGCCGTATGTTTTTACATACATGATCTTGGCCGTTTGCGTTGCATGAACCATTAATTGAGTCAGCACCCGCTTGGCACAGGCTCATATCAAAGATTACTCCTAATAAAAATAACAGTTATTGACTTGAATCAGATGGCGTCCCGGAAAAAAATTCCCCGCCAATAATCTCTGGAATCGAGCCTGCTTGATTCTCGTCCGGGACAATGCCCTACACAGGGGAATCAAGTGAAAACAATGCATTTCCTGCGCAGCAATAAATCGACGACCTTCGGATGCCTGGCGGTTCTATTTCTGTCTGCCCTGCCCTTTTGTTCGTTAGCGAGCGACGAACATTCCGTTGAAAGCACGACCATTGAATACTATGAAATTCAAACAAACCCGGATGACACTCAGAAGTTATCGCATCTGAAAATTCATAGTGAGAATGAGTATCATGCGGACGAGCAGGACAGTGATTCAGCCCTCCCTCCTCCACAAAGTGATACCGGAATGAGCTACGCCACCTCGCTCATATTACTTTGAACCTGGCAAATATGAGTTATTGACTTTGGAAGGCGCAGTCGGGGTGAGATTATTTGCAGACCACGCCGTGGCAGAGATGCAGCTGGCACCAGGTTCTGCCTGAATAAACTGTAAATAAGGAAATCGCCTCGATGCTACTGAAAAACTTCGTCACCGTGTCGTTTGGTTTATTGCTTTCTCTCAAGGCCATGGCCGACGACAAGGGCATCTACAGCGCAAAATTGACGAGTGTCGAAACCAACAAGAAGGCTCCGGATTCTGTGAAAACTGGCTATCAGGTAAAAACGGGTTACCGTATTGACGACTTTTATTCCTTTACGGCGGCAGCCATTGACCCGATGAAACCCCAATCGAAAATCTTCAGCCCGATGGTTGACCCGCGCAACGTACAGCAGCTGGACGACTCACCATCGCACAGCAATTACGCATTTTCAGCGGAACTGGAAATAGTCCGGGGACTCTGACAACCCTCCCGATACGGCTGTACCTTCATCCAGCATGTGACCGTCACCGCCGCGCGGACAGTCATTGCCTGACCCTAATCATTTAACAGGTGAGCTTTCAATTTCATGAGTATCGCACCTCCCGATGAAATCTTTCATTTGTCTTCCGCCTCGCCGAGCCAACTGAACAGAACAATAGGCAATTGGGAAATGAGCCTTATCCCGACCGAGCATGAGGCGCACATCCGGCAACATAAGCTCTTTCACAGCCCTGAACTGCAATGCAGTCGCCTCGAGTTCGACTCATCCGTCACCCTGGTCAGTTCTGTCCCCGCCGGATTCGTGACATTCGCCATCTCGCAGGCCCCGATTGGCCGCCCCCTCGTGAACAATCAAAAACTACGGCCTGACGAAATCATCGTACTGCACAGCGACGAATCGGTGCATTACACCTGCGAACCGAATGAAACACTGTTCACCCTCACCACAACACTGGAGCACTATGACCGGTGCCGCCAACATCACCCTGTCATAGACATCCTTGCGAACAGAACACGACACAGCTACCAGGTTGATAACTTTCAATTCATACAGGCTGCCATTCAAGCCATCAGCGCTTGCTGTGTCGACATCAATGACTCTGCCTCCCCACAGTACCCTGAAGCAGAGTGTTCAACGATTGCGGTACTTGCGTCTGTATTGCAGTCATTGACCCCCGCTGGCGGCTTTAGACGTAAAGTCCCCACCAGACGGAAGGTGGCGATAGAAGCCATCGAGTACATTCATGACAATATCAAGAAAACGCTCACCATAAAGTCACTCGTAAGGCAACTTGAGACGACTACCCGCACCCTGCATTTTGGCTTTATCGAGACATTCGGGATGTCGCCAATCGCCTATATCAGAAACTTGAGACTCGCCAGTGCCCGCCGCGACCTGATCAATAAAACATGGCCCACTGTGACGGAAACCGCCATGTTCTGGAACTTTCATCATCTGGGCCGTTTTTCCAAGGCCTATCAGACTGCTTACGGAGAGACGCCGTCAGAAACGGCCAGGCGCAACTCAGACAGGCCCAGGAACATCACCTCATCCCTATACAATCAGGTCGTTGGCACGTTTCCATCAACTCCCTGAAAATGAGGATTAATAATTTCCGTTGATTAACCCTGGATGCTGACAATTGCTTGTTTTCCCACTCAAGGAGATAAGCATGCTTCATCGAATAAATACGCTGCCACTCAAGCAAAAAATCATGCTGTGCATGACCGCCTATGTCAGCGGCATCTTGTTGGCCTGGGTCATTGACTGGTACTGAAGAGGTTTAACTCGCGACTGCAAGGTGCACAGTGAAATAATGATACCTCGGGGTTTTCGATGATTTCCGTATATAAAGCGTTATTTGGAAGGCACGCAATCACTGTATGTCTGATTGCTGCAGCGGGTTGGGCCGCATGGTTCTGTGCCGCAGGTTTGGCGGAGTCAGTCATTGCACGGAAGTTGAATAACGTTTATGCCGATCTGCGTGCGGCTCAAGTGGAGCCCAATGCGCAGATCGACAAGGTACTGGAAGCCCTCGGCGATCTTGATCGCTCAGGTCAGGAATGCTCCGTCGAGCAGTATTCACAACTGTCCGACCTAGTTAAAGACCTGCGATTTGTTGATCAAGCGGCAATCCAGTTGCCCAATGGCAAGCTCTGCTCCTCCTATGGACAAGAACTGCCGTCGATGCTGGCCGGTAATGAGAAGCGCAAGTTCTCCGTTGGCAAGCGAACCTATTGGGTCGATTCCGGCCACGCTGTTTCTGCGGACACCGACTTTATCATCGTGTCGGAACAGTCGACCTACGTCTGGGCAAACAAGAAGATCCTGCTCGACAACTTGAAGTTTCCCGAGGACCTGCAACTGGACCTCATCGGCCCCGGCGGCGCAGTACCCATTGCCTCTACTGGCCTCAAGCCCCTGCAGATGCTGAAGCCGTTCCACCTTGAAGAACTGGTCACCTCGGCAGACAAGGCCCTCATCGCTTTTGCGGGCAACCGAAATGAACTCATCTCGGTCATTTCACTTCCGTCGAGTTACCTGACAGGTCTCAAATTCAAATTATTCATTGGCCTTGCGTGCGTGTTCGCCGCGCTGCTCTTGCTCGCAAGGCGTATCCAACGGCATTACACCTCTACTGCCGTACGACTTCGCAAAGCCCTGAACGCCAATACGCTGGGTGTTCACTATCAGCCGATCGTCAACTTGAAGACGGGCTATCTGGTGGGTGCCGAATCACTTTCGCACTGGAGCGACAACGGTACCCCTGTGCCTGCGGACGTGTTCATTGCGGTGGCGGAGAAGTCTGACCTGATCCGCAAACTGACGCGTTCGGTGATTCGACAAGTAGCGGAGGATTACAGCACTTACCTTTGGGCGTGCAAGGATTTCTACATTACGGTCAATCTGTCCGCCCAGGATATTCAGGACCCGGACTTTCCAGACTATGTGGCCAGCGTGCTGGCAACCTACAACATGCCTGTGTCAGCCATGGCCTTTGAAATCACCGAAAGAACCATGCTCGACCAGAAGCCAGCCGCCATGCAATTGCGACGGCTTCGGGCGTGCGGTCATCGCATCGCCGTGGACGACTTCGGTATCGGCTATTCCAACCTCTCGCTCCTCGATTCAGTGCCTTTCGACATTCTGAAAATAGATCGCTCGTTCATCGCCGGCGACAAGATCGCAGCCGAGGATGCCCTGTGGCGACACATTGCCCAGCTGGCCAGGTCGCTAAGACTCAAGGTCGTGGCCGAAGGTGTCGAGACTGCGGAGCAACTGCCGCATCTGGTTGCAGAGGGCGTCCTGTTGGCACAAGGCTGGCTGTTCTCCAAAGCGCTGCCTGCCCAGGCACTGGCAAGGCGTTACTTTCAATGCCCGGCAAACAACCCGCCTCACGACCCGAAAATATCAATCAATGACTTCTATTAACTCCCCATGGCCCCTCAAATGCTCGCCGAACCCTAACACCTGACAAACCTGTACAAGGACTCCACTACACATGCTACTTCGAAACCTTGGCTTCGCTTCACTGCTATCGCTGCTGTCTTTCCAGGCGCTCGCTGATGACAAAGGTTTGTATCTTGGAGCTGGCGTAAGCAGCATCCAGACCGAAGAATCCCGACTGGACGACGAGGACACCAGCTACAAAGTTTATGCAGGCTATCGCGTCAACAGCTACCTGGCCTTCGAAGGTGCCTACGTCGATCTCGGTCAATTCAAGGACAAGAACATCGATTTCGACGGCAAGTCGGCTCAGGCTGCCGCCCACGTCGGCTTTCCGCTGGGTGATCGGGTGCGGTTGTTCGGCAGTGTCGGTGCTCACGCCTGGGACGCCGACGGCAATGCCACCGACGACGATACCGGGGTTGACCTGACCTACGGTCTCGGCGTGGAGTTCGACGTCTTTCGCAACATCGGTGTGCGCGCTGAATACGAAGTGCTGGAGGTCGGAGAAATCGACCTGAATCAGACGACTGCGTCTGCCTATATGCTTTTTTAACACCGCTGCAACTGAGCGACCGGTCCACGGTCGCTCATCGAACTTGCCGCAATGTCCGTCTTCGCCCTGCCCCCCTTGCCATTATTTCAACGTCTCCTTCGATTCCTGCGCCGGCGCCATGTACCACTTGTCCCTGGGCACCCATTTCTCCTGTTGCGGATCACCCAGGTAGTGCGGCGACATGATCTGTACGCCGTACTCGTTGAACACATCCTGGATGTTGGCGTGCAGCATGCTCAGCAGCACTGCTCGTGGCCGTGGCTGGCTGGGGATGGCCTGGGCCACCAGCCGGTACTCGGGGTAGAAATCCGACAACGCCGTCTGGAACACCTGCGGCGGTGGGGTTTCGAGGACGCCGGGTGTACGTCTGGCGGCTTCCAGCAACATCCCTTCGACCTGCCGCCAAGGGGTGTCATAGCCAATGGTGACCACGGTGTCGACCACATAACCGGGGCCTTGTACCACCCTTGAGTAGTTCTTGGTGACCGTGCCGGTGATCATCGAGTTGGGCAGGGTCAGCACTTCGCCCAGGCCGGTACGAATGCTGGTGGTGAACATGCCCAGTTCAGTGACTGTGCCTTCGTGCTCGCCAATGCGCACGAATTCACCGGGGCGCAGGGTTCGGGTGTACGTCAGGATCAATCCGGCCGCCGCTTGCCCGACGACGCTGGAAGCACCCAGCGAGATCATCAGGCCGACCAGCACCGACAAGCCTTTGAACGCATCGGTCCCGGCACCCGGCAAGTAGGGATAAGCCATGGCCAGGGCAAACAGCCAGATCGCCAGCGACGTCAGGCGCTGGGTGGGTTTCAGGGTTTCGTGGTTCAGCCAGTTGAAGATGCCGGGCGTGGCCATGCGCCGCAGTATCCGGCGAGAGAAGGCTGTGGCGCCTCGCGCAATGAAGAAGATCGCCAGCGCCACGCCAAGCCCGGGGATGGCCCCGAGAATCCCTTGCAGCAAATAGTCGGCGACTTCCAGCAGATAGTTGTTAAGGCTTTCACCCCAGGGCCGGGTATAGGGAAAACGCGACAGGACAAACCCCAGCCACTCGTAGGTGAGCAGCAGCACGATGGCCCAGCGCAGCACTTCCAGCACACGGCTGACCAATGGATAGAGGAAGTTGGCGTCGATCAGCGGAACCCGCCCGACCTTCAGGGCCTGGGTGTGCCGATGCATCAGGTCGGGCAGTTTTTTCAGCAGTTTGCGCCGTAGAAAAGCCATGGCCAGGAGCAGGCCCAGATAGATACCGGTGGCGAGCAGCGCGGCGCCCACCGACCGGAGTATCAAGTGCAGGCTGCGAGCTTCCTGGGTTTCGGCCACCACCTGACGCAACCGTTCAGCCGCGGCTTCGGCGGCTTGCCGCACCGAGTCGAATTCGGTTTCGTCGACATCCTTGGGCGATACGATAAACGCGCGGCGCGCCCCGAGCAGCACCATGTAGCTTGTCATGATCGGATCGAGGGTGACCTTCAGGTCGTCGGCCTCGTCCAGCGCCTCACCGATCACCGCTTTCGCCCGTTTGACCCGCGAAGCCGGGGCTTCACCGAGGAGAGTCGCGCGAAACACCATGACACTGCGGTTGGCCACTTTCAATTCAGCAGGCGCATCGGCCACCTTTGGTGAATCCTCGGCCCACAGCTGCAACGACCAGAACAACCCGAAAACAGTGAACATTACAACGAGCAGCCTGCTCCGCATCTGTCAGATCCCTACTTCACAAATTTCTGGTCGAGTGTACGTACCGCAGCGTAGTTCACCGATGAGCGGTTGTCAGATGGGTGCTTCTGTAGGAGCGAGCTTGCTCGCGATAAACCGGAGAACACCGCGGGGCACCTGCCAGCCAGCGTTATCGTTGACGACCATCGCGAGCGAGCTCGCTCCTACAGGGTTTGTGTTTTCGCCGGCGGCCAACGCCATCTGTAGGAGCGAGCCTGCTCGCGAAAAACCGGAGAACACCACGGGGCACCTGCCAGCCCGCGTTATCGTTGACGACCATCGCGAGCGAGCTCGCTCCTACAGTTACGGTGTGTTCAGTATCTGATCAAGGGTTCACCTGGTAACCCTTGCCCTGCAAACAGCTGGTGTAAGCCGACGTGGTGTTCGCCTGGGTGGTTTTCGATTGCTCCCGGCGTTCCTGGCGCTGACGTGATGCACCGACCACGGCGCCGGCCGCCGCCGTCTCCTTGGCGCGGTTCTGGCGATAGTCCTGTTTCGTGTCATCGTCGACACGATCATAGACCTCGTCACGTTGATTGCCGCGCACCTGGGCCCCAACCGCGCCTGCGGCAGCCCCGGCAGCAGCGCCCTTGATCCGCCCGCCGGAAGGCGTGGAAGCCGTCGAGGTGCTTTGGCTGGCGGCGATGCTGTTGCATTCGTTGATGTCGGCCTGGGTTTGTTGCGAGCTTTGCCCTTTCATCGGCACTACCGTTTGCGCCCATCCCGGGGCGCTCAAAACCGACAAGGCGAGACACAGACTGATAGGTGACAGTTTTTTCATGATGACCTCCGGATGAACCTGGTTCACCCCCAACAGGAGTTTAGATCAGCCCCCATCAGCCACCCGGTTACTGACCGGCGGTGGGCTCGATCTCCATGACCAGTTGGTCTTCGACCCAACGTACCGGCACGGCCTCCAGTTGTGCGCCTTTACACGGGCCGTCGATGCAGTGCCCGTCGTCGTAACGAAACATCGCGCTGTGATGGGCGCACATCAGGACCTTGCCACGCCAGGTGCAGAACTGCTGCGGATTGAAGTCCAGCGGCACCGAGAAATGCGGGCAGCGGTTGATGTACACCCACACCTGTGCGCCCTGGCGCACCGCCACCAGCCCGGCGGGATGCAGTTGCTGGTGCTGTGGCAATCCCAACGCCCCGCCGTCGGCGATGTCGTCCAGTCGGCACAAGGAAATGCGGGTCATGGAAAACCGCGCAGTTCGGGGTTGCCCAGGCTCCAGTGCCAAGGGCGAATCTGCAGGCTGGCGAACAGTCCCGCCTGGACATAGGGATCGTCGCGCATGAACGCTTCCACCTCCGGCAGGCTGCCCGCCTCGATGACCAGCAACGTCCCCGTCATCGCCGCGCCGGCATCATCAAGGATCGGGCCGCCGAGGCGTACGACGACCCGATGATCCCCGGTCGCACGCAAATGCGCCTGGTGACTGGGCCGCAGACGCTGGCGCAGCGCCTGGCAGTCCGAATGATCAGTGGCAAACACCGCAAAGAACTGACCCATGATTCACGCAGATTCCATGACAAATTCATAACACGCACGCTTGAACGGTACGTCCATACCCAGCCTGGCGGACACATCGTCGTGGCAGGTCAAGTCTTCGTAAATCACCTGCAACGACTGTTTCACCCCAAACACGGCATCGGATTGCAGGTACGGATCATCGTGGTTGAACAGGTGCGTCACCAATTTGCGATAGCCCGGCACATCAATCATGAAATGCAGGTGAGCTGGCCGCCACGCATGGCGGTTGGCGGCATCGAGCATGCGCCCTACCGGGCCATCGGTCGGTATCGGATAGGCCACCGGGACAATGGTGCGAATCGCAAAGCAGCCATCCGCGTCGGTGCGATAACGCCCGCGCAAGTTGCCGAAAGGCTGTTCGGTGTCCTGCCCGGAATACATGCCGTTTTCGGCGGTCTGCCACACATCCAGCACCGCTCCAGACAAGGCATTGCCATGAATGTCGACCACACGCCCGCGTACCAGCGCCGTCTCCCCGGGCGTGAAGGCCATGTTTTCGCCGAACTCGCGATCCGGCATGCCATCGATGTAGAACGGCCCGAACACAGTGGTCTCGGTGGCCGTTGCGCTGTGGCGGTGGTTGATCGCGTCGACCAGCATCGAAACGCCCAGGGTGTCCGACAGCAGAATAAATTCCTGGCGCACCTGGCCGTCACATTTGTGCCCGGTATCGGTCAGAAAGCCAATACCTTCGAACCACTCCTGTTCAGTCAATTCGACCTCGCTGACAAACCCATGCAGGTGGCGCACCAGGCTTTGCATGATCTGTTTGTAACGCGCATTCGGCGCATCGTTGAAGCTGTTCACTGCCTGTCGGGAGATCAGTGATTCCATGGATTTGTCTTGATCGGTCATTGTTGTTATTCCGACGAGGATAAGGGTGACTGGCTGATCAGGCTGGGGCCTGACCTGTCAGAGCACGGTTGAGCAGCGCCTCAATCGGGCCTTGTTCAAACGGCCGCGGGTTGTAGTAAGGGCTGGCGCAGGCAATCTGTGCGGCCTCGGCCGGGCCGTTGGCCGGGAAGCCGATGTCCGCCAGGGCCAGTGGAATACCCAGTTTCTGATTCAGTGCGTACAACAAGGCACCGACCTCGCTCGCCTCACTCCCACCCAACGCGCGTGCAGCCCGTTGCAAAGGCCCGGCCGCGGCTTCGCGGTTGTAATGCGCGGCGTGAGGCAAGACGATGGCGTGTGCCTGGGCGTGGGGCAGATTGAACGTCCCGCCCAGGGTGTGACAGAGCTTGTGGTGCAAGGCCATGCCCACCGAGCCCAGGCAAATGCCCGCCAGCCACGCGCCGTACAGCGCCTGGCTGCGCGCCTCGGGGTCATCGGGATGGTTGACCACACCCGGCAAGGCCTGCGCCAGCGAGCGAATCGACTCTTCGGCCATGAAGCCGATGATCGGGTTGGCATCCTGGGCGTACAGCGCCTCGACCGCGTGGGCCATGGCATTCATGCCCGAACAGGCCGAAATCTGCGCTGGCAGGGTCAGGGTCAATTGCGGGTCGTAGATCACGGTCCTGGGCAAAACCCGCAGATCCCGTCCGGTTTTTTTCAGGCGATTTTCGGTCAGCCCGTAGATCGGCGTCATCTCGGAGCCGGCGTAGGTGGTCGGCACAGCCACTATGGGCAGGCCGGAATCCATCGCGATCGCCTTGCCCAGGCCGATAGTCGAGCCACCGCCAATGGCCACGCAGCAATCGGCATCCAGCCGCGCTGCCTCAAGGCGCGCCGCTTGCGCCACTTCCAGCGGAACGTGCATCACAGCCTTTGGATAGACACCGGCGGCACGATCACCGAGCAACGCCGCGACCTTTTCGCCGAGTCCCTGCTGTTCCGGTGTGGTCAGGATCAACGCACGCCGCGCACCCAGCCGTTCGATTTCCTCGGCCAGCGCCGAGAGTTTGCCCCAGCCGAACACCACACGGGTCGGCAGGCTTTGATAGACAAAGGGATTCATGGCTAGCCTCAACGCTTGTAGTACGGCGGGATGTTGGCGTCGACATTGACCCAGACCGAACGGGCTTCGGTGTAGTCGTGGATCGCTTCGAAGCCCATTTCCCGGCCATAGCCGGACTGACCGACACCGCCAAACGGACTGCCCGGGTTGACCCGTTTGTAGCAGTTGATCCAGCACATGCCGGCGTGAATCGCGTCGGCCATCTTGTGCGCGCGGCTCAAATTCTGCGTCCACAGGCCGCTGCCCAGCCCGTATTCGGAGCCATTGGCGATGGCCAGGGCTTCTTCGTCAGTACTGAAGCGCACCACGGTCACAAACGGACCGAAGACTTCCTCCTGGCAAACTCGGTCTCCGGGCCTGGCCTCGACCACCGTCGGCTCGATGTAAAACCCATTGGCCAACGCCTGGTCATCCGGCGCCTTGCCGCCGGCCAGGACCTTGCCGCCCTGCTCGATGGCAATGTCGATGTACGCCATCACCCGGTCGCGGTGCAGCGCCGAAGTCAATGGGCCCATTTCGGTGTCCGGGTCCAGCGGGTCGCCCAGGCGAATGGACTTGGCCAACGCAATGAAACGCTCAAGGAATTGATCCGCGATGTCTTTGTGCAGAATCAACCGCGAACCGGCGATGCAAGCCTGGCCCTGGTTGTGAAAGATCGCCCAGGCCGCACCGTTGACCGCCGCGTCCAGGTTGGCGTCTTCGAACACGATGTTCGCGCCCTTGCCGCCCAGTTCCAGCTGGATGCGCTTGAGGTTGCTTTTGGACGCTTCGACGATCCGCCGCCCGGTGGCGGTCGAACCGGTGAAGGCAATCTTGCCCACATCGAGGTGTTCGGCCAGCGCTTGCCCGGCGGTATGGCCGTAGCCCGGCACCACGTTGACCACGCCTTTGGGGAAGCCGACTTCCGTCATCAACTCGACAATGCGCAGGGTCGACAACGGCGTGATTTCCGAAGGCTTGATCACGATGGTGTTGCCCGCCGCCAGCGCCGGACCCATTTTCCAGCTGGTGAACATCAGCGGGAAGTTCCACGGCACGATCTGCCCTACCACGCCAATCGGCTTGCGTTGCACGTAGTTGAGGAACCCCACTTCGACCGGGATCACCGAACCTTCGATCTTGTCCGCCATGCCGCCGAAATAACGGAAGCACGCTGCCGTGCGCGGCACGTCGAGGCCACGGGAATCGCGGATCGGATGCCCGGTATTGAGGGATTCGAGCTGCGCCAGTTCTTCACCGCACGCTTCGATCCGGTCCGCCAGTTTGAGCAACAGGCGTCCGCGTTCGGCAGCGCCCAGCGCCGACCAGGCCGGGAAGGCGCGCTTGGCGGCGGCCACGGCGAGGTCGATGTCAGCGGCTTCGGCAGCTGCGATGCGGGTGATCAACGAACCGTCATGGGGCGACACGACGTCAATGGTGCCGCCAGCGACCGCATCCACGAAACGGCCATCGATATAGAGCTGATTTTGCATAATGGTTTCCTCGCACCGCGCGGCTGGCGCAGTGTTTGACGAAGTGATTGCTGAACGCTTTGCCCGGCGCCGGGCCGGGCCGGACACGAGGTCCTAGAACTCGATCGGATACGGCTTGAGCTCACCGCTTTCGTAGCGTTGCGGCAGGTTTGGCGTGGCGTTTTCCCAGACCATCAGCATCGAGCGTTTGGTCGAGTAGCCCTGGTGACGGATGTCCGCGGGCATGGCGCAGATGTCGCCGGCACGCATGGTGATGCGCGCACGGGGATTGCCGTCGTCCTTGTCGCCGACGTCCCAGATGATTTCGTCGGACATCTGCAGGAACCACTCGATGCGGTCGTTACCGTGGAACACCGGCAGGATGAACTCCTCGGTGGTCGGGCAGAACAGGCTGGCCTTGCACACCGAGGTCACCGACGGGTTCCAGGTCACGTCGGAGCGCGACAAGTACTTGAACAGGTTGAAGGCATGCAATTCGCCTTCGAAGCCTTCGGCGGCGTGGACCTCCGGTTCGTCCTGCGGCACATCGATGAACTGGCGATTGACCGGCAGGTCGTCACGCAGCGGCGAATCATCCTTCAGGCCCGGCATGCGTTTGGTGGCGATGCGCGAGCGCTCGATGGCTTCGATGTTGTTGCCGTTCTTGCGCCCGAATGCGCTGCCGGTTTCTTCCGGGGCGGCAAAGGGGTCGAAGGTGGCGTTGGTCCAGTCCCGCAGGATGGCCTTGAAGGTGGCCATGATCAGCGGCGTTTCGAAGTTTTCGGTGTAATTGACCCCGGCCGCCTTGAGCGTGCCGTTGAAAGTACCGGCGTACAGGTCGACCTTGCCGTAATAGTTGCGGGTGCCGATGACCTGGTCAAAGTTGACCCAGCCATAGAAAAAGCCCCAGGCCACGTCGCGCATCATGGCGCGCAGGAAGGCGTCGACCGGAATCAGGTGCGAGCGGGTCTGGCCCTTGGCCGGCCAGGTGATGCGGGCGAAATACTCGTCGCGCGACAGTTCGAAGGCGCCGAGTTTGAATGAGCAGTAGCCGGTGACGGCATGGGGCGCGCTGGCCTGGACTTCATCGTCGGCAAGGTGGGCGGTGTCGGCAGCGGTTTCAAGCATGGCCATGGCGGATTTCCTCTTGTTGTTGTGGGGTGGGCGGTCGGGCGTGGCAGATCACTTGAAGCAGATGTCGGCCCATTTCTCGACCGACAACGGGCCTTTGATGGTCTGCTGCAGGATCACGCCTGGGCGACTGGCTTCGAAGCGATAGGCGGTGCCGACCGGCAACAGGCATTGATGGCCGCGCTTGAGCAGCACGTAGCCCATCGGTGTTCCCGCAGGTATCTCACCAGCCAGGTGCGTGCCCTCGCCGGCTTTCAACGGCGCATCGAGCTTGAGGAAGTCCACGCGAACCTCACCGTCCATGACGATGGCGAATTCGTCGTGTGCTGCGGTGTACCAGGGCGACTGGCCTTCGGCACGGATGGACTCAACGACGTAGCCGAGGTTGAAACCCACCACGACTTTTTCATAAGGGAGGGATTTATCCGCCACTTCGAAAATGTTGGAAAAGGCGTAGTGGCTGGCCTGGCCGCTGATGATTTCAACCGACCCTTTGGTGTAGTTGTCCAGCGAGCCGAAGACCGTTTCGATTGCAGCGCTACTCATGGTTTTCACCGTTTTGTTGTTGTAGTAACAGTGAGCCAACAGTACGTCGCACCCGCTCTGCGAACAATTAGAGGACCGGCGACAACAGTGTTTGCGAAACGCGAACATTGAAACCATGGGTCTAATGCCGATCAGCTAATGCTTTGAACACCACAGTCCTTGTGGGAGCGAGCTTGCTCGCGATAGCGGCCTGTCATCCACCATTGATGTTGACTGACACACGGCCATCGCGAGCAAGCTCGCTCCCACAGGTTTCGTGTATTAGCCAAGACCCTGCTTTTCAGCGCACCCAGCCACGTTCCAGCAGGGGCTTGTCCCAGCATGGCTCATCGCCGAAGTTGTCCACCAGAAAGTCGATCAACGTACGGACTTTCAAGGCCCGACGCTGGGTGGCGGGATACACCGCCGAAAAATTGAACGAGGACAGTGCGTAATCCGGCAATACCGGAATCAGCCGGCCGCTGAGCAAGTCGTCGCTGGCCACCAGGGTTGGCAGGCAGACAATGCACACACCGGTCTGTGCGTAATCGCGCAGCAAATGCACGGAGTTGGAGCGCACCTGGCCCGGCAGGCTCAGCTCCACTTGCTCGTCGTCGCGGGTGAAGATCCAGCGGTTGCGCGACGGATAACCCTCGTACAAGGCGATCTTGTGTTGCAGCAACTCCTGGGGATGGGTGGGCACGCCGAATTCGCCGGCGTAATCGGGTGACATGCAGAACAATCGGCGCACGCTGAACAGCTTGCGCTCGATCAGGGTTTCGGCCATGGGCGGGAACATCTGGAACGCCACGTCGAAGCCTTCTTCGATGGGGTCCACCACCCGGTCGTTGACGATCACGTCCACTTCGATGTCCGGGTACAGGCGCGTGAACTCGGCCAGCATGCGGCCGAAGTGACCAATGGCAAAACCCGGCAGCATCTGCACCCGGAGCTTGCCGGTGGGCTTGGCCCGCAGTTCGCGCATGTGTTCGGTCAGCGAGTTGAAACCGGCGACCATGTCGGCGCATTCCTTGTAGTAGGTCTCGCCCACTTCGGAAAGCCGCACATGGCGCGTGCTGCGGTGGAACAGCGGCGCGTTGATGAACTGTTCCAGTTGCTGGATGCGGTGGGTGATCACCGAACGGGTCACCCCCAGTTGCTGGGCCGCCTTGGCAAAGTTGCCGGTTTCGGCCACCCGCACAAAGGCTTCGACACTGAGTAAACGATCCATGGGGCAGGTTCTCTGGATGTTTTTGTTCTTATATGACCAGCGAGATTAGCCTGTCGCTCCACTTCCAGGGCGAAAACCTGCCTGTAGGAGCGAGCCTGCTCGCGATGGACTTGAGAACTCCGCGGGGTGTCAGGTACCCAGCGTTATCGTTAACGTCCATCGCGAGCGGGCTCGCTCCTACAGGTCATGGCCGGGCGGACAATCGTCGCTGCATCGGGAACACCTGCCAACCCAGGCGTTCGCTGATCAGCCCCCACACCCCTTGCGGCGCCTTGAGCATCATCACCACCGCGACCACACCGAGGATGATCATGTACAGTGCACCGTACTGCGCCAGGCAGCCGCGCAATACGAAGTAAATCAGCGTGCCAATCAACGGGCCTTCCAGGGTGCCGATGCCACCGATGATCACGATAAAGATCACTACCGCCGTCCAGTCCTGCAGGTTGAACGCAGCGTCCGGGGAAATGCGCAGTTTTTGCAGGAAGATCAGCGCCCCGACCACCCCCGTGCAACCGGCGGCCAACACATAAACCATCAGCTTGGTACGGAACGTATCCACCCCGAGGCTGCCGGACGCCGGTTCAGAATCACGAATCGACGCAAGGGCCAGTCCCTGACGCGAGCGCAGGAGAAAATACACGACGGCCACGGCGGCAATGGCGATCGCCAGCGCGGTGAAGTAGATCAGCGTTTCGCGTCCGTCCCGGTCATTGCCGATCTGCCGCACAATCGCCGCCGGCAGGCTTTGCCCCGACCCGCCACCCAGACTGCTCATCTGCGCCAGGCCCAAACGGAAGACCTCCGCCACCACCCAGGTGCCGATGGCGAAGTAGGCGCCACGCAGACGAAACACGATCAGCGCCGTGGGAATCGCCAGCAACGCCACCAACACGCCTGAAAGCAGCACCGCGGCCAAGGGCGGCACACCGAATTGACTCGCCAGCATGAACAGCAGATAGCCGCCCAGGCCGACGAAGGCCTGCTGCCCTACCGAGACCATGCCGGCGTAGCCCGCCAGCAGGTTCCACATTTGCGCCAACGCCAGGTAATAGGCGAACTCCACCACCAGGCGCAGGCTCGCCCGGTCGGCCCACAAGGGTGCACTGAGCAAGATCAATACGCACAGGCCCAGCAACGACAGGCCGATGGTGCTGCTGGTGGTCGTGCGTTGTACGCGATAAGCGAGCGCGGGATTGTTCAAGGCATTCATCAGTCGACACTCCGGGGAAACAGGCCACGCGGGCGCACGACCAGGATCAGCAGAAACACAAGGTGACCGGCGAGGATTTGCCAGCCGGGATCGATTTTTGCTCCCAGGGTTTGCGCAACGCCGAGAATCACTCCTCCGGCCAGCGTGCCCCACAGGCTGCCCAGGCCGCCGATGATCACCGCTTCAAAGCCGTACAACAGCCGCGCCGGCCCGACCGTGGGATCAAAACTGGTGCGGATCGCCAGGAACACGCCGGCTATCGACACCACGGCCATCGCCAGCGCCATGGCCAGCCCGAAAATATGCGCGTTATTGACGCCCATCAGCCGTGCGGTGTGCTGGTCATCGGAGGTGGCGCGAAACGCCCGGCCCAACGAGGTTTTGTAGAACAGCAACTGCAGGCCGCCGATGATCAGCAGCGCACTGCAGAACACGATCAGCGGCATCACGCCGACGCTCAGGCTGCCCATGCCGACGCTGGCCACCTCCAGGTCGCCTTGAGCGAGTTTTTGGCTGTCGGCGCTGAAGAATTCCAGCAGCACGTTCTGCACGATGATCGACAGGCCGAACGTCACCAGCAACGGCGGCAGGATGTCTGTGCCCAGCGTGCGGTTGAGCAACAGCCGTTGCAGCAGATAGCCGAAACAGAACATCAGCGGCACCACGATCAGCAAGCTCGCCAACGGGCTGAACCCCAGGTGATTGACCACCAGCAGTGCCAGGTACGACGCCAGCACGATGAAGTCGCCATGGGCGATGTTGACCAGACGCATGATGCCGAACATCAGCGACAGCCCCACCGCGAACATCGCGTACAGGCCGCCGAGCAACATGCCTTGAAGCAAAGTATTGAGCCATTCCATCACTAGATCCCGAAATACGCGGCTTTGATTTGTGCTTTGTCCGCATCCCCAGGCCGGCCGGTGAGGGACACCCGCCCTTCCTGGAAGCAATAGAAGCGATCGCACACACTCAGTGCCTGATTGATGTCCTGCTCGACGAGAATCACCGTGGTGCCGTCGGCCTTGATCGAGGGCAATGCGGCGTAGATGTCCTTGATCGTCGTCGGCGCCAGGCCCAGGCTGATTTCGTCGCACAACAGCAAGTGCGGGTTGGCCATCAGGCCCCGGCCAATCGCGACCATTTGCTGCTGGCCGCCAGACAGTGCGGTGCCGGGACGCTTGCGCAGTTTTTCCAGCACCGGGAACAGCTGATAGATACGCTTGAGCGTCCACGGTCCCGGGCGTTTGCTGTAGGCGCCGATCAGCAGGTTTTCTTCAACGCTCAAGGACGGAAACAGCTTTCGGCCCTCCGGCACCAGTGCGATGCCGCGCTCCAGCACCTGATTGGCCGCCATGTCGCCAATGGTCTGACCCTTGAAAGTAATGGCGCTCGGTTGGTTCTTGATCAACCCGGCCAAGGAGCGCAGGAACGTCGACTTGCCCGCACCGTTGGAGCCGATGATCGCCACGGTTTCACCGGCCTCAAGGGTCAGGCTGATGTCGAACAGCGCTTGAAAGTCGCCGTAGCCGGCGCAGAGTTTTTCGATGGTCAGCATGCGTCAGCTCCCGATGCCCATGTAGATGTCCTGGACCCGAGGGTCGGCCATGACGCTGCGCGGTTCGCCTTCAGCCAGCTTGGCGCCGAAGTTGATCACCGTCAGGCGACTGACCACCGCCAGCAAGGCGTGCACGATGTGCTCGATCCAGATGATGGCAACGCCGGACTTGTGGATGCCTTGAATGGTTTCCACCAGTGCCAGGCATTCCGGTTCGGTCAGGCCTCCGGCAATTTCGTCGAGCAACAACAGGCGCGGCCGGGTCGACAAGGCCCGGGCCATTTCCAGGCGCTTGCGGTCGAGCAAGGTCAGTGAGCCGGCCAGCACATTGGCCTTGCGCATCAGGCCAGTGAGTTCCAGCGTCTGCGCACACCACTGGCTGGCTTCGTTGTCACGCAGCCGTGCACCGAAGGTTGCGCCCACCAACAGGTTCTCGAACACGGTCATTTTCACGAACGGATGCGGAATCTGGTGGGAACGGCCGATGCCCTGCTGACAGCGCTTGAATACAGGTTCGCGGGTGACGTTGCGGCCTTCGAAATGGATCTGTCCCTTGTCGGCCGCCACGCCACCGGCGATCAGGTTGAACAGCGTGCTTTTACCCGCGCCATTGGGACCGATGATGCCCAGTGCTTCACCCGGTTGCAGGGTCAGGTCGATGGCATCCGTGACCTTCACCGAGCCGTAGCTTTTGTGCACATCGGTCATTTTCAGAAGTGGTTGTTGCATGGTGCACCCGAGTCCTGTTGCGCGATTAATAGGTAATGGCCTGCATCTCGCCACCCAGCGGAATCGCCGGGGCGGTGGCATTGCTGGTCACGATCAGGTCGTATTTATTGTCCTTGCCCAGTCGCCACTGGCCGCTGACCAGCGGAGTCTTGGCGACGTTCTTCACCGGTCCGCCATTCCAGTTGATCGGGCCGACCACCGTATTGAGGTTGGTCTTGAGCAAGGCATCGCGGACCGCTTGGCCGTTGCCGATTTCTTCGGTGCGTTTGAGGATGTCCACTGCCAGTTCGAACAGGGCATGCACGAACCCCAACGGTTGCGTCCACTGCTTGCCGGTGGCCTGGGTGAAACCCTGGGCCAATTGGCCGGCACTGGCGCCGGTCAACGACGAGCTGAACGGGTGAGTCGGGCTCCACCAGATTTCGGTCGACAGGTTGTTGCCGGCCTTGCCCAATGCCTCGACTGCCGTCGGAAACAACAATGCCTTGCCCACCGATACGGCTTTCGGATTGAAGCCTTGCTGCCGGGCCTGGGTCCAGAACGTGCTCAGGTCCGGCGGAATGACCACACCGGTAACGATCTCGACATCGGCCTTTTTGAACGCGGCAATCTGCGCGGAAAAATCGTCGGTCAGACTCTGGAAGCGGCCAGGATCGACCAGTTGAAAGCCCTTTTGCGCCAGTACCGGTGGGAACCCGAGCTTCTGATCGCCCCAGGCATTGCCGTCGCCGTCGTTGGGGAACAGACCACCGACGATTTTGTTCGACGGCATCGCGCCCCACATGGCGCTGTAAGTGCCGATCACATCTTCCAGGCCCCAAAAGAAATGGTAGGTCCACTCGAAACCTTGATCCGGTTTGCCGCCCCGGGTAAAGAACCACGGTTGCCACGGAGCCACCGTGGAGATGCAGGGAATCTCGTTGATTTCGCACTGGTCGGACACCGGGTTGGTGGTCTCCGGGGTCGACGACACCAGCATCAGGTCGACCTGGTCCGACAGGATCAGCTCGCTCGCCACTTCCGCCGCGCGGTTGGGGTTGGACTGGCTGTCCTTGACGATGACCTCCAGGCGATAGGCCTTGCCTGCGACATTGATCGAGTTCTTCAAGACTTGCTTGAGCGACTCGATGATGTAGTTGTCGGCCGCCGCAAACGGCGCCAACGGCCCGGTCTGCGGGCTGACATATCCGAGCTTGATCACCCGCTCACCGCCGATGGCAAAGGTGAACGGCATGCTTGCCAGTGCCACGCCACCGGCGGCAATACCGGTACTGCGCAGGAAATCACGGCGGGAGAAGTCGCGGCCTAACAGGTTTTTATCGTTGTTGTCTGTCATGTAAATACTCCAAAAGCCTGGACGAACGGGGTCGCCACGTGTGGCCGGGCCATCACGCAGGGTCAGGGGTAAAGCAGGGAAATCCGTTTAGAAGAAGAAACTGACGTCGAACGACGCGACCACCTGCGAATCCTTTTCGCCGTCGGCATAGGCATCGCGACCGGGGCCCGAATGGATGTCGTAGCGCAGTTCCGGACGCAGGCGCACGTTGGGTGTCGGCGTCCAGGCCAGGTTGGTGGTGACGCCGTAGAAACTGCCCCAGGTCGGATCGGGTATCCCGGTGTTCGGGTCGATGTTGGCCATCATTACGTGGACCGGGGCGTCGGTGTAGAACCACTCGGCGCGACTGTTCCACATCAGGTTTTCGCTGAGTTTGTGATACCAGTTAATGTCGGTGCCATACCAGGTCGCGTCGTTCTTGTTGGCGAACCCGGCGAAGGCGCCCTGCTCCTGCTTGCCGTAGTTCAACTCCAGCGCCACGCGGTTGTTCGGGTCGAGCACTTGCGACAGGGTCAGGTAGGACGCCAGGCGCTTGTAGTCGTCATCCTTGGTGCCCGCCGGCAGCGGCGAGCCACAACTGCACTCGGCGAAACTGTCGCCAGCGCCATTGCCGTAGATGTTTTCCCAGTCGATCCAGGTGCCGAAGTCCGCCGAGCGCCAGCGCACGTTGGCGATCACGTCCGGCGAGTGATTGGGGTCCTGCAGATTGTTCCAGCCCTGCACCACGCCCAGCTCGAAGCCGAGCATGCTTTCGCCCGGCTCCGAAGGCAGTTTGAACGAGTACAGTGCACCGGCATGTTTGGCCGGGCCGTGCATGAATGAATAGGTGTGGGTGTAGAAGTCAGTCGGTGCCGGAGATGGCAAGGCGAAACCGATTTCGTTTTCCAGCGGCGTGTGGAAAATCCCGATCATCAACTCCGAACCGCCGAGCACCGGGAAGTAGAAGTTGACATAGGCCTGGGCGACGGTAAACGCCGGATCTTCAGGCTTGTTGTCGCGGTTGACGCTCAGGTCTTCGTCCCAGCCGTAGGTCTTGAAGAAGCGCGCATCCTTGCCGTACAGCGCCGTGACGTTGAAACCCCAATCGGCTTCTTGCGGCATCGCGCCGGGAAACGGACCGACGCGGCCGATCACATTGCTCTTGGGTTTCTTCTCCACGGCCAGGGCGAACTGGTTGAGGTTCACACCTTCGTCGGTATTGAAGAAGCTTTGCTTGCTGACGTCATCCGTGCCGTTGTTGTTATAGATCACACCGGCCTGGGCCCAGCCGTAGATCTTGATCCCGTGTTCGCGCTCAAGGCTGTCGCCGAAGACATTGCGCACCAGCGAACCCATGGGATCGTCTGCTGCCAGAGCCATAGAGGGAAACAAAACGTCGGCACCCAGAACGGGCGCGAACAGGGTTGCTGCGCAAACCCATGCACGAATACTCATACCTGCCTTCCTTATTTTTATTAGGCGCCAATCCCCCGAAGGGGCATGAGGCCGAAAGCAAGGTATGACGTCTTGATGAGCCCTGGCTTGAGCTCCACCCGATCGTTGGCGGATCGTGGTGTTCGGCGTAATGGAGGCTACAAGCCCGCCACTGCACCAACAATTCCATTCTCGGCGACTTCAGTGTTTGCGCATTCAGAACAATGCAGGTCTTTGTGGGAGCGGGCTTGCTCGCGAAAGCGGTGTATCAGCCACCAATGATGTTGAATTTGGAGGCCCCTTCGCGGGCAAGCCCGCTCCCACAGGGTTTGTGGTGTTGGTCAGGCATCTGCGGCAGCACCAATCATTGTGGGAGCAGGCTCGCTCCCACAGGGTTTGTGGTGTTGGTCAGGCTTCTGCGGCAGCACCAATCATTGTGGGAGCGAGCTTGCTCGCGATGGCGGTGTATCAGCCACCAATGATGTTGAATTTGAAGGCCCCTTCGCGAGCAAGCCCGCTCCCACAGGGTTAGCGGTGTTGATCAGGCATTGGTGGTCAGCGGATAGAGTTTGTCATCGAACTGCGACAGCTTCGGGAATACCAACGGCTGGTCATCACTCAGGTGTTGCAGTCGCTGGTCGTAGTCAACCAGGAACTGCTGGCGCGCCTCTTCGCTGATGTACGGCACATGCCAGGCCACAAACGGCTCCAGCACATCAAAACCAACATAAGCCAGCGTGCCACGCAGGATCGGCCGCAGCATGTCCTCCAGCGGGCCGTGGATCGCGCCTTCGCCAAACATGTGTTCACGGCCACCCAGGGTCACGGTCACCAGCGCTTTCTTGCCGGCCAATCCACCCTGATCGTAGAAGCGCTTGCCGCCATAGCAGATGCCCGACACCAGCACCCGGTCGATCCAGCCCTTGAGCATGGCCGGGGTGGAAAACCAGAAGATCGGGAAGTTGAGGATCAGCAGGTCGGCCCACAGCAGTTTGTCCAGTTCGGCCTGGATGTCCGGCGCCAGCGACTGGCTCTTCACGCCCAGGCGTTGTTCCAGTGCGTAGACCAGGTACTCGGGGTTTTCCCGATTCGAGAAGTCGGCGTCGCTGGCCACCGGGTTCCAGTTCATTTTGTACAGGTCGCTGACCTGCACTTCATGGCCCTGGGCCTGGAGCGTGGCGACGGACTGGTCACGCAGGGCGGCGGTGAAGGATTGCGGCTCCGGGTGAGCGTGGACGATCAGTACTTTCATGGTGGTTCCTTAGACGTGTTCCAGCGAATCGGTTGAAGGTGTGCAAGCGCGCGTGGCCAGCAAGCGGTCGAGCCAGTCGGGGTCCATTTGCGGTTCCGAAGAAAACAGCAGCCCGGTGTAGTCCTGGTGCGGCGGGGTGAAGATCTGGCTGCGCGAGCCGTGGTCCACCACCCTGCCCCGTTGCATCACCAATACCTCATCGGCAATCGCCCGCACAGTAGCAACATCGTGAGTGATGAACAGATAGGCGACACCCAGTTGTTGCTGGATGCGGTTGAGCAATTTCAGTACGCCTTCGGCGACCAGTTGGTCGAGGGCCGAGGTCACTTCATCGCAGATGATCAGTTGCGGATCCGCCGCCAGGGCCCTGGCGATGCAGATGCGTTGCTTCTGCCCGCCCGACAGCTCCCGGGGTTGGCGCTCCATGAAGGTCGCCGGGTCGAGTTCGATCATCTCCAGCAGTTCGGCGACCCGGGCACGCATGGCCTTGCCCTTGAGGCCCAGATAAAACGTCAATGGCCGACCGATGATATCGACGATGCGCTGACGCGGGTTCAGCGCCGTGTCGGGGATCTGGTAGATCATCTGGATGCGCCGCAGTTGCTCCTTGCTGCGTTGGCGAAAGTCCGCCGGCAAGGGTTCGCCGTCGTACAGCACCTGGCCGTAAGTCGGCGGCAGCAAGCCGGTGATCAGCCGCGCCGTGGAGCTCTTGCCGCTACCGGATTCGCCGATCACTGCCAGGGTCTGGCCGCGATACAGCTTCAACGATACATCGTGCAGCACCGGTTGCCGGCCATAACTGGCGCAGCTGTTGCGCAGTTCCAGCAACGGTTGTTCCTGTTGCGGACTGGCCTTGGGCTCGGTGCGGAAACTGCGCACCGCCCACAGCGACTTGGTGTAGTCCTCCTGCGGGTCGCCGAGCATCTTGCGGGTCTCGGCCTCTTCCACCAGTTTGCCGTGGCGCAGCACCATGATGCGGTCGGCCATCTGCGCGACCACCGCCAGGTCGTGGCTGATGTAGATCGCCGCGCTGCCATAGGTCGCCACGGCATCGCGAATGGCGGCGAGCACTTCAATCTGGGTGGTGACGTCCAGCGCCGTGGTCGGTTCGTCGAAGATGATCAGGTCCGGGTGACAGGCCATGGCCATCGCGGTCATGACCCGCTGCAACTGGCCGCCGGAGACCTGGTGCGGATAGCGCTGGCCGATGGTTTCGGGGTTGGGCAGGCGCAGCACCCGATACAGTTCCACCGCCTCGCGCATGGCCTGGTCGCGGCTCATGCCGCCGTTTTTCACAGCGGTTTCGACGTGCTGGTCGATCAGTCGATGGGCCGGGTTGAACGAGGCCGCCGCGCTCTGTGCCACATAGGCAATGCGCAACCCCCGCAGTTTGCGCAGGGCTTCAGGCTTAGCCTCGAGCAGGTCGATGCCGTCGAAGTGCACCGAGCCGCCGGTGATCCGGCAGCCGTCGCGGGTGTAGCCCATGGCCGACAGGCCGAGGGTCGACTTGCCCGCGCCGGACTCGCCGATCAGCCCCAGCACCTCGCCTCGCTGCAGGGTCAGGTCGATGCCCTTGATCAGCGGATGCCAGGCGTCTTCGTAATGGCCTTCGATGTGCAGGTCGCGGATTTCCAGCAAAGGTTTTGTGGTCGTCATGTTCAGCACTCCTTGAGGCCGCTGGATTTGTGCAGCATCCAGTCGACGACGAAGTTGACGCTGACCGTGATCAAGGCCACGGCCAGGGCGGGCAGCAACGGACTGATGTCGCCGAAGGTGATCAGCACGGCGTTGTCGCGCACCATGCTGCCCCAGTCGGCGGTGGGCGGTTGAATGCCCAGGCCGAGGAACGACAGCGCGCTGATGAACAGGAACACGAAGCAGAAACGCAGGCCGAACTCGGCAATCAGCGGTGCCGCCGCGTTGGGCAGCACTTCGCGGGTCACCAGCCAGCACAGGCCCTCACCACGCAGGCGCGCGGCTTCGACGAAGTCCTGCACCACCACGTTCATGGCCACCGCGCGCGACAGGCGGAACACCCGGGTCGCATCCAGCAGCGCAATCACCAACACCAGCGACGTCGCCGTGGTGCCGACCACGCTGAGGATCAGCAAGGCGAAGATCAGTTGCGGAATGGCCATGAGGATGTCCACCACCCGCGACAAACCCTGATCGACCCAGCCGCCCTTGATCGCCGCGATCAAGCCGCAGGACCCACCGAGCAAAAACGCCAACACCGTGGTGAGGAAGGCAATGCCCAGGGTGTTGCGCGCGCCATAGACCAGGCGACTGAACATGTCGCGCCCCAGGTTATCGGTGCCCAACAGGAACTGCCCGCCCCACGGCTCAAAGCCCCCGCCCACCACCTGGGTTTCGCCGAACGGTGCCAGTACCGGCGCGAACACCGCCACCAGCACGTACAGCAGGATCATCAACAAACCGAACCGGGCGCTCAGGGGCGCCCGCCACACGTGTTTTAACAGGCTCATGGTCTACCCCTTCGGATGCATCAGGCGTGGGTTGCTGGCAATCGACAGCACATCGGCGCTTGTGTTGAGCAGGATGTAGGTCGCGGCGAAGATCAGGCTGCAGGCCTGCACCACCGGAATGTCGCGCTTGGCCACCGAGTCCACCAGCAACTGGCCGAGCCCCGGATAGACAAACACCACTTCGACCACCACCACGCCGACCACCAGGTACGCGAGGTTCAATGCCACCACGTTGACGATGGGCGCCAGGGCATTGGGCAAGGCGTGACGGAAGATGATCCGCGACTGGCTGATGCCCTTGAGCCGGGCCATTTCGATGTAGGGGCTGGCCAGCAAGTTGATCAACGAGGCGCGGGTCATGCGCATCATCTGCGCGATCACCACCAGGCTCAGGGTCGCCACCGGCAACACCGAGCGTTCCAGTACCGTGCCCAACGAAGCGTCCGGCGCCAGGTTGGAAATGCTCGGGAACCAGTTGAGCTTCACCGCGAACACCAGGATCAGGATGTAGGCAACGAAGAACTCGGGGAACGACACCGCGCTCAGGGCCGAAGTGTTGAGCAGGCGGTCGAACCAGCTGTTGCGGTACAGCGCGGCGAGCATCCCCAGACACAATGCCAGCGGCACCGACACCAGGGCCGCCAGCAAGGCGAGGCTGAAGGTGTTGCCCAGGCGCGAGCCAACCAGATCGGCGATGGGCCGCTGGTTGGCCAGCGATACACCGAGATCACCGTGCAACAGCTGCCAGATCCAGTGGCCGAAACGGCTCAGCGGCGGCAGATCCAGCCCCAGTTGCGCGCGGTAGGCCGCCACGGTTTCCGGGGTGGCCGACTGGCCGAGCATGGCCTGGGCGATGTCGCCCGGGAGCATGCCGACGGCCAGGAAGATGATCACTGAAACGGCGAACAGGGACAGCAGGCCTAATGCGAGGCGCTGTCCCAACAGCTTGAAAATACTTCTCATCGTGCAGTTCCTTGAAAATAGGCACGCTTGCATAATCCTGCAAATTTCTACTGTGGGAACACGCCCCCTGTGGGAGCGAGCTTGCTCGCGATAGCGGACTGTCAGCCAACATTGATGTTGAATGTGCTGCCGTCATCGCGAGCAAGCTCGCTCCCACAGTTGATCTCCACAGTTCAACTTTCCGCTTTATGCCTGCCACCAGCGCTCGATCACCCGCAGGCCATCCAGTTCACCGTAGGGCGCCGTCTGCCCGCCGTGAACCACCCGATTGGAACGCGCTGCCACGGAACTGGCGAACAGCGGCACGATCGCCCCGCCCTCGTCCCGGCACAGCGCCTGCATTTCGTTGTACATCTCGCGGCGCAGCGGGTCGTTCATTTCGCCCCGAGCGGCGTTGAGCAGTTGATTGAAGCGCGGGTTGTCCCAGTGGGTTTCGTTCCAGGCCGCACCCTTGGCGTAGCCGATGCTGAACATGCGGTCGGCGGTCAGGCTGCTGTACCAGAACGAGGTGGTGAAGGGTTGCTTCATCCACACGTTGGAGAAGAAGCCATCGGCCGGCTCGCGCACCACATCGATGTCGATCCCGGCAGCACGCGCCTGCTCCTTGAACAGCACCGAGGCGTCCACCGCGCCGGTGTAGGCCGCGTCGGAGGCTTGCAGGCGCACCTTGAGCGAATCCAGGCCGGCCTTTTTCAGGTAGAAGCGCGATTTGTCCGGATCGTAGGTGCGTTGTTCCAGTGCGGTGTTGATGAAGCGGCTGCCGGGCTGGATCGGGTGGTCGTTGCCCACCAGGCCATAGCCGTGCAGCACCGAGTCCAGCAGGGTTTCGCGGTTGATCGCGTGTTTCATCGCCAGGCGCACGTCGTTGTTCAGGAACACCTGGCTGTCGGTGAGCATCGGGAAGGTGTAGTGCTGGGCGCCTTTGGTTTCTTCGATGACCAGGTTCGGGTTGCGCTTGAGCAGCGCGACGGTTTTCAGGTCGACCTTGTTGATCACATCCACCTGCCCGGTGACCAGCGCATTGACCCGTGCCGCGCCGTCGGAAATCGCGATCAACTCGGCGCTGGCGAAGTGCGCGCGGCCCGGTTTCCAGTAATCGGGGCTGCGTTCCAGGGTCATGCGCACGCCCGGTTCGAAGTCCTTGAGGCGATAGCCACCGGTGCCGGCGCCGGCCTGCCAGTCCGCCGCGCCGTCCTTGCTCGGCATGATCGCCAGGTGGTAATCGGCAACCACATAGGAGAAGTCGGCGTTGCCCGAGTGCAGTTCGAACACCACGCTGTCGCTGCCGTTGGCGCTGACTTTGGCCACGTCGCCCAGCACGGTCTTGGCCGCCGAGGTGGATTTCTCGCCGAGGTGATGCTGGATCGACGCCACCACGTCCTCGGCGGTCAGGGTCTTGCCGTTGTGGAAGGTCACGCCCTGACGAATCTTGAACGTCCAGACGCGCGCGTCCGGGGTCGAGATCCAGCTTTCGGCCAGTTCGGGGATGGCGGTGCCGTCGACGGCAATTTCGGTCAGGGTGTTATAGACCGCCGAGAAGCCGACGAAGGTGAAGGTGTCGGACCAGGAACCCGGATCTTTCGAGTCCGTGGTGCTGCCGCCCGCCAGGCCCAGACGCAACACGCCACCCGGTTTGGGTGTGGCCTCCCCGGCAAAGGCGCCGAACGGCAGCCCCATGGAGAACGCCCCGGCCACCGCCGCGGCTGCCGCGCTGTATTTCAGGAAGTCCCTGCGCGGGAAGCTGAATTCATGGTTCGCTTGAGTAATCTTGTTTTTGTTATCGCTCATTGCATTGCCCCTGATCAAAAAGCTAATGAATTACCGGTTCAAAACCACGCAAGACACCGGGCCAGGGCCCGGTGCATACAACATCTGAATCGCCTACCGTCACACCTGGATCGCCTTCACTTCGACGAACTCGTTGAGTCCCTCCTCACCCCACTCCCGGCCATTGCCCGATTGTTTGTAGCCACCGAACGGCGCCTGATAATTGAACGCCGCGCCATTGAGGAAGCACTGGCCGGCGCGCATCTGCCGGCCCAGGTGCAAGGCACGCTCGGCACTGCCGGCCCAGACGCCGCTGGACAGGCCGAACGGCGAGTCGTTGGCGATCTGGATGGCCTGTGCTTCATCGGTGTAGGGAATCAGGCACAGCACCGGGCCGAAGATTTCTTCCTGGGCGATGCGCATGCGGTTGTCGACATCGGCGAACAGCGTCGGGCTGACATAGAAGCCGCGCTCGAAGGCCGACGGCGCGTCACCGCCGCACAGCAGCCGTGCGCCTTCCTCTTGGCCGACCTTGATGTAATCGAGCACGGTGCGTTTTTGCCCCGCTGAACACATAGGTCCCAGGAAGCTTTGCGGGTCCAGGGGATCGCCCATGCGCAGGCTCAGGGTCTCCTGCAGGGCGATTTCCACGGCTTCGGCATAGCGGCTGGCCGGCAGAAGCATGCGGGTCAAGGCGGTGCAGGTCTGACCGGAGTTGATCATCACGTCCTGCACGCCGTAACGCACAGCCGCATCCAGATCCGCATCCTCAGCGATCAGCAGCGGCGATTTGCCGCCCAGTTCCAGGCACACCCGTTTCACCGAAGGCGCCGCCGCTTGGGCGACCCGCACTCCGGCACCAGTGGAGCCGGTGAACGACACCATGTCCACGTCAGGGTGTTTGGCCAGTGCTTCGCCGACTTTCGAACCCGGCCCGCTGACCAGGTTGAACACCCCGGCCGGCAGGCCGATGTCCTCGATCATCTGCGCCAGCAGGAAGGCATGCAGCGGGGTTTCCTGGCTCGGCTTGACCACCACGGTGCAACCGGCGGCCAGGGCCGGGGCCAGTTTGCCGATCAACTGGTGCAGTGGGTAATTCCACGGGTTGATGAATGCGCAGACGCCCACGGCCTCGCGGATCACCAGCGAATTGCCGACTTCGCGCACCTCGTCCATGAGATGGGCCAGTTCGACGTACTGCTCAAGGCCAGCGATCGGCCCGTCAACCTGCACCGAGCGGCACCATTGCACCGGCATGCCCAACTCAGTGGTGATGACCGAGGCCATCTCGTCAGCGCGGGCACGCAATTGCCCGGCCAGGGCGCGAATGTAACCGGCGCGCACGCTGGACGGCGTACGCGACCATGAATCGAAGGCCCGGCGTGCAGCGGCCACAGCGTTTTCGACATCAAGTTCATCACCGAGCGGCACGCTGCCGGCCACTTCTTCAGTGGCCGGGTTGATCACCTGGGCGATGCCCTGCCCCGACGGTTTTTGCCAGCGGCCATCAATAAACAGTGCATTGTGATTAAGCATGAACCTGGGTCTCCATCAATTCCTGGGCACAACGGGCAATGCGCTGGCAGGCATCGCGCAAGGGTTCGGCGCCGACCACCAGACCGAGTCGAATATGCCCCGCCGCGCTCGGACCAAAGGCCTCGCCCGCCAATACCGACACACCGTGGCGATCCAGCAGACGGTCGGCAAACGCCTGGGCACTGAGCCCGGTCTGGCGGATATCGAGCATCACGAACATGCCGCCGTCAGGTTTCAACGCCCGCACCCCGGGGCAATCGGCCAGGCTGTCGCACACCAGGTCGCGGCGCTGGCGATAGGCTTCGCGCATGGCCACAAGTTCCGGCAGGTTGCTTTCCAGGGCCACCACGGCAGCGTCCTGAATGAAATCCGGCGAGCCGTAGAGCATGCACAGCGCAAGGTTTTCCAGGTGCGCAGCGAGGGATGGTGGCGCCACCACCCAGCCGACGCGCCAGCCGGTCATGGCGTGGGATTTCGACAGGCTGTTGAGGGTCGCCGTGCGCTCGGCCATGCCCGGCAGGCTCGCCGGGCTGACGTGTTCGCCTTCAAACAGCAGTTCGCTGTAGACCTCGTCGGAAATCAGCCACAGGTCGTGGGCGATGCACAACTCGGCCAGAGCGGCCCAGGTGCTGCGCGGCAGACTGGCGCCGGACGGGTTGTGCGGACTGTTCAGCGCCAGGGCCCGAGTGCGCGGTGTGATACGCGCGGCGACATCTTCAGGCAACACCCGGAAGCCGTTTTCCGAGCGCACCGGCACCGGCACCACCACGGCGCCGCAGGCACCGAACACGGCTTCGTAGGTGACGTACATCGGTTCGGCGACGATCACTTCGTCACCGGGATTGAGCACGCATTGGGCCACGCTGAACAACGCACATTGCGCCCCGGCCAGCACGGTGACCTGATCCGCCGAAACGCTTTGGCCGCTGCGTTGTTGATGACGCCTGGCAATGGCCTCACGCAGGGCACGCTTGCCGCGCACCTCGGCGTAATGGGTGTTGCCGCTCAGCAGGCTGTCGATGGCACCCTGCACGATGGGTTGTGGCGTGTCGAAATCCGGGTCGCCCACGGACAGCAGCAAAATGTCCTGGCCCTGCTCGCGCAGTGCCAGGGCGCGGTAATGAATATCCCACGCGGCAGCGCCATCACCGGCGATACGTTGAGTCAGATCGGAAAAGCGCATGGCTTCGTCCCCTTCAAATACAGATCAGTGCGCGCAGGCATGCTTGAGTTCGATCAAGGTCACGCCGTTGCGCTTGAAGCCGTGGCGCAAGTCGGTCTGCAACTCGGCCAGGCTTTGCGGCTGGTTCACCGTGCAACCGAACGCACGCGCGAGGGCGGCGAAATCCGGATTGCGCGGCAGTACGCCGATGGGTTCGATGTCCAGGCCGAGCATGTCGTCGCGGATCTGCCCCAGGGCGTCGTTGTTCCACAGCAGCACCACCAGCGGGCTGTCCAGCTCTTCGACGGCCGTCGCCAGTTCCTGCGCGGTGTAGAGGAAACCACCGTCGCCGACCAGCACCAGACCGGGCCGTTGCGGTGCCCCGAACTTGGCGCCGATCCCCGCCGGCAGGCCATAACCCAAGGTGCCGTAGCCGGTCGGGTGCAACCAGCTGCGGATGGCCAGGCTGTCAAAGGCGTAGTTACCCGTATACGCAAGCTGGGTCATGTCGGTGCTGATAAAAGCGTTTTCCGGCAGCTCCGCGGCGATACGCTCGAGAATCGCCTGATGGATCGACTGCAACGGGCCATGGCTGGCCTTGACCGCTTCGCGCAACGCGGCCACCGAGGCGATCGCCGTGCCGGCATCCCGCACGTCCGATGGCAGGCGCTCAAGCAAACCGCTGAGGGTTTGTTGTGCATCGCCCTGCAAGGCCACTGCGCAGGGATAGAAGTCGTTGAATTTGCGCGGGTCGATATCGACGCGCAGCAGTTCACCCTGGAGCGGCAGGCGTTCGCGCCAGAAGTCGGTGTCGGCCATTTCAGTGCCGACCGCCAGCACCACGTCGGCCTCGGCGATCAGCTTCCAGCCCGGCTCCACACACAGGGAGGAGCCTGCGTTGAGTGGTGCATCCGGTGGCAGCAGGCCCTTGCCGGCGACACTGGTGAACAGTGGCGCAGCGAGACGTGTGCTGAGTTCGCTCAGTTCCTGCACGGCATTCAGTGCACCGCCACCAGCGATGATCATCGGCCGTTTGGCGCCTTTGAGTTTGGCCACGGCCTGGTCAAGCGCAGTGGCGGATGCCGGACCACGGCCCGGGCGACGCACCACGTCGTTGCTCCAGTCACGGGCAATCGGTGCCGCCAACACGTCCAGCGGCACCGAGATGTGCACCGGGCGCGGCCGCTCGCTGTCGAACACCGCGTAGGCACGGGCGACCAGTTCCGGCAGGTCTTCGGCGGTCAGCGCCACGGCCGAGAACGCCGTGATCGGCGCGGTCATCGCCCGCTGATCCTGACACTCGTGCAGGCTGCCCCAGCCCTTGCCGAGGCTGGCGCTGTGGTTGACGCTGGAAATCACCAGCATCGGAATCGAATCGGCATAGGCCTGGCCGATACCGGTGGCGGCGTTGGTCACGCCGGGGCCGGTGATGACGAAGCACACGCCGGGTTTGCCGCTGACCCGGGCATAACCGTCGGCCATGAAGCTGGCGCCCTGCTCATGACGGGTCAGCACGTGGCGAATGCCGCTGCCGGGCAAGCCGCGATACAGCTCCAGGGTGTGTACGCCGGGGATGCCGAACACGGTATCGACGCCGTAGTTGGCCAACAGGCGCACCAGGGCCTGGCCGCCGGTCAAGGTTTTGCTTTGCATGTTCATGTCCTCACTCGTGGCCGAGGCGAATCAACGCATCGACCGCAGTCGTGCCCTGGGCACCGACCAACAATGGGTTCACATCGAGTTCCAGCAGTTGCGCGGCGTTTTCGCAGGCGTAATCGGCCACGGCGCGGATCGCCGTCACCAGGGCGTCGAGGTCAGCCGACTCGCGGCCACGGAAGCCTTGCAGCAACGGGGCGCTGCGCAGGCTGAGCAAGGCATTGCGGATCGCACCGTCGGTGGTCGGCAGCAACAGGCTGCGACTGTCCTTGAGCAACTCCACCAGAATGCCGCCGGCACCGATCACCAGCGCGAGGCCGAAATCGTTTTCGCGCTTGATGCCGACAATCAGCTCAGCCAGTGGCGGCTTGGCCATCGGCTCGAGCAACAGTTGATCGAAGGCTACGCCCGGGGCGTAGGCGGCAATGCTGGCGCGCATCTGCTCCAGCGCCGCGCTCAACGCCGCGCCATCCTTGAGGTTCAGCGCCACGGCACCGGCCTCGGTCTTGTGCGGCAGCTGTGCGCTGACGGCTTTCAAGACCAGCGGATAACCCAGTGACTCGGCATCCTTCAGGGCCTGTTCCGGGGTGCTCAAAACGCCGTTTGGCGTCGGCAGGCCAAAGGCTTTCAACGCCTGCTTGGAATCCCATTCATTGAGCAAACGCCCCTCGCCTTCCAGCGCGTGCGGGCACAGCGGCACCAGCGCCGATTCACCCAACGCCAGCAAGGCCTGGCGATTGCGCTGATAACCGGCGATGCGGCCCCACGCGGCCAGCCCGTCTTCGACGCCCTGCAAGGCCGCGACACCTTGCGCGTGCAGACGCTCACGGGCATGGGCCGGCAGCAATTCGGGGAAGGCCGAGGTGACGAAACCGGTCTTGCCGTGGCGCTGCAGTGCCGCGCAGTACAGCTCCAGCAGCAGGTCGCACTCCTTGCGCTCGCCGGTGAACTCCGACGGGTAGTCGAGCACCAGCATCGCCGCGTCGGCTTCGGTGCGCAGGGCGCTGTCGAGCATGCGGTTCAAGGCTTCGCCGTCGCCCCAGATCGCCGTGGTGAAATCCAGCGGGTTGACCAGGTTGGCGTAGGTCGGCAGCACGTGCGCGAGTTCGCCGACCTGCCCTTGATCGAGTTTCGGCAGGCCCAGGTCGTTGCGTTCGGCGTAGTCGGCAATCAGGCCGGCGTCACCGCCGGAACAGGCCAGCGCGATCAGGCTGTTGCCCGCTGGCAGGTTGCCGCAGGCCGCGGCCTTGAGGGTTTCGACAAAACTCACCGGGCCGCTGACGCGGATCACCCCCAGACGGTCGAACAGCGCGTCGTACAGTGCATCGGAGCCGGACAGCGAACTGGTATGACTCAAGGCCAGTTCGGCGCCGATCTGCGACACGCCGGTTTTCAGGGCAATGATCGGGATGCCCTTCTCCAGCGCCTTGTGCGCGGCGCGGGCAAAACCCGGGACGTTCTTCAGGCCTTCGAGGTGCAAGCCGATGGCGGTGACCCGCGGTTCGTCGAGCAACACGTCCATCAATTCAGCCACGCCCAGTTGCGCCTGATTGCCCACCGACGCCATGTAGGCCACCGGCAACGAGCGGTCGCTCATGGACAGGTTGTAGGCGAAGTTGCCGCTCTGGGTCAGCACCGCCACGCCCTTCTCCACCGCTTTGCCGCCATGGGCCACCGGCCACAGCGCGGAGCTGTGCAGGTAGTCGAGCAGGCCGTAGCAGTTGGGGCCAAGCAAGGCCATGTCGCCAGCGGCCTTGAGCAGTTGCTGTTGCAGGGCCTGGCCTTCGGCGCCGGTTTCGGCGAAACCCGAGGCGTAGCAGATCGCGCCGCCCGCGCCGATGGCGGCCAGTTCGGCCACGCAGGTCAGGGTGAGTTCGCGGTTGGTGGCGATGAATACCGCGTCCGGGCCGCAAGGCAACTCGGCAACGCTGCGCACACACGGCACACCTTCAAGGCTGTCGTGCTGCGGATTGACCAGCCACATCTGCCCTGGGTAGCCGCCCTCGGCACAGCGCTTGAGGGCGCGCGCCATGCTGCGGCCGCCGACGAACGCCACGTGTTGCGGCGCGAGCATGCGTTTGAGGTTGTCACGAATGGTTTGGGACATGGGAATTCTCCGGGCCGGTCAGCGCAGCAGCGGCCGCAGCAGCTCGCGGGAAATGATGTGGCGCTGGATTTCCGAGGTGCCTTCCCAGATCCGTTCGATCCGTGCGTTACGCCAGATGCGCTCCACCGGACCTTCGTCCATCAGGCCCATGCCGCCGAAAATCTGCACCGCTTCGTCGGCGGTACGGCCGAGCACTTCACTGGCGAACAGCTTGGCCATGCCGGCCTCGCCATCGGTCATGGTGCCCTGGTCCATTTTCCACGCGGTGTGCAGAGTCAGCAGTTCGGCGGCGCGGATCTGCGTGGCCATGTCGGCCAACTTGAACGACACGCCCTGGTAAGTGCCGATTGGCTGGCCGAATTGCTTGCGGTCCGCCGCCCATTGCAGCGACACGTCGAGTGCACGCTGGGCCTGACCGACGCAGTTGGCCGCGACCATCACCCGCCCGGCGGTCAGCCAGGCGTTGGCCACGTCCCAACCCTTGCCGACTTCGCCCAGCACTTTGCTGGCCGGTACGCGGCAGTCGTCGAAGAACATTTCGAAGGTGTGGTAACCCCGGTTGCTCACGCACTTGGGTCCACGGCGGATGGTCATGCCCGGGGTGTTGCGGTCGACCAGGAACGAGGTCACGGCGTTACGCTTTTTGCCGTTGTGTTCGTAGGTGTCGGTCACGGCGAAGACGATGGCGAAGTCGGCATGCCCGGCGTGACTGATGAAATGCTTGCTGCCGTTGAGAATGAAGTCGTCGCCTTCACGCACGGCACGGGTCTTGATCGCATTGGCATCGGAACCGGCACCCGGCTCGGTCAGGGCGAAGCAGTCGATTTTCTCGCCCTGGATGCACGGCAACAGGTAGTCGTTGATCTGGTCGCCGGTGCAGGCCATGAGGATTTTCGACGGCCGCGCGACGAACACGTGCAGTGCCCAGGACACCTTGGACAGCTCACGCTCGATCAGCGCCTGGGACAGGTAGTCCAGGCCACCACCGCCCACTTCTTCGGGCATGTTGAAGGCGTAGAACCCGGCGGCGATCGCCTTGCCGCGAATCTGCGCCGCCAGCTCCGGGGACACCTCGTCGGCGCGGTCGACTTGCTCTTCATAGGGCAGCAGTTCCTTCTCGACGAAGCTGCGTACCGAGTCCACCAACATTTCTTGTTCTTGGGTCAGTTGGAAATTCATGGTGCTACCTGTTGTTCGTGTGCTGAAAGAAGTGTGGGAATCAACGGCCGACGAAACGTGCCGGGCGTTTTTCCATGGCGGCGCGCAGGGCTTCGTTGCCGTCTTCACTGCGCCCGCACAACAGGCCCGCGGCGAGTTCGGCTTGCAGTTGTTCCGCCAGGCTGCGATCAGCGCCTTCGCGCATGAGTTTTTTGGTCTGGGCGAAGGCAAACGTCGGCCCGGCGGCCAGGCGTGCGGCCAGTTCGCTGGTGACCGCCAGCAACTGATCGTCGGCACAGACATCGCCGACCAGGCCGGCGTCGAGGGCACGGTCAGCACCCCACAGTTCATCGAGGAACAGCAGGCGCTTGGCCTGTTCGCTGCCGATCAGGCGCGGCAGGTGCCAACTGGCGCCAGCGTCCGGCGAGTACGCCATGCTGGTGTAGCCGGCCTTGAAGCGTGCCGACTGGCCGGCAATGCGCAGGTCGCAGCACAGGGTCAGGTCCATCCCGGCGCCGACAGCGGTGCCGTTGATGGCGGCGATGGTGGGTTTTTCCAGGCTGTGCAGGCGAGTCATCAAGGCGTGGGCGGTCTCGGTCCAGCCGTAGGTCTCCAGTGCGCCCCGGGCTTCGGCATCCGCCCATTCATCGAGGTCGGCACCCGCGCAGAAGCTGCGGCCACTGCCCGTCAATACCACCACGCGCACCGCTGGATCGGCGTTGAAACCGTCGAGCAAGGCATGCAGGTTTTTCAGCGTCGGAATGTCCAGCGCATTGCGCTGGGCAGTGCGATTGAGGGTGATCCAGGCAACGCCTGCTTCGACCTGGCTGAGCAGCGACGATTGAGTGGTCATGGGAATCCTCGAATTATTGTGATTGGTCTGAGGTGATGCGACTTGAGGCCATACTAAACGAGTGTTCAGTAAGGCGGCAATCGGTGGAGAAATGGGCTGTAACAGCTTCAGAATTTAGACAACCTATTGTTTTTATTAGGTTTAATTATTTTTCTGGAAAATACCTTGGTTGCTTTGTTACAACTTTGAACAACTGTGGACACGATGACGCCAGGATCGCAGCCTTCGGCAGCTCCTACAGGCATGGCGGGAACACAAAACAACTGTGGGAGCGAGCCTGCTCGCGAAGGCGGCATCACATTCAACATCGCTGTTGACTGATCCACCGCTATCGCGAGCAAGCTCGCTCCCACATAAAAATGTTGTGTATTTGCTTTACGCACCACGAATGACAGAGACATTTGAACCGCGTGATTACCCCGCAAGGTCCGCTTTGAACTTCACGTTGTCGAGGTAGATCGGCCCTGTTAGTGCTGGTTCCAATACAGATTCAAACGCGATGATCAATTGGACGTTCTCCACGCCAGGTGGCATGACGCCGTGGTGTTCATAGAGTTTCCGAGGCTGAGACAACCAAAAGAAGATAGGCATGATGACGACCGGCAACGGCTCGGCAGAGCTCCATCCGAATAACGTGCAAAACATTATTGGTGGATCTTGCCGTTCGACAGCCGTGTCCTCGGTTTTTAACTCAGGCATGGAGGCCTGGAGGGAAAGATCGAACTCTCCCGGGCCGGCTCGGAAACGGCCCGTATCGAGCCTTAATTTCTCATGCTTACCCACTCTGATTTCAGCCCTGTAGCTATTTTTGTGTATAACGACTTTTGCTCTTCCACCGGACTCGGTCACTGTCCAGGATTCGAAGTTTCTGGTTTCAAAGTTTCCATTGCTGATCAGATTGCGTTTCATGAGGACGCTCCTTTCTGGCCGGTTTGAAGTTCGCATTGCCGAGCGATGGGTACTTACAGTTTCATTAGGTTGTGGAGGTTGCATGCGATCTACTGTCAGATCTGACAGTAGCGACCAGCGGCAAATGGCTTGAAACAACGGTGGGAGCGGGCTTGCTCGCGAAGAGGCCCTGTCAGTCAACATTGATGGTGACTGACACTCCGCTTTCGCGGTGTAGAAACGGATACATCCTTTACAAACGAAACCGGGGACATCCTTTACGTTTTTGTGGGTTTGAAAGGCGGTTTTCACCGCTTTTCAAACGCCCTAAAAGGTAACTGCACAAATACACTTCCCAGA